>JBKOYY010000168.1:0-10946 GCA_046725615.1 Pseudomonadota bacterium
TCGGCATGCCGGCGCTGGAGCGCCGTCACCGAGCCGCCTTCGGCGTCTCGGCCGTACCGGTTTGATCCCTCACGCGGAGTACGGAGGAAGCATCGGGTGTGAAGCCCCTTGACGGCGGTGGCCGCTGTTAACGAACGATCCTTCACGTCCTGGTCGACGCGCCCGCATGGCCGACCGTGCTGCAGTGGTACGTTTCGGAGTCCCTGGGCATTCTCCTGACGGTTCCCGCCGTGCTCGCATTGGCCGATGGCGGCGTCGCGCGCCTGGCAGGTGGGCTGCGCTCGTGGCGGAACTACCTACCTGCCGTGGCGCTGGCCGCGACCCTGGCCGTCGTCTTCGGGCAGGCGTCCTATCCCCTGTCGTTCCTGCTCCTGCCCGCGTTGCTCTACTGCGCACTTCAGTGGGGCGCCGCCGGAGGCGCCGTGGCGCTGCTGACCAGCGCGGCGGTGTCGATCCTCGCCACGGTCAACGGCCTCGGGCCGGCTGTGTTCGTCGAGGGCGGGCTTGGGCTCCGGCTGGGGCTCAGCCAGGCGCTGCTGGCCTCCATGGCGCTCGTGATGCTGCCGCTGACTGCCATCCAGGTCCATGGTCGGCGCCTGGACGGGGCGCGGCGGCAGGCGCTGGCGACCTCGGAACTTGCCGAACAGCGGCTGCGGCTGGCGAGCCAGATCGCCGGGATCGGCTACTGGCGGCTGGAAGCCGGCGCCACTGAAGCCCTGTGGTCCGACGAGGCCTTCACCCTGCACGGGCTGCCGAACAGCGGACCCGGCAACGCGTCCAGCGGAGCCGTGGACCTCTATTCGCCGGAGGATCGCGCGCGCCTGCAGCAGACCGTGGAACGCCTGTTCGCCTGTGGCGAGGCGGACGAGCTGAAGGTCGAGATCACGCGCGCCGACGACGGCCAGCGCCGGATCCTGCTCTACAAGGGCGAGGGCCAGAGGGACGAGGCCGGCAATATCGTCGCGCTCTTCGGCGTGGTCCGCGACATCACCGACGAGGAGACGTTCCTCCATCAGATCGAGGAGAGCGAGGCCCGCTACAGGTTGCTGGCCGACTCTTCCACCGACGTCGTCATGAAGATCGGCGCCGATTTCGTCCTGCAGTACCTCTCCCCGTCCGTAAGTCGCTACGGCTACGACCCGGCCGATCTGGTGGGAACGCCGAGCCTCGGTCTCGTACACCCGGACGATCTGCAGCGCGTGCTGGCGATCATCGCCGAACTGCACGAGACGGGGGAGATCGGCCCGACCCATGAGCAGGCTTTCCGGGTCCGCATCGCTGACGGAAGCTATGTGTGGGTCGAGGGCAAGCCTACCCTCCTGCATGACGAGAACGGGGCGATCACCGGGATGATCTCGCCCCTCCGCGACGTTTCAGAACGCGTCGCGGCGCAGCGTGAACTGGAGCGGAGCGAGGCGCGCTACCGACTGATCGCGGAGAACGCCACCGACATCATCTCCTGCTACGGGTCGGACTCGGTCTTCACCTATGTCTCGCCCGCCGTCACGTCGGTCACGGGTTACAGGCCGGAGGAACTGATCGGCCGGAAGACCAGCGACTTCATCCATCCGGACGACTTCGCCAGAGGAGAGCGGCTCTTCGCCGACTACATGGCGGCGGGGCCGGCGGCTGCTTCCTTCCGCTTCGAGTATCGCGCCTACTGCAAGGACGGGCGCATGGTGTGGCTGGAGGCCCACCCGAAAGCCGTCTACGACCCGCAGACCGGCGCGTTCGTCGAGTTCCAGGACGTCGTTCGCGAGATCACGGCGCGAAAGGCCATCGAAGAGGCCCTCGCCGACAGCGAGGCGCGCTACCGCGTTCTCGCCGAGCACCTGACCGACATCGTCTCCCGCGCCAAGCTGACCGGGGAGCTGCTCTACATCTCGCCCAGCGTGACCCGGGTCCTGGGCTACTCGGTCGAAGAGCTGGACGGAGCCAGCATGCTGCCGCTGGTCCATCCCGACGACATCGCGACGGTCCGGGCGGGCTACCAGGACATCATTCATGGCCGCGCGCCCGAAGGGTTCGGCCTGATCTACCGCATGCGCCACAAGGACGGTCGCTGGATCTGGCTCGAGAGCCGTCCGACCGCCATGCGTGACGAGACCGGCCTCGTCACCGGCTTCGTGGACCTGACCCGTGACGTCACCGCCCGCGTCGAGCTCGAGGCCGAGTTGCGCGCCGCGCGCGACGCGGCCCAGACGGCCGCTGCCGTGAAGGCCGAGTTCATGGCCAACATGAGCCACGAGATCCGCACACCGCTGACCGCGATCCTGGGTTTCACGTCGCTGGTCTCGGCCCGCCCGGACCTCGACGAGGACATAAGCTATCAGGTCGGCCGGATCTCGGCCGCGGGCCAGGCCCTGCTGGCGATCGTCAACGACATCCTCGACTTCTCAAAGCTCGAGGCCGGCCGGATGCCCATCCAGCCCAAGCCGGTCTCCCCCTTCGAAACGCTGTCGGACGCCCTGGCGCTGTTCGAGCCGCAGGCCGCCGCCAAGGGGCTGCGGATCGGGTTCGAGGTCTCGCCGGACCTGCCGGCTTGCGTGGCGTTTGACCCCGACCGCGTGCGGCAGATCCTGCTGAACCTGATCGGGAACGCGGTGAAGTTCACCGACCGGGGCGACGTGGTGCTGTCGGCCGGCTACGACGCCGCGACGGGACGGCTGCGTGTGTCGGTCCGCGACACGGGCGCGGGCATCGAGCCGGAGGAGCAGGCCAAGCTCTTCAAGCGATTTTCTCAGGTCGACGCGTCGGCCGCCAGGCGCCACGGCGGCACCGGCCTGGGCCTCGCGATCTGCAGCGGTCTGGTCGAGGCCATGGGCGGGACGATCACCGTCAAGAGCGCCGTCGGCCAGGGCTCGGACTTCGTATTCGAAATCCCCGCGCCTCCGTGCGACCAGCCGTGCGCGTCCGAGGAGTCCGTACCCCTGCTCGATCTCACGGGCGTGCGGGTGCTGGTGGTCGACGACAACCCTGTGAACCGCGAGCTGGCCAAGTCGATCCTGACGCCCTTCGGCGCCGAAGTGAGCGAGGCGGTCGATGGCTACGGCGCGGTGGACCTCGCCTTGAAGCAGCCGTTCGACGTGATCCTCATGGATATCCGCATGCCGGGCATGGACGGGCCGGACGCCACCCTGCGGATTCGCGGCCAACCCGGCCCCAACCGCGATACGGCCATCCTCGCGTTCTCGGCCGACTACGACCTGGAACGGTTCGGCGAGCAGGGCGGACGTGGCTTCGACGGCTTCGTCCGTAAGCCGATGGAACTCGGCGCGCTGCTGGAGGCCTTGAGCGCCTGCCTGGCCGACCAGGACGCGCCGGTCGCCTGAGCGCGGATCGCCCTGGCCGCGTCGTCACCGGCGCGGGGTGAGGAACTCCTGGGCATTGTAGCCCTCGGGGGCGGCGATCTCGACGATGGGATCGTTGCGGTCGTCGTACTCCATGCGCAGCGCCCGGGTGATGACCGCGTGCATCGCATAGAGCGTGGTGATGTAGGTGAACTCGAAGATCTCTTCGTCGCCCCAGAAGGTGCGGAGCTTGTCGAACACCTCGATGGGCGTGCGCCCGTCGCCGGCGGTGAGGCAGTCGGCATAGGCCAGCACCGCGCGCTCGCGCTCGTCGAAGACGTCCGAGACCTGCCAGTGCGGCACGGCGGCGATCTTCTCCTCCGAGACCCCCAGGTTGCGCAGCGACTTGCAGTGCTGGGAGAAGACGAACTGGCTCTCCTTCACCCATCCGGCGCGGGTCTGCCCCAGCTCGCGCAGCACGGGATCCAGCTTGCGCTCCGGGTGCCGATAGACCGCGAACCCGTCGACAGCATGCTGGAAGATGTCCGGACAGAGCGCAAAGACGGTCCACCAGTCGCCCGGCGTCCCGGTGGCGGTGCCCGGCTCGGCCACCGGGCATCGCCCGGCGCCGAACAGGCGATCGTAGTAGCTGTGCACCACATCGGCGGTGACTTCCGAGCGCGGGACCTGGCGCAGGACGGGCATGGACGAACTCCGGTCTGAAAGGGTCAGGCGAACTTGCGGAACTCCGCCACCCCGGCGGAGTCGAAGTATTCATCAAGGCGGGTGATCCGGCCGTCCTTCACCTCGCAGACGATGCAGGCGGGCAACTCGACGCGCACGCCATCGTGGAGGCGCACCCCCTGGAGGACGTGCTGCTGGACGAAGCCGCCGGGGAACACCTGCAGTCGGCGATCCGCGTACACGCGCTCGCCAATGCGCTTGACCAGGCCCTTCAGCGTCGCCTCGTTCTCCGAGGGAGTCTGCTCGAGCCGGTCGGTATTGTGCCAGATGCGGGCGTCGGACGCGTAGCAAGCCACAAGTCCGTCCACGTCTCCCGCTTCCACGCAGTCGAAGAAGCGCTTGGCCAGCGCGCGGATGGCTTCGTCGGTCATCGGATACGTCGCGATCGCTGAGGGGTTACTCGGCGGGCTCGACCGCCTTGGCCGCGGCAGGCGCGCGCGGCGTGCCGTCGGGGTTCAGCACCAGGTTGACGCTCCGCGAACCGTCGGCCCGTGCGGCCTCGTGGGCGACGTCCTGCGGTCCGAGCGGTTTCGTCCAGGCGGCGAACTCGAGCAGCGCCCCGTCGGGGTCGAAGAAGTAGATCGAGCGCACGAAGACGTCGTCGGTGACGGTCGGCGACATCTGGCTCGGCGAGTTGTCGTGGTTCGAGATTCCCGAGACCTTCACGCCCTTGGCCTTCAGGCGCTCGCAATATTCGTCGAACTTCTCGGGCGGCACGTCGAAGGCCAGGTGGTTCATCGACCCGTGGGCCGACGCCAGTCCACCCTGTCCGGGAAGGGTGCTCGGAGCCGAAACGCCGGGGACTCCTTCGCCTGCGTTCGGGAACCAGAAGAACGCCAGTGAATCGCCGTTGCCGATGTCGAAGAAGAAGTGCTGGCCCATGTTGTTGGGCAGATCGATGGTCTTTGTCAGGGGCATCCCCAGCACGTCGCGGTAGAACTCAACCGTCCGGGCCATGTCCTTGCAGACGAGGGCCACGTGGTTCACGCCGCGGATCTCGAACTCCTTGGTCGCCGACTTGCTCATGGTTTCCTCCTCATCAGGCGCCCGGCGGCGCCCTGTCGTTGTCGTTGAGTCTCAAATTCCGGCGGGCGGCCGGACCCAGGTCGCGAACTCCAGCCGGATCCCGTCGGGGTCGTGGAAATAGATGGACCGAATGAAGGTGGTGTCGCCGCCGTCCGGCAGCGACTCCCGATCGCTGTGGGACACGATCTCGGTGACCTCGATCCCCGCCTCCGCCAGCCGCGCGCGGTAGATCGCCAGATCCTCCGGCGCCACGTCGAGCGCGAGGTGGTTCATCGAGCCGTGAGCCGACACGCCGCCGCCCTGCGGGGCCTGGACCACGCCCGGCTCGGCCTCGGGCGCTGCGGGAAACCAGAAGAACGCGATCGACGCCCCGCCGCCGGCGTCGAAGAAGAAGTGCTGTCCCTTGCCGTCGGGAAGTTCCAGCGTCTTGATCAGGGGCATGCCCAGCAGGTCGCGGTAGAACGCGACTGTCTTCGGCATGTCCCCGGACACCAGGGCGATGTGATGGATTCCGCGGAAGCGGAACCTCGGCGTGTCTCGGCGGATGTCCATGATGAACCTCGCGCGGCTGGGCCGAATGCGTCATCGCCCAGGCTTCTCAGGAGAGCGCCGAGAGGCCGGCTTTCGCAACCTCCATGTCCTGCTCGTAGTGGCCGCCGCTGACGCCGATCGCCCCGACCACGGCGCCCTCGACCTCGATCGGATAGCCGCCGCCGAACACGATCAGGCGCGGCGTCTTGACGATGCCGTGCAACAGCGGCGGGTCGGCCTTGATGAAGTCGTGCCAGGCGTGGGTGGCGATGCCGTAGGCCGCTGCCGTGTAGGCCTTGTCCTTGGCGAGGTCGACGCTCAGCAGCGGGGCGCCGTCCATCCGCGAGAAGGCCTTCAACACGCCCGACTCGTCGGTCACCGCGATGACCATCGGCACGCCGATCCGGGCAGCCTTCGCCTCTGCGGCGCGGATCACCAGCGCGGCCGCGGCCGACGTGATCGAGCCCTTGGTGAACGTGTGCGCCGCCATCCGCTGTTCCGCTCCCGTGTCTCGGGCCGCGCCGAGGCGTCCCTGTTTTGGCGAAAGCTGTAGCGGGGCGCCGCTGCGCCCGGCGCCCCAAAATGATTTGCGGTGGACGTGAAAATAATTGGTCGGTCAGGCGGGCTCGGTGGCGGCCAGGCCCAGTTCGGCGCGTAGCCAGCCCCGGAACGCCTGCAGCGACGGGGCCCCGGCCATCGTCGGCGAATAGACGAGCCAGTAGGCGATCTTGCTGGTCACCTCGATGTCGAACGGCGCGACCAGAAGGCCCGACGCCAGGAAGTTGTCGATGAGCGGCCGTCGGCCGATCACGACGCCCATGCTCTGCAGCGCCGCGGTCGTCGCGAGCTGGATGGTGTCGAACCGCACGCCATGATGGGGGTCGAGGCCGGCCAGCGCCCATCCCTGGGCCCGGGCCAGTTCGATCCACTCCGGCCAGCCCTCGGGCGTCCGCGAGACGATGATGAGGGTGTGGTCGATCAGGTCTTCGGGGGTCCGGATCGGATTGGGGCCGTCGCGCACGGCCGGTGTGCAGACCGGGAACATGATCTCCGGCACCAGTCGCTCGGCGATGAGGCCGGGGAAGGCGCTCTTGTCCAGGCCGGCGCGCACGGCGATGTCGACGCCGAGACCCCGCAGGTCGACCACCTCGCCGAACCGCCCGCCGGTGCTGATTTCCAGCTCGATATTCGGGTGGTCGGCGTGGAACTTCGCCAGCCGCGGCACGAGGAAGTTGGCGGCGAAGGACGGGAGACTGTTGACGGCGAGCCTCTCCTGGCACGAGCGCTGCGCCAGGCGCTCGACGCCGTTGTGCAGCGTGCGGAAGGCTTCGCTGGCGGCTATCAGGAACTCCGCCCCCGGCTCCGTGAGCTGCAGGCCGCGGGCGCCGCGGACAAAGAGCTCCACGCCCAGATGGTCCTCCAGCGTTCGGATCTGGTGGCTCACGGCCGCGGGGGTGACGTTCAGCTCGTCGGCGGCCTCGCGCACGTTGCCGAGCCGGCCCACGGCCTCGAAGGCCCGCAGCGAGGTCAGCGGGGGCAGGCGCATGGGATCGCCCTGAGTATCGTCGCCGCACTGCCGCCGTCGATACGGGGGCGACGGGCGACAAAGCGGATTTGTCTCGGTGCCAAAATTTTATGCCGTAGGGCTAGAATACTTCGGAATCTAACATTCCTCCCAAGCAAGACAATGATCGGCGTTATGCCGGCGGGGAGGAGGGACATGATCAGGAAACTGCTTTTGGGCTCGGCGTGCTTGGGCGCCCTGACCGCAGGCGCGCTGTGGCCGGCCACCGCCGCCGCGGCCGAGAATGAGACCGCCATCGAGGAACTCGTGGTGACCGCCCGGATGCGGGCCGAGTCGCTCCAGGAAACCCCTGTGGCGGTCACCGCGGTGACCGAGGCGCAGCTCGAGAAGCTGTTCGTCCAGGACCTGTCCGACCTCACCCGGTCGGCGCCGAACTTCACCATCGAGGGCGTCGGCGCCATCCACCGGAACGCCTCGGTCGCCTACTCGCGCGGCATCGGCTACCAGGGCGTCGACCAGGCCATCGACCCCAGCGTCGGCATCGCGGTGGACGGGGTGTTCTACACCCGCAACATCGGCGCACTGCAGAGCACCTTCGATATCCAGCAGGTCGAACTGCTGCGGGGCCCGCAGGGCACGCTGTTCGGCAAGAACACCACCGGCGGGGTGGTGAACATCACCACCAAGAAGCCGGGTAACGCCTACTCGTTCGCCGCCCTGGTCCGGATCGGCAACTACGGCCGCGCCGACGCCTCGATGGCCGCCGACCTGCCGGTGAACGAGCAACTCGCGTTCCGGCTGTCCGCCACCCGGCAGTACTCGTCGGGCTACATGCACAACCTCTATCGGACGCCCGCGGGCCTGCAGCCCGTCGACGAATGGCTGGCCGGCGATGACGTGCAGTCGATTCGCGGCGCTGTGCGCTGGAACCCAACCGCGAACATCGAGGTCAACGCCAGCCTCGCCTACGTGAAGGACCGCAGCGACTCCGTCGGCGGCGTCAATGGCTCCTTCCCCACGGACGCCCTCTCGCGCGTCGGTCGGCCCGGCTTCGGCTTCCCCGGCGGCCCGACCGATCCGTTCGTAGCCATGCGGAACTTCCCAAGCGGCGACTACCAGGACACCTGGGCCGGCACCGTGAACACCACCTACAACGGCGAAGGCTTCCGGATCGTCTCGATCAGCGGGATCGTCCGCAGCTCGAACTTCTCATACAGCGACTTCGACGTCACCGACCTGGCCTTCTTCGAGACCACGGCCAGCAAGCGCCACAAGCTGATGTCGCAGGAGTTCCGCATCGAATCGGACGGCGACGGACCGCTGCAGTGGGTCGGCGGCGCCTACGCCGGCAAGACCAAGTGGGACGCCGACCAGATCTTCTTCCTGGCCACCCAGACCTACGAGGCTTCGGCCCAGAAGGAGAAGACGGCCGGCGCCTTCGCGCAGATCGACTACAGCGTGACCGACCAACTCACCCTGACCGCCGGCGGGCGCTATTCGTGGCAGGAGAAGGATTTCGTCCGACGGCTGCAACGGCCGATCGCCACCTTCTTCACGACCCCGGCGATCAATGCGTCCGAGGACTGGTCGCGGTTCACCTACCACCTCGGGGCGAACTACAAGATCAACGAAGATGCGATGGTCTATGCGAGCTACTCGACCGGCTTCAAGAGCGGCGGGTTCAACTCGCGGGCGGCCTCGGCGGCCACGGTTGGCCCATTCGCGCCCGAGAAGGCGAAGGCCTTCGAGATCGGCCTGAAGTCCGACTGGTGGGAGAACCGCCTGCGCCTGAACGTGGCGGCGTTCTGGAACAAGTATTCCGACCTGCAGATCTCCACCTTCCGGCCGGCCGCCAGCGGCTCGGGCGAAGAGCAGGTGGTCGCCAACAACGCCAACGAGCGGGCCCGCGGCGTCGAAGTCGAGCTCACCATGCTGCCGGTCGAACACATGACTGTCAGCGCCTCGGTGGGCTACCTCGATGCTGACTACACAAGCTTCCTGGCCAATCTCTCGGGCGGCGTGGCGACCGCGGCCAACCCCTGTGGGGGGCTGCGCGACCGGGCGGACAAGGGGCCCTGCCATCTCGTGCCCACCCGGGTGCCGAAGATCACCAGCCGGATCGACGTCTCCTATGACTTCGAACTGGCCGGCGGCGGCACGGTGACCCCGAACCTCTCGTGGTCGCACGAAGGCTCGCACTTCACCGACACCCTGAACGTGCCTCAGGGCTATCAGTCCGCCTACAACATCTGGGACGCCAGCATCACCTACGTCGAGCCCAAGGGTCGCTGGCGCGCCTCGCTGTGGGGCAAGAACCTGAACGATAAAGCCCACCGCCTCTCCGCGGTGCCGACGGCCGGCGTGCTGACCCAGCTCTACTTCGCCGAACCGCGCACCTACGGCGTCGAACTGAGGGTCAATCTCGGAGAGTGAAGTCGGGGGGGCTAACGAAGGAGGCGATGATGGAAGAGCCGATGCGCTACAGCGGCGTCAATCACGTGGCGCTGGTCGCCCGGGACATGGCCGAGACGGTGGATTTCTACACCAACGTCCTCGAGATGCCGCTGGTGAAGACGATCGACCTGCCCAACGGGCGTGGTCAGCATTTCTTCTTCGACTGCGGTGGCGGAGGCTCCATCGCCTTCTTCTGGTTTCCCAACGCGCCAGAGGCCGCGCCGGGCATCGCCTCCATGCACCCCGACTACCAGAACGTCGGGTCGCAGACCGCCCACGCCTCGATGAATCACCTGGCGATCAGCATCCCGCTGGAGAAGTTCGACGAGTACGCCGAGCGGCTCCGGCGGCGGGGTGTGTCGCTCCGCGTCCTCAACCATGAGGATGGCGACCGGCACGCGTCCGACGAGGTGAACGAGCGCACCTGGATCCGGTCGATGTATTTCCGCGACCCCAACGGGATCCACATGGAGCTCGCGGCGCTGGTGCGAGCCTATCGGCCGGACGACGTCGCCCATGATCCGGTGAACGCCCGTGGCGAGCGGGTCCCGCTCGGTCGGCTGTCCAAAGAACCGGCCTAGGCTCCTATGACGGCTCAGGCCCAGATCCCGGCCGAGCTGGAGCGCGTATCGGAGGAATACCCCGCGGCGGCCTACGCTTGGTTCGTCGTGGGCGCGCTCTCGCTCGTCAACATGATGTCTTACGTCGAGCGCCAGATCCTCACGCTGCTGTTCGCACCCATCAAGCGCGACTTCCAGCTCACCGATACCGAGGTCAGCCTGCTGGCGGGCGCGGCGTTCGTGGTGTTCTTCGTCCTCTTCGGCCTGCTGTTCGGCCGGCTGGCGGACCGGGGCAAGCGCAAGCGCATCATCATGTTGGGCGCCCTGTTCTGGGGCCTGGCGACCGCCGCCTGCGGGGCGGCGCAGAACTTCATCCAGCTGTTCGTGGCGCGGATCTCCGTCGGGGTCGGCGAGGCGTCGCTGGGCCCGTCGGCGCTGTCGACGATCAGCGACTATTTCCCGCGTCATCGGTTGGCGCGGGCGATCAGCTTCTACACCGGCGCGCAGTACGTGGGCGCTGGCCTGGCGCTTGTGATCGGCGGGCTCGCCATCCAGCTCGTGGCCCAGCTGCCGCCGGTCGGCCTCCCCGGCCTGGGGGTGTTGCGGCCATGGCAGATGACCTTCGTGATCGTCGGGCTGGGCGGCCTGCTCGTCCTGATCCCGATGGCGTTCGTGAAGGAACCCACGCGGCGGGGCGTGGCGCGACCGGCGGGCGCGCATCCGACGGGACGCGGCGAGATGCGGGCGTTCCTCGGGGCCAACCGCCGGATGCTGTTCAGCCACTTCCTGGGCTTCGCCCTGAGCTCGATGCTGGGC
>JBKOYY010000166.1:0-12344 GCA_046725615.1 Pseudomonadota bacterium
AAGTCCACCCCTGAACAAGCCTCCGGCACCACCTACTCCACCAGGCAAGCCTCCTTTCCCCCCTCCAGCGATGACCGTTCGCCCACCGGGCAGAACCAAGATGCTGTCACCGCCGTCAGCGCCCGGACTGTTGTTTGACAGAGCACCGGGGCCAGCCGCTCCTACGATGTAGGAGAGTGTCTGGCCGGATGTCATTGGCGCTTCAGCGTATGTCGCGGCACCTCCACCCCCGCCGCCCGCGAAGCCGTTGCCGAGCTGCGCGCCCCCGCCGCCGCCGCCGATCATCCACACGAAGGCTGTGCAGGAAGTCGCAGCTGTCAGCGAGCCCGATCCAGCTCCAATACTGATGACACGAAGGACGCGCACCTTCTGCCCCCGCCGCCCGCTCATCGACTGGCCGACGAGCCCGCGGATCTTTTGGCCGACCGCCATCAGTAGTCCGCCCATTCGGCGATGTAGTTCACGCTCTTGGCCTGCCCCTGCGCCACATAGAGGCGCTCGCCGGGCTGCAGGATGAGCGGGGCGTCGTCCGAATAGCCGAAGTCCGTCGTGGGGGCCTCGGTGGTCTGGGCCATGGTGTAGGTGGCCATGAGCGCGCTGTCGGCCAGGAACTTGGTCGTCCCGCCGTCGGCCGACCGGAAGAGCTGCAGCTGGTTGGCCGTGGAAATGGTCTCGCAGGGAATGGCCTGGAGCTTGGTCAGCCGCGCGCCGTTCGGGCCGGCGGTGACCAGCAGCTGGGTGTTGGTGGGGCTCGTCGTATAGGTGGTGTTGGCCGCGGCCACGTTGACCACCGCCGACTTCGGCGTCTGCGGGGTCACGATGCTGTTCGGCGTCACGGGCATGGGGCGTCTCCTAGAGCGCGATGGCGAAGGCGAGCGCGAGGCCCTTCACGGCGCCCGCGTAGTCGCTGAGGTCTGAGGTCGAGAGGGCCTGCCAGCTGGCGCTGGTCCCGTCCGTCTTCACGAACTTGCCGGCATTGCCGGCCTGGGCCGGCAGGGCGCCGGCGTTGTACGACCAGGCGACGTTCGTCACCCAGTCCTTGATCGAGGCGCCGCCGTAGCCCGGCGTCTTCACCGCCGCGCCGTCGGTGGCGATCCAGGCGATGTCGCCCGCGTCCACCGTCACGGTCGCGCCGGCGCCGGTGGTCAGGGTCACCGGACCGTCGCAGGCGTTCCAGACGAGGTAGCTCTTGCTCACCGCTGGAATGGTCACGGTGAACGGGCCGGCGCCGCCGGTGAACTTCACCATCGCCGCGCGGGCCTCGTCGTCTCCGGCGTTGGCGGTGGAGAGCGCGGTGGGGCCGGTCAGCGGCTTGGTCAGCCAGCCTGCCACCGAATAGTCGGCGTGCTGCAGGACGGTGTTCAGCTTCTCGCCCCACAGGTTGATGTTCTCGCCGGTGAACTGCAGTTCGAACCGGAGCGAGGGTGACCAGGAAGAAGGCATCAGACGATCACGGCTCCCGTGTCTTGGCGGATCCAGTGCGTCCCGTCCGAGTGGGCGAGCACGTTGAGGTCGGTGACCAGCGCCAGGGTCTGTGGATGCGACGCGGCCGGCGGCAGGCCGGCCTCCGTCGCGGCGAACAGCGGCGTCGGCGCCGCGGGGGTCAGCAGGCCGGAGAGCGCGTCGTGGAACGACTTCAGCAGCGCGCGCAGGCCTTCGGGCGTCCCGGGCCCGACCGGCAGCAGCATCAGCCCGTCCTCGCGCCGATCAGCGGCGCCAGCTCGATCCCGAGGCGTCGCGGCGCCCGGCTGCGTGCGGACTTGCCGTTTAGCTCCTCGAGCGCCCGCTCGAGCTTCGTCTCGTACGCGCCGGCCAGCTCGGCGTCGCGCAGCAGCGGCCCGGCCTCGGCGAGCACCGCGAACAGATAGACGTCGGGCGCCTCGGCCAGCAGCGCGTTCGTCGGCGCGGCGTCCGACAGCGCGAAGGCCTTCAGCATCCGCAGCGTGACGGGGTAGGCCTCGGCGCACGGCCGGTCGAAGCGGATCGAGGCCCCGTCCACCGTCCAGGCTGCGGGCTCGCCGCGCAGCGACGAGGCGCCGATCAGGCCGGCCTCGATGAACGGCAGCTCGCACCGCCCCTCGGGCCGCTCGATCCAAAGCCGCAGCGGCTCGGTGAACCCCGCCGGCAGCGGCGCGAACCGCGAGCCGAGGGTGGTGGTGAGGCCGACCTCGGTTTCGGCCAGCCGCGTCCGCAGCCTGCGGTTCAGCCGGGCCTCGGCCAGGGCGATGAATTCGGGGATGCGCTCGGTCAGGTCGGCGCGCACCAGCCAGTTCGCCGCCGCCGCCTTCAGCTCGGCGTACGTCGTGATCGCCATCGCGGTCTCCGGAAATGAAAAGGGCCGCCCGAAGGCGGCCCCAGGAGGGTCTGCGTCCTGCGCGTGGCCGCCGTCGCGGCCGGGCCGGCGCTACTTGTTGGCCAGACGGCAGGCGAGCTGCGGCCGGATGGTCTTGAAGCCGTAGAGCACGTCCAGGCGGCACGGGAACTTGTCGTTGTTGATGTCGTACTGGCGCACGATCCGCATGGAGATCCCGTCGAAGACCTCGCGGCTGGCGAAGTCGACGCCCCGCGGCATCACCATGTCGGCGGTCGCGAAGGCGAAGGCGCCCTTCTGGTAGGCCATCGAGATGCCGTAGCTCTGGCTCGCCGTGCCCGAGAAGCCCAGCGCAGCCGCACTCGCCGGCGAGGCCGAGACGGTCTGGTTCGGCCCGCTGGTCACGATCGCCGGGGCGATGGCCAGGGCGCCGGCTCCGCCCGCATAGTCCGCGGTGACCACGAACTGCTGGAGCACGTTGGTGGTCTGCTTGGTCTCCGGGTGCACGCGGAACACGCCCGGCAGGGTGAAGACGTCGCCCTGCTTCAGCGCGCCGGTGCCCGTGTTGACCGCCAGCGTCGAGCCGGTCTGGCCGGCGCCGTTGACCTGATAGCCGGTTCCGGCGGCGCGCAGATGCCGCGGCCACAGGGTGTTCTCCATGAAGTCGAAGCCGGCGGTCCGGCCCATGAAGCCCTCGCGGTTCTGCTTCGAGATCGTCGACTTGTCGTTGAACAGGCCCTTCAGCGCATCCACCAGGTCGACGTTGTCCTGGGTGTTCAGGTTGCACGTCCGGGCGTTCAGCGGCGCCAGGTTGTCCACCAGCATCTTCCGGCCCTCCAGCACCTTAGCGAAGCTCGCCGGCTGGCCGATGTTGTCCACCTGGTTCCAGACGTCCCGGTACATGCCCATGGCGTCGGCCTCGATGTTGGCGGCCAGCACGCTCATGGCCGGCTCCAGGATGCGTTCCGAGAACTCGTCCAGGCTGAGGGTCAGGTCGACCGAGGTGAAGTTCAGGTCCACGCCCTTCTGGGTCTGCACCTTGAGGTCCACCGAGCTTTCGGTGGTGTCCTGCGCCGACAGCGTGGCGCCCGTGCGAACCGTGTACTGGTTCGGCAGCCGGATCTTCAGCGTGTCGCCGACCTTGGCGCCCTGCTGGGCGAAGCGGTCGTCATAGTCGCGCGTGATCGTGCCCACGAAGTTCAGCTTCTGGTGCAGCACGCGAAGGGCCTCCCGCGTCACCGCGGTGGCCGTGAGGATCGTATTCGGCATGTCTGTCCTTTGGAGTTTGGGAAGGCCGCGCACAGGCGCCCGAGCCGCGCCGGAGACGCGGGTGCTCGGTCGCGAGCCGGCCGGGCCGGCGGCGGCGGATGTCGGGAGGGCGCGACCCTGTCCCCGCGGGGCGGGAGGATCGGCCACGATCTTGGAGGCTTGAGCGCGGGTCGTCTCGCCGCGGAAGCTCGGCCCGAGACGTCGGCTCAGCTCATCGCTGGCGAAGGAAGATCGCCAATGACGTCAGGTTTCTAGAGGCTCCAGCTCAGGAGCGAGGGCGGGCCGCCGACGGCGTCAGTCGCCCTTCGGCATGGCAGGACGCCAGTCCTTTAGCCGGATGTTCGGCGCGCCCTTCAGAAAATGGAAGTTCCCGTCCAGGCGCTCGCGTCCCCGCAGGTTCCAGCCGGCGGGTATGATGCCGGTTACGTATGCCGGTTCGCCGCAGGCCACGCACGCGCCGCCCTGGTCAAGGACCCGCAGATCGAAGACGCCCTCCCATAGATCGGCCCGCTGCCAGAGGTCGTCGCAGCCGCCGCGGCAGGTCTGGGAGAACAGGACGCCCCGGTCCGTCTTCAGCAACACGTCCCGAGCGCGGTGGGCGTCCAAGTCGGCGCCCACGGCGATGATCTCGATGTCGTAGTCCCGCTCGCTTTCCGAAAACCACTGGAAGAGCGCCATGACGAGCAGGCTGAAGCTGAGCCCGATCACATAGCCCAGCCGAAATGCGGTCGGGCGGAGAATGGACTTCAGGTTCACGGCCGCGCCCCCTTCAGGTGCGCGATCTGGACTTCCACGGCCGCAGGCCCATTCCACCAGGGCGATAGTCGCGCCTTCAAGTCGGGCGCCTCGCAGACCACACAGCCGCCGTCGCGGTCACGGATCTCCACCTGGAGCGGCGTATCGTTCTGGAACATCAGGTCGTCGCACGCCCCCCGACAGGTCTGGCCGGTGACGGACGAGGGGCTTCGCCAGATGACCGTCGATCCGCCGGCAGCGGTGATCGCCTGCCCCTGTGGCCCCATGGGAAGGTGGGGATTGTCCATCCGCGTGACCGGGGAGATGCGGCCGAGAAGATCGAGGCCGAACAGGCCGATCAGCGCCAGCACGGGGAGTGTCGCCATGCCGGCCAGCAGGCCCAAGAACAGCCGGGCGCTTCCCCGAAGCCCACGAGCGATCCCGCGAATGAGCCCGCCCCAGGAAGCACTCAACTCTCGCTCTGACGGCATCATCGATCCACTCGTTCTTTGGTTGAGCTTAGCAAGCCCACCAAAGAACACAACAGGAACTTTCAGCGGCGTGGAAGGCCTTCCACCCAGGCCGGCGGGTGGCGGTAGAGGGGCCCGGTCGGCGCTTCCCTCACCCGGGTCTGGAGCCGGCTCGGGTCGATCTCGCTCCCGCGGACCGCTGCGCTCACGCCCTCGAGATTGTTTCGAAGGTCCATGCGGATCTCGTCGAGGGTCTGCCCCGGCGTCGGTGATTTCTCCCGGTGGGGATACGGCCCTCCATAGGCCCCGGTGGCGCGCTTGTGCTGCCGCAGACTGTCGATCAGGTTGTCGACCTCATGCCCTACGCCGGCGGCCGTGGCGAAGGCCGGTCCCGCCACCTCGGCGATGCGCTTCGAGGCGCGCGCGTGCCGCAGGGCGTCGAGGTCATTGTTGTGCGGACGCCCCATGCCGGCGGCGGCAGAATCCGCGAAGGAGCGGTTGATCTCCTCGTCCATGACCCGCTCCGCGAACGCCGTCTTGGCGCCCAGGTCCCACACGCGCCCCGCGCGCTGCTCCAGAGTCAGCGGCGAGTCCGGCCGCCGATCGAAGAACTGTGCGAGCGTCCGGGTGTTGTCGACCAGCTTGCGCCGCACCGCCGACCTTACGCTGTCCATCGGATTGCGCTCCCCCATCACCGCCCTCGCGCCAGCTGCTCGCCGCGGCGGCGCATCCATTCGCGGGTGCCTAGTTCGTCGCGGACGCCGCCTGCCCCTGCGGCGCCGCCGCTCACGGTGAGCGCCGGTCGCACCTCGCGGGCGGCCGCCTCGGCCTCGCCCTGCCCCGCCTGATCGGCGCGCCAGGCCTTATGCAGCAGCTTCCAGAGCCGCGGGTCGGCCATCTGGGCGAGCTCCTCCATCGTCACCCCGAACGCCTGCCCGTACTCTACGAGCTTGGCCGCGACCTCGGGCGACCAGCCCTCGATCTCTTCCCGCAGCTTCGCGCCGGTCGCGGCCATCGCCTCGGCCGACTCCCGCGCCGCCTCCAGCGCCCGCCGCTGGTCGTGATGCGCCAGGGCGTAAGCAAACTGCTCCCGCAGCGCCTCGGTCTCCTGGAAGCTCGCCCACAGCGCTTCGGCGCGTCCGGGCGCCTCGTGCGCCAGCAGCTCCCAGTCCAGCCCGTCGAACTCGGCCAGGTGGCGGTCCAGCGCCGCCAGCGTGGCCCGGTCGCCGGCCTCATCGTCCAGGCCTCGCCGATGGTCGGCCAGAGCCTGGCGTTCGGCCTCCAGCGCGCGGCGGCCGGCCGCCAGCTCCTGCGTCTTGCGGGTGTAGTCGGCCTGCCTGAGGAACGCGCCCTTCAGCGCCGCCGGCAGGGTGTGGATCTCGCCGTCCAGGTCGAGCTCGAAGGTCTCCGGCTCATGCTGCAGCCCGTCGGTCTCGACGAGCTGTTCCTCGTCCAGGCGCGCGTCGTCGCCACCCGCCGCGATGGGGTCGTGATCGGTCATGGATGTCCTTTGGAACTGGCGCCGCACAGGCGGCGGCGCGGATGAGGCGACGCCATTGGCGTCGCGGGCAGGAGGCGGAATCCCTCCGGCAGCGAACAGATCTTGAGTGACTCTAAGGTCGGGAGGTCGATCCGGGGCCGTGCCCCGTCGTGGACGAACGCCTCAGCCGCTGGTGGCGCGGCGTCGTTCGGTTTCTCGTCGCCATGCGCCAAGCAGCACAGCCACGATCGAAAGTGGCGCCCAGATCCCGGTCACGAAGCCCATGACGAGAGCCAACAGCATGCGCAGCGCCGTCCGCAAATCCTGCGATGCCGTGCTTGTGCCCAGCAACGCCAGCCACGCCAACGACCAGACGGCGCCCGCAAGATAGCTCCAGAACGTGAGCTGGGTCACCGGTGGCTCACTCACTTGCGACGCTCCACACGCCTGCCCCGCGCCGCCATCCAGGCGTCGATTGGAGGACCATCGTCCGGCCCGACTCGCGCTCGGCTACGGTCCAGGACAGCACGCGGTCCAGCCTCCATCACTTCCGCTGGCAGAACTCCGGGAAGGCAGGACGGCATGCTGGTGGGCATGGCCAACTTCGACGTGTTCGCTCGCAGCGCCATGCTTGGAGACAATCTGGTCCCTTGCGGAAAGGCGCTTTACTCACCCGCAATTTGCATCAGAACAAACACTGAACGTCAAGCTCAGGTTGCAGCCCCGCCACGCATCGCCTTCAGGCGGTTGGTCTCGGCCTCGAAGGCTTCGATCTCGACGCGGCGCACCGCCAGCGCCCGGTCCTGCTTCAGCGCCGCCACCTCGGCCCTGGCCGCGGCGAGGGCCTGGCCCAGCTGGGCGAGCTGCGCCTGAGCGGCCTGGGCCTCGGCGTTCTGGCCCCGGGCCTGCGGCGGCAGCAGGGCCGAGAGGCGCTGGGCGATCTCGTCGGCGCCGGGCCAGTCCAGGTTTCGCGCCAGGAGGTCGCCCACCAGCGGCGCCGCGGCCGGATAGGCTCGGATCAGCTCGATCATCTGGCTGGCCGCCTCCTCGCGGCGGCTGGTGAAGCTGGGTCCTGAGCGGACGGTGAGGTCGTACTTGCCGGCGCCGAGGTCGTAGACACGTCCGACGGCCTTCAGCGCCTCCGCGCCCTGCCCGGCCGGCGCCACGCCCACCGACTGGGCGGCCCCGTCCGCCCCCAGCACGCGCACCACACGTGCGGTCCCGTACACCCGGGGGATCAGGTCGATCAGGATCCGTCCGGCATGTCTGATCGCCCGGCTCAGGTTGTCGATGTAGTGGAACGTCGAGACATCGCCTTCCCGCTGCCGCGCCATGATCGCCCGGCCCGAGGTCTCGTTCGACCGCGCGCCGAGGCTGGCGTCGTAGAGGCCCATGATCGACTTCATGTCGTCCGAGGCGTTCATCGCTTCCTGCAGCGCCCCGGCCGGCACGCCGGCATAGCCCTGCCGCATCGGCGGCTCGGGGCCGTCATACTCGATGTAGGCGTGACTCTGGGTGTTGGCCGTCGCCCACTTGGCGGAGTCGGTGTCGAAGGCGCCCTTGCGGCCGATGAACGGCGTCCGCGGCGCCAGCGCCACCAGCTCGGTCGAGATCGAGCGCCAGTAGTTGAACATCCGCTGCGGGTCCTTGGCGTCGCGCACCAGGCTGCGCAGCCGCCGGCGGCCGTCGACCATCAGCTCCTCGCCATAGACCGGCACGATCGGGATGAACCGGCCGGCCCAATCCACCGTCTCCAGCACCTCGGCGCCCGAGAGGATGTGCTGGACCACCTTGTGCGACGCAACCGTACGGGGCCGTCCCACCACCTTCACGCCGAGCGCGTCGAACATGGCCTTCTGGGCCTTGTAGGCGACCTCCTCGATCGCCTGCCCGTCCGACAGCGCCAGGATCGTCCGCTCCACCCGTTCGCGCCGCCAATACTCGGCGACCGTCACGCGTGGACCGTCCGGGTGCGCCCCCGCCTCCCGCTCGCCCGTCCAGTCGACGGCGTCGGCGCCCTTCCAGCGCGCCTCGAAGGCGGCGCGCGGCAGGCTGTCGACTACGAACGCCAGGTTCCAGTCGCCCGAGTCCGCCGCGACCGACTCGGGATCGCCGTAGATCGAGAACGGGTTCGCCACCCGCTCGACGACGATGTCCTGGTCGAAGGCGTCGTCCGTGGCGTAGCGCGTGTTGATCCGGAAGTAGCCGATCCCCGAGGTCACCGCGAAGTCCAGCGCGGTGTCGTAGGCGACCTCGGCGTCCGACGACTGCTCGATGTGGCGGATCAGGCCGTTGAAGACCTCGGCGGTCTCGGGGTCGGCGCCGCTGTCGACCGGATGCACGGTGATGGCCGGCTTGTTCTGCCGCGCATCGTTCACGACCTGGCGGATGAAGGCCGGAAGTCGGTTGATGGTCAGGCACGGCCGCCCTTCCAGCTCGCGCTCGCGGCGCACCCGCTCCGGCCACTGCTCGCCGAGGCGGGCGAAGCGCAGGTCGTCCAGCGCCTCGCGCCGGTTCTCGGCCTCCGCGTCGGCCGCCAGGGCGAACGCCTCCCGCGCCTCGGACAGGATCTCGTCGTCTGACAATGGCAAAGCCCCATGACAAAAGGCCCGCCGGGCGTCCCGGCGGGTGAACGCGGCCCGGCAGGCCGCCGCATCGCTGTCGAACAATCAGCCGCCGCCCCACCTGGGCGACAAGGCGCGAGCGCTAGGCGCCTCGCCCCGCTCGCGGCTGCCCTGCCTCAGCAGGCGCAGTAATCAACCGTACGAATAACCTACCAAATTCGCGCGCGCCTGTCAAGAACAAAAGAAGAACGCTTCGGGACCGCCATATCGGTCAGTCATCGTCATCGGCGGCTTCGCTGTCGAGCTCGGCCACCAGCCGGCGCAGGCGCTGCACGTCCTCCGGGCTCATCGCCCGCTGCCGCGCGAAGTGAGCGACCAGCGGGGCGACCTGCCCGCCGAACAGCCGGTCGAGGAAGCCCTGGCTTTCCTCGGTCATCCACGTCTCGCGGCTGAGCTTCGGGGCGTAGAGCGCCAGCCCGCCGCGCCGCCCGGACTCCAGCGCACCCTTGCGGATCAGCCGGTGTATCAGGGTCCGGACGGTCGTCTCGCTCCAGCCGTTGGGCGCGCCGGCGGCGGCGAAGATCTCCTCCGCCGCCGCGCCGCCGCGCCCGGCCTCCGCGCCGGCCCAGACCACGGCCATGACCCGGCTCTCCGCGTCCGAGATCTTCGGGACGGCCAAGGTGTCAGGCCGCCGCGCGCCGGATCCGCGCCTCCAGATGGCGCTCGCACAGCACGCCGACCGTGGTCGCCAGCAGGCCGAGCATCACCGCCAGGGCCGCCTCGGCCCAGCCTGGCGCCATGACCGTCATGTTCGGCGCCGGCCGCACGTTGGCGATGCCGATGAAGCCCGAGAGCAGCACATAGGCCGCCGCCAGCGCGCCCAGGGGCGTTCCGGCCGCGCGCACGATCTTCAGCCGTCCCAGCGCGGTCGCCAGGGCCGCGGCGTCGCCCTTGCCCACGCGCCCGAGGCTGGTCGCCCAGATCGCCGCGGCGGCCAGAGCCGCCAGGATCAGCACCGCGAACACCGCCTGCACCAGCAGCGAGGCGTCGGCGAACACATCGCCGAACGTCAGCCGTTCCGCCGGCGGGACCAGTCGGTACGCCGTCTCCTGCGCACGCGCCGCGCCCGCGGCCAGCATCAGGCCCGCCGCGGGCGCCAGGGTCTTCAAGGTCTTGCGTCGCATGGGACGGCCTCCCGGATCGTTGTTACAGATGTAGCAATCGAAAGCTACACCTGTAATACGCCCTGTCAACCGTCCGTCGGGAGCTAGACGCGCCGCCGCTGGAACAGGCCCAGCAGGAACAGCAGCAGGATCGCGCCAACCGTCGCGATGAGCAGGCTGGGGACGATGCCCGCGCCCGGCGAGAAGCCCAGCATCGTGGCCACGAAGCTCCCGAGGAAGGCGCCGACCACGCCCACGATCAGATTGGTGATCAGGCCGTGGTTCCGGCCCATGACCTTCTCAGCGATCCAGCCGGCAGCAATGCCGATGATGATCGCACCGATAATTCCTACGCCATCCATGGTGTGTCCTCCGTCATCCAGCGACGGAATGCGGACGAGGCTCCGCGGTTGCACGGGTCCTAGCGGATGTGCGGGTCCGACATCATGAGCTGGAGATAGAGGATGACCGCGATCGCGACCCCCACGCTCGTCATCGGGCGGGCTTCCACAAGGTCGATCAGCTGCCGCAACAGGTCCGGCATGACGGTCTCCGCAACCCCGCCCTCGTCCCCCGACAAAAACCTTTTGGAATCAAGGTGATTAACGGCTCTTAAGGCAAAAGGATTAACTGCGTCCGGCCCTACGCCATCCAGGATTGCGGCCCCGCTCCGGCTCGCGTCGGCGCCGGCCGCCGGGAGCCCCCGCCAAGGCGTCGGTTCAGGGCGAATTCGCCGAACGCGTCGGCCCCGTGGCTCGCGCGGTCGTGCAGCGGGCCGCCATAGCTCAGCGTCGCCCGGCTCCAGCGTTTCCGGTAGCCGCGAAGCCGCTCCAGCCCGGTGGCGCAGCGCTCGGCGTCGAACCAGCACAGCGGGATCATCAGCCGCGCCGCATTGACCCGCTCCTCCGGATCGGCGGCGGCGCCGACCTCGATGCGCGACAGGCCCAGCGCGGCCAGGGTCTCGTAGCGCGAGCGTCCGGTCGCCAGCTCGCGCACCATCACGTCGTGCGGCAGGTGATGGACGCCCCACAGGTACGGCTTGTCGGCGATGGCCCGACGCACGATCGCCGGCAGCCCCTCGCCGCTGGTCTCGAAGTAGTCGACCACCCGCACTTCGCGCCCGGCCTGCTGGAAGAACCAGATCGCCGTGTAGTCGTCGATGCCCAGGTCCCAGGCGGTGTCCACCGGCAGGGCCGGATCCACGGGCACGCGCCCGATGCGTCCGTCGCGGTCCGCCTCCCCCAGCAGGCTGGCATAGTAGGTCCCCGGGGCTGCGGCGTCGAAGTCCACGAGGTACTCGCTCGCGAACCGCGCCTCGCCGTCCTCCGCGCCCAGCTCGGCCACCAGCTCCGCCTTCTCGGTGGCCAGCCCCTCGGGCGTGAACACCGAGGTCCGGGTCGCCGGCGACTTCAGGCAGAACCAGCCCTCGCGCCCGTCCCGCGCATCGAAAGCCCGCGTGGCGTGGTTGCGGCCCCGCGGCGTCCAGAGGAACACCGCCCAGCCGCCGTTCTCCGCCAGGATCGGCCGCAGGTAATCCCAGGCCTGCGGCTTGGCCAGCGACCACTCCGACAGCACGACCCCGCGCGGCGAGGCCCCCATCAGGCTGTCGTAGTTGTCAGAGCCGACCACCTGCCAGATGGAGCCGTTGGTCAGCTCCAGCTTCATTTCTCCGTCCACGGCCCGCCGCACCATCGGCGGCGGAAAGGCCTCGTCCACGCGCCGCTGGCCGGTGTGCGGGTTCACCGCGTCCCAGATCGCCTTGCGGCCCTGCGCCGCCTCGGGCAGCAGGTGCCAATAGGCGCCGGGCCGCTTCAGCGCCGAGGCCGCGGTCCAGTGCAGCGCCACCTCGTCCTTGCCCCAGCGCCGGTGCGCGACCACGTCGGCGCGCCGGCACCCGTTCCGCAGGGCCTTCCAGAGCTCCGCCTGGTATCCGCGCGGCCGCCATTCCAGTGGCAGATCCAGCTCACCCTTCATGGTCGATGAAGCTCCCGTCCGCCAGGATCTCGCGGGTGCCGGTCGATCCGTCCTCGCGCGTCACGGGCTCGAAGTCCCGAATTCGCACGGTGATGGCGGCCACCGCCGCCTTGCCGACCGCCGCCTCCACCTTAGCGCCGTAGCGGTGCGGCGCGCCCTTCGCCGCGTGCCACAGCAGCGTCGAAACCAGGAGCCGGGCGGCCTGGACCGTCGTCGCCGTCGCCTCCTCCGACACCTCCAGGGCCCGCTCGGCCCGCGCGTCGGCGGCGATGTCCCGCGCCCGGGCCAGCTCGGCGGCGAACTCCGGATGCTCGTCCCGCCACTGGTACAGCGTCGTGTAGGACGGCATCCCCCGGGTCCCGGCCATCCGCGACCAGG
>JBKOYY010000088.1:0-17036 GCA_046725615.1 Pseudomonadota bacterium
GCTTCGTGGTGCGCAAGCCTGTCGCGCCGCTCATCATGATGCAGCGGATCATCTGGCTGCTGAACGACCAACGTAAATTTGTAACGTCGCCCGGCTATTGTGGGCCGGACCGGCGCGTGAAGGCCCTGGGCCCGCCTGTGGGATCCAAGGGACGTCGCCACGACGACCTTTCGGCGCAAGTCGGAGCCGCGTCCACACCCAACCTCGAGCAGGACGAGATCGACGCCCTGTTCAAGCCGAGAGCTGTGATCTGATGAGTGCCCCCAGAGTCTTCGCCGTCGAGAACACGCTCGCCAAGATGGCGCGCGAGCCGGGCGGCCGGAACGCGGAGGCGGCCGTCAAGGCCGCCGAGTCGCGCATCGAGGCCGTCAAGGACGTCTCTCTCGCGTCTCTCATCGGAAAGGCCGAACAGCTTGGCGTCCTGGCTGCCGAGGCGCGCGAGCGGGGCGAGGCCGAGGCTTTCGGCCCGGTCTACGACCTGTCGAACGCCATCTATGGCGTCGCCGGAGCCTTTGGCCTGAAGGGCCTGGCCGAGGCCGCCTTCAGCCTCTGCGACCTCACCGACCACTTCCGGGGCGGCGAGGAGGCCAACTGGCCGGCGATCGACGTGCACGTGGACGGCATCCGCCTCCTGGCCACCCTGGGCGAGAAGGCGACCGCCGCCGGCGCCGACACCGTGCTGGACGGCCTGCGCAAGGTGCGGGCCCGGGTGATGCCCGCCAACTGAGCCGGCAAGCCGCGCCTTGCGGCGCCGCACCCCTGCGTGCAGGCTCCACCCTGGGGAGCAGGGATGGCGCAGGGCACGCTGGACGATACGGAATTCACCGGATTCCTCGCGCGGGCGCTCGCCTGTACGCCCGAGACCGCCGCCGCCATCGCGCGGCGCGCGGCGATGCGCGCTTATCCCTCCCGCGCGGTGGTCATCCGGCAGGGTGACCCGGTCAGCGAGGCCTACCTTCTGTGGCTGGGCCGCGCGCGCGCGGTGGCCTATGCCCGCGAGGGTCAGCTCGTCCTCCTGCAGGAGTTCCTGCCCGGAGACCTCTTCGGAGCCCTGACCGGCCCGCACGATCCGGCTGCGGTCGCCGACGTCGTGGCGGCCGAGGACATCCGCACCGCCGTCTTCCTGGCCGTGGAATTCATGACCCTGGCCGAGCAGCACAGCTGCGTCGGCCTCGCCCTCGCCCGCAGCCTCACCCGCCAGCTCCGCGCCGCCACCGAGCGGATGGTGGCCCGCACCACCCTGAGCGCAGCCGGGCGCATCCACGCCGAGTTGCTCCGCCTCGCCGATCTCGCCGACGGACGGACGATCCATCCCGCCCCCGTGCTGGCCGCCCTGGCCCAGCGGGTCCAGACGACGCGCGAGACGGCCTCGCGCACCGTCAACGCCCTGGAACGCCGGGGCATCGTCCGCCGCGAAGGCGAGGCGTTCGTCATCGTCGCCCGCACCCGGCTCGAGGACCTGGTGATCTAGAGGGCCAGGACCGGCAGGCCGGACAGTTCCCCGACCAGGATCGGCCGGTCGCCCGAACGGGCCGCGGCCAGCCCGGCGGCGAAGGTCTCCGTCACGTGCCAGGCGCCCGGGGGCGCGCCGGCGAGGATCGCGCGCGGCAGATCAACCGCCCCGCCGGCCAGGACCGGCGCCGCCGCGCCGGGGAATTCGACGCTGGTCACCACGCCATAGTGGGCGGCAAGGCGCGTCCCCTCCCCGAGCTCCGCTCGGATCCGCCGCGCGGCGTCGGCGGCGGCGAGCGGGTGGGCGAACGCCAGCAGCAGGCTGTCCTCCGACCAGCTTGAGGGGCCCGCCATTTCCGCGCCTGTCAGGGCGCGGACGAGCGCGGGCAGGACGGCGGTGGACGCCTGCGCCGCCAGCATCGCGGCCAGCCGGTGGCTCGGATCGGTGGGCGCCTCCGGAGAGGGGCCGCCACTGCGCGGCGCCGCGACCACCGTCTGCCGTCGCCCGAGAGCCGCCCATCGCCGCCTCGCCCATTCGGCGCCGCCGGGCGATGGGGCCGCGTCGTCGTCCGCCTCGTCCAGCACCACCAGTTGCAGAGGTTCGGTCTGCAGCGTCTGGGCCCGCAGGGCGGTCAGGCCCATGGCCGTCTCCGCCGCGAGCTGCAGCGCCGGGGGCGTGGGCGGACCGCCGTCGCCGACGACCTTCACCTCCACCCCGGCGGCCAGCACGGCGTCGTACCGGCGGCTCCAATCGGCCCCGAGCCTGAGCACCGACGTCACCCTGAAGCGCTCGGGATCGGCCGGCAGCACGAGGTCGAGTTCGGCGCCTGCCGCGAGAAGTTCTTCAGCCACCACGATGTCCGCGCCGGCGGCGAGCGCGCCGAACCCGAAGCCGACCCGTTCGCTTTGAAGCAACTGCCGAACGGCGCGGCGTAGGTCCGCATCGTCCGCGCCCGCCCCCATGTGCCCGGCGAAGTGCAGGGTTCGCGGCGGCGAGAAGGTGTCCAGCCAGTCGGCCGGCAGACCCAGCGTTCCGCACAGCAGGCGGAACTGCCGCAGCGTGGGCGCATGGTCCTCGTAGGCTCGGGGAGCGATCGCCACGGCCTCGGTCAGCGCCCGCTGCGCCGCCTCGGCCCGCCCCAGCAGCAGCAGCGCCTCGGCCCGTGTCGCCGCCAGCCAGTAGGGTGTCTCGGGTTCGTCGGGGTTCTCGTCCAGCGACGCCAGGACCCGCCGCGCCACGGCTTCCGACGCCGCCCCATCCCCCGCAAGCCGCCACAGGCTGGCGGCGTTGATGAGGTGGTAGGTCGACCCCGACAGGGCGCCGGCCGCCTGGTACGCCTCCGCCGCTAGTCTTTGCCGGGCGACCCGTTCGGCGCCCGAGACCGTCAGGGCCTCGTCTTTCAGCAGCCGCCCCCTGACCGCCAGCACCGCCGGATCGCTACGCTCCCCCTCGAGCCCGGCCTCCCGGAACAACCGCCGCGCCTCGGCGAGCGCGCCCGCGCGAAGATGGGCCAGGACGGACGGAAGGACGGACTGAGGGGGCTGGCGAACCTGTGAGGTCAAGATGCGCTCATGTCGTCGGTCGAAGGCGATCCGCCCTCTTTGCTCGGACCGCTCAAAGCGCGCGAGCCGCGCCGCTTGAGCCCGCCCGGACCAAGGTAGGGCGGCGTCCCCCCGTCGTCGGGAACGTCGGGGTCGAGCGCGATCTCCAACCACCCACGGCCACCGGTTTGTTCGAGTTCGAGATGCAGGTTGATGAAGTTGTGATCGACCCCGGGGCTCAAACCGCGACTGACCACCGCGAACGCCGCCGCAAAGCAGCCATCGCCCGGGGGATCAGGCAATTGTGTAAAATCTCTGTCGAAATGCACCAATGCGCAGTTGTTGATCCCGTAATTCTCCTTTGCTGTGATGGCCGATCCTCTGGACCTGAACCTCATTCTCTTGTTGACATCCAAGGTTACAAATACCCAACAATACTCTCTCACCACGATCTCAAGCGGATGTATTGTTTCTGCCGGCTTTGGCGGAACATTTGGAGCGGGAAGGTGGTGAGATTTCAGGGCAGCGACAAAAGCTTCAAAATCGACACCTGAATAGTATTTCACGGAGTCAAAATTAAAGTCGATGATGCCGTTGGAAAAATATTCATACGTAAGGTTCGCCACAACGAACTCAAACGGCTTCCATTCGTTCGGGATGTGATCCGCGCCCGGAATCTCGAATATCTTCTTCAGCGGTATTGGTTGCTTGCTCATAGGCCACCCCCTTCACGTTGCTCTGCAACAATCATCCTCGCTCGGGTCTCGTTGACCCTTGCTCTCAGGCGTCGCCAACGTTCGTTCTGCGGCTCGAAGGCGATCATCGAGTTGATGGTTTCGGCGGCCGCCTCAACGTGCGGCCGCGCCCGGCCCGGCCGGCCGAGTTCCAGTTCGATGGCGGCGAAAGACTGCTGCATGGCGACCCACTGAGACTTCAGGTCCATCGCCCTCGGCTGTTCCTGCAGCAGGCCCTGAAGAATCGCCTGTTCTGCCCGCCGCTCTTCCAGAGCTTGGGGAAAGTCGCCCGAAGCGGCGTAGGCTTGTGACATCCAGGCGCGGCGGTTCGCGAGGTCACGTGAGATATCCGCCGGAGCGCCCCGACGGGTGGCCGCCAGCTGCATCCATCGAAGCGCTTCGCCACATGCCTTCTCAGCGACGGCCGGCTGCCGAGGGCGCATCAAGGCAAGGGTGCATAGATTGCCTTCAGCATAGGCCACCTCGCGCAAGTACTGAGGGTTCTCGGCGTGACGTGAGGCCAATCTGCCAGCAAGCCTGCGGTAGTCTTGCCAGGCAGTTCCCGCAGCAGGCCGGTCGCCGGCTCGAAACGCCGCAAGGCCGGTCCAGTATCTGCTTTGCGCGTGCGCCCAGAGACGCTCTGCGTCGTCAGGCGCTTCGCTTAGCAGCGCCCCCGTAATCGACTCCGCGGCTTCAAACTCCGCACGCGCACGGGGAAGATCACCCCGCTCGACGTCGTCCTCGCCCATCGCATGTAAGATGCGCGCGCGCCGCACCAGGGACTCGGCGGGAAGGTCTTCGAGCGGCTGATCCCGATAGTACGCCAGCGTCCGCTCATTGACCGCCGTCAGCACGTCCAGCCGACCCACGCCCTTCAGCCGGTCTCTGAGATCGGTGAGCATGAACTCGACCAGGGCCTCCGCTTCGGCGCGCTGGCGCTGGGCCTCGGCCCGGGCGACCAGTGCGTAGGTGGTCAGACCCGACATCGCTACGGCGCCCGCCACGGCCGCGCCCGTGACGGCCATCACGCCGCGCAGGCGGCGTTGGGCGTCCCGCTGGACCAGTTCGTCGAGACGGACGCCGAGCACGCCGGCGACCAGCTTCAGCAGGGCCAACCGCGCGCCGTCCCCCTCGCGCCGGAAGTCCGCCGCCAGCGGTTCGACCGGCGCGCCGCCGGCGAGGGTGAGGCTTCTCGGGAACGCCTGGACCGGCTCCCCAGCCGCCAGGGCCGCCAGCACCGGCCGGTCGGGGTGCAACTCGCGGAACAGCTCGATCTCGCGCGCCACCCAGGGCGAGGCCGCCGCGTTCGGCGTGCAGACGACGATCAGGGCGCCGGAGCTGGCCAGCGCCTCGCGGATCTCCGCCGAGAGGTCGTGGGCGGCGGAGAGCTCCTCGCGGTCGCGGAAGACCGGCGCGACCCGGCTCGGAGTCGGGCCGTGGGGCGTGAGGCGACCGACCAGCCGGCGCGGCACGGCGTAGCGCTCCAGCCGACGGTGCAGCCGCCGGCCGAAGGCCTGGTCCCTGTGGCTATAGCTGACGAAGGCGCGATAGTGCGCCTCGCCCGTCCCCGCGTCCTGCACGGCCCTGTCCCCGAACGCCGCTCGGCGAACGGTGCCAGAGGATCAGGCCGCACACAACGTATTCGCGCAGCTTCTCGCGGTGCGCGCGTGGCGCGACACCGGGCGCGGCGCCCGCGTCAGAGCAGGTCGCCGCCCGCCGCGCCCGCCGTGGTGCCGGTGACCTTGAACGCCTTCAGCACGTTGCGGCCCACCGTCCAGCGGTGCACCTCGTCCGGCCCGTCGACCAGGCGTTGCGAGCGGATATGGGTGTACCAGGCGGCCAGCGGGGTATCGCGGCTGTAGCCCAGGGCGCCGTGCAGCTGGATCGCCGTATCGACCACATGGTGCACCATGTGCGCCAGGTAGACCTTGGCGATGGAATTCTCCTGCCGCATGTCCATGCCCTTCTCCGCCTTGAAGGCGATGTGCAGCAGCATGAGGCGCGAGATGTAGAGCTGGCTGGCGCACTCGGCGAGCATGAACTGGACCGCCTGGCGCTCGCCCAGGGGCTTGCCGAAGGTCTCGCGGCTGGTGACGTGCGCGGCGGCCATGTCCAGCGCGCGCTGGGCCATGGCGATGTTGTGCATCCCGTGGCGGAGGCGACCATAGGCCAGACGGTGCTGGCCCATGTCGAAGCCGCGTCCCTCGCCACCCAGCAGGTTCTCGGCCGGCACGACCAGGTCCTTGATCTCCACCTCGGCGTGGCCGCCGCCCATGATGTGCGAGAGCGGGCTCTCGGCGGCCATGGTCGGGATGTCGCGCACGATGCGGTAGCCCGGGTTCGGCAACTCGACGATGAAGGTCGAGAACTGCTGGTGGCGCGGCGCGTCCGGGTCGGTGCGGGCCATGACCACGGCGATGTCGGCGGCGGTGGCGGCGGACGAGAACCACTTCTCGCCGTTCAGGATGTAGTTCTCGTTGCCGTCCTTGACCGCGACCGTGCGCATGCCGGTGGCGTCCGCGCCAGCCGCCTTCTCGGTCATCGAGTAGCAGACGCGCTTCTCGCCGTTCAGCAGCGGCTTGAGGAACTTCTCCTTCTGATACTCGGTGCCGTGCGCCAGCAGCGTCAGGATGGTGGCGTCGTCCGGCCCCTGGCTGTTCATGCTCAGCGCGCCGAGGTGGCTCTGGCCCAGCTCCATTTGCACCAGGGCGTTGGCCAGGGGCCCGAGGCCCATGCCGCCGTATTCTTTCGGGACGAAGGGCAGCCACAGCCCTTGGGCGCGCGCCTTGGCCCGCAGCTCGGCGAGGACCGTCTTGTAGCTCTCCTTGTCGACCAGGCGCTTCTCGGCCGGGATGCATTCGTCCTGCACCCACTGGCGGACCCGCTCGCGGATCTTCTTGGCGTCTTCCGGAATCTCGAAGTCGATGGCCACGGCGGCGTCTCCCTACTGCTCTTTCGAATTTCCAGCAGGGTGCGGCGGCGCCGCCGGGGCAGGCAAGCGCTTTGAGCGGCGGGCCCGGTCAGGCGCGCAGGGCGGTCTCGGTCGCTTCCATCTCGTCGCGGATCCAGTCATGGCCGGTGGAGACCAGCACGCCTTCCAGCGCGCTGAGATGCCCCTTCAGCCGCTCGCGGATGTCGGGCGGCACGTCGGCGCGCGTCGCCATCCAGCGGGCGATCTGGTGCACGGCGAAGGCGGTGTGGAGGGCGAGACGGTCGCGGTCTTCGTCGGAGAGCTTCATTGGCAGGCTCCGTGGCTGACCAGACGACCATAGCAGCCGTCGTGGCCGGGTGGCAGAGTAGCGTCAACGAACAAGCCTGGGGGGAAGATCAGATGGCCGGAGATCCCGACGCCCGCGCCGCCGCGCTGCTGGACCGGATGAGCCTGGACGAGCAGATCGCCCTGCTCCACGGCCATATGCCGCTGGTGATGAAGCCGCGTCCGCAGGGGGTGCAGAAGAGCGCCGGCTGGGTGCCCGGCCAGGACCGCACCGGCATCCCGGCGCTGCACGAGACCGACGCCAGCCTCGGCGTCTCGGCCGCCGGCCGGCGCGACGACCTGGCCACCTCCCTGCCCGGCGGCCTCGCCCTCGCCGCCGCCTGGAGCGCGGAACTCGCCGAGGAGGCCGGCGCCATGATCGCCGGCGAGGCGCGCGCCAAGGGCTTCAACGTGCTGCTGGCCGGGGGCGTGAACCTTACCCGCGAGCCGCGCTGCGGGCGGAACTTCGAGTACCTGGGCGAGGACCCCCTGCTCGCCGGCGTGCTCTGCGGCGCCTCGATCCGGGGGATCCAGAGCCGGCACATCGTCTCGACCATCAAGCACTTCGCCCTGAACAGCCAGGAGACGGGGCGGATGGTGCTGTCGGCCAATATCGACGAGGCGGCGTTCCGGGAGTCCGACCTGCTGGCCTTCCGCATCGCCATCGAGATCGGCGATCCCGGCTCGGTCATGTGCGCCTACAACCGCGTCGGCGGGATCTACGCATCCGAACACGCCTGGCTGCTCACCGACGTGCTGCGCGGCGACTGGGGCTACAAGGGCTGGGTGATGTCGGACTGGGGCGCGGTCCACAGCCTGGCCGCCGCGGGCGCGGGCCTGGACCAGCAGTCCGGCCAGGAGCTCGACCCCGAGGTGTTCTTCGACGAGCCGCTCAAGGACGCGGTGGTCGCCGGCGACATCGGCCAGGGCCGGGTGCGCGAGATGGCGCACCGCACCCTGCGGGCCATGTACGCCTGCGGACTCTTCGACCGTCCGGTGTCGCCCGGCGAGCCCGACCTGGCCTTCGGCGCCCGCGTGGCCCGCAAGGCCGCGGAGGCGGGCGTCGTCCTGCTGAAGAACGAGGGCGGCCTGCTGCCTCTCGCCGCGCCCGGACGCATCGCCGTGATCGGCGGCCACGCCGACGTGGGAGTGCTGTCGGGGGGCGGCTCCTCGCAGGTGATCCCCAAGGGCTCGACGCGGTTCGATCCCCCGCCGAACGCCCCGCGCTGGTCGGCCGGGATCATCTACCACCCCGACCCGCCCCTGGCCGCCATCCGGGCCCGGGCGCCGGGGGCCGAGGTGATCTTCGACGACGGCGGGGACCCGGAGCGGGCCGCCCGGCTGGCCGCCAGCGCCGATGTGGCCATCGTCTTCGCCGTGGAGTGGGCGACCGAGGCGCTGGACACCACCCTGGCGCTGCCCGACGCCCAGGACGACCTCATCGCCGCCGTAGTCGCCGCCCAGCCGGCCACCATCGTCGTGCTGGAGACCGGCAATCCCGTCTTCATGCCCTGGCTTGATGCGGTCCCCGCCGTGCTGGAGGCCTGGTATCCGGGCTCCGAGGGCGGCAAGGCCATCGCCGCCCTGCTGTTCGGAGATGCGGCCCCCGCCGGCCGCCTGCCGATCACCTTCCCCGCCGCGACCGACCAGCTCCCGCACCCGAAGCTGCCCGGCTCGGACCTGCCGATCGTCAACGAGCGCGGCGACACCCCTCCCTTCGACATCGACTATGTGGAGGGCGCCGATGTCGGCTACCGCTGGTTCGCCCGCACCGGCGCCCAGCCGCTGTTCCCGTTCGGCCACGGGCTCACCTACACCACCTTCGCCTACGCCGACCTCGCGACGGATGGACTGAGCGTCAGCTTCGAGCTCGCCAACACCGGCGACCGCGCCGGAACCGAGGTCGCCCAGCTGTACCTCACCGCCTCACCGGGGCGGGTCCAGCAAAGGCTGCTGGGCTGGGCGCGCGTGAGCCTGGCTGCGGGCGAAAGCCGGCGGGTGACCATCGCGGCCGACCCGCGCCTGCTCGCCGACTGGGACGCGGAAGCCCACGCCTACCTCGTGCGGGGGGGCGCCTATGAGATCGCCGTCGGTCGCGACGCCGTGGACCTGCCGCTCAGGGGAACCCTGCAGGCGAGCCGGCAGAACCTGGGCGCCTGATCAGGCGAGGCCCAGCGCGCGGGCGACGGCGCCCTGGTCGAAATAGGGCCGCTCGCAGACGATCCTGTCCGAGCCGGGCGCGAACTCGAAGCTCGCGGCCATCCGCACGCGGAAGCTACGGCCGGTGGGTTCGACCGTCCGCCCCGGCAGCTTCAGCGGACCCAGATGCGTGCCGGTCAGCCAGAACTCCACCAGCACGGTGTCGCCGTCATGGGCGATCGCGATGATCTCGTTGCCCTGGTCGGGAAACGGCGTGCGCGAGGCGGCGAAGTAGCGGCGCACCGCCTCCTCGCCGTCGAACACGGCCCCGGAGCCGTACATCTCGTAGCGGGGATGCTCGAACGTGGCGATCACCGCGTCCCAGTCGTTCTCGCACTCCAGCCGCATGTGATCGCGGACGGTCTGCAGCCGCCGCTCGGCCAGGTCGCCCATCAGGCCACCGCCGTCAGCTTCGGCGGCGTCGGGAGGCCCAGGCGCTCGGCGATGCGATCCTGGAACCAGGCGACGCCTGCCTCGTGCTTCGGCGACAGCACCCCGCCCTGGTAGACGCCGACCTCGAGGTTGCGCTGCACCTCCTCGCAGACCTGCAGGTCCTGGGCAGTGACCAGGTCCGAGAACTTCAGCATCTCCGCCAGCTCCGCCTTCCGGTCGGGCTCGTAGAAATAGAAGTAGTCCAGTCGCGTCAGCGACGGCCCGAGGGCGGTCATCCGCTCCATCATGTAGCCGTGCCGGTAGACGTTGACCCCCAGGTTGGGCCACAGCCAGCCCCAGACCCCGCCGTAGACGCTGGCGTCGCGCGGCGGTGCGGCGGCGAACACCACCTCGCCCACCACCTCCGTGCGGTACTCGGCGACCACCACGTCGCTGTCGAACTCAGGGTGGACCCGTTCGATGTGGTACCCTTCGAGATAGTTCTCGACGTAGGTCTTCCAGTTGCAGGCGATCTGGTGGGTCCGCTTCTCCACCAGCGGCAGCGCCGACTGATCGTCCGGCCAGCGCGCCGCGAGCGGCGCCACGAGTTCGGCCAGGGGCTCGGCCGCTAGGTCCTGGTTCACGAAGACCAGCCCGCGCCAGGTCTCCACCCGGATCGGGAACAGCCCATACTGCCGCGGGTCGAACCCGGGCGCCTTGCCGAAGTCGACCGCGCTGCGCAGGCGACCATCCAGCGCATAGCGCCAGCCGTGATAGCGGCAGGTGAACCCCTCGCCGCAGTTGCCCTGGCCGTCGGCCACCAGCGCGCCAGCCCGGTGCCGGCAGACGTTGTGGAAGGCCGCGAGCTCGCTATCGCCCTTGCGCACCACCACCACCGGCGCGCCGCCGACGACGTCGGCGATGTAGTCGCCCTGGCCGGCCAGCATCTGCACGTGGCCCACGAACTGCCAGCTTCGCCGCAGCACGGCCTCGCGGTCGCGGCGCAGGGCGTCCTCGCCTCGATACAGTTCGACGGGCAGCATGTTGTCCTCCGCGGGGCGGTCGCCGGGAAACTAGCGCCGCCGCAGCTGAAGATACAGCACCGCGGCCAGGGCGACGGGCGCGGCGGCGAGCAGCAGCTCGTGCGGGTTGGCCTGGGCGATCAGGACGATGGACAGCACCAGCGCCGCCACGGCGGTCGCCACCGCAAAGCCGCGTTGGCCGGGCGAGAAGACCTTGGACAGCCGGATCAGCGACAGGGCCGACAGGCAGTAGCAGTACAGCGCCAGCACCACCGCCATGTTCACCAGGGCGCCGAACTGTTCGCCGAGCGTCGGCGTCACCGTCATCGCCGCGGACGCCGACATCAGCGCGCCGGCCACCAGCAGATTGGGGGGCGAGGCATGTTCGCCCGGCCGGGTGCGGAAGAAGGCCGGGAAGGCGCCGACATCGGCCGCGCTACGCGTCGTCTCGGCGGTCACCAGGGTCCATCCGCTCATGCAGCCCAGCGCCCGCAGGAACGCGCAGACCGCGATGACCGCGCCCAGCCCGACGCCCAGGGTGATCCGCGCCGCGTCCGCGAACGGCGCGGTGGACTTGGCGAGCTCCGCCCCCGAGGCCAGCCCCATCACCACCGCCGTCGCGGCGATGTAGAGCAGGCCCACCCCCAGCACGCCGCCCAGGGTGGCGATGGGCACGTTGCGGGACGGATTGCGGACGACGCCGGCCGTGGCAGCCGCGCACTCCAGGCCCAGGAAGGCCCAGAAGGCGGTGAGCGAGGTGCGGCCGACCGCCTCGGCGATCCCGAGGCCGCCCGGGTTCCACGACGCCTGGAACACCTCGGGCCGGAACCAGAGCCAACCGACGACGGCGGTCAGCACCACGGGCAGCAGCCCGATCCCGAGAGTCAGGCCTTCCACCCGCGCGACCGTCCGGGGACCGATCCAGCTCACCCCGACCGAGAACCAGATGACCGCCAGGGTCGCCACGAGGCGGGGCGCGGGCTCGGTCAGCGCCGGGACGAGGAAGCCCGCGGCCCCCACCACCGCCACGGCCACCGCCACGTTGCCGACCCAGCAGAGCGTCCAGAAGGCGACGGTGGTCTGAACCCCGAAGAACTGTCCGAGTCCCGTCTGCACATAGTCGCCGAGTCCGTTGGCGGCCGGCGCGGCCCGACTCAGCCAGGCGAACATTCCCGCGATGGCCAGAGCCGCCGCCAGCGCGGCGATCCAGCCGAGCAGCGAGATCGAGCCCGTCGCCCCGAACGTCGCCGGCAGCAGGTAGACCCCCGAGCCGACCATCGAGCCGGCGACGAGGGCCGACGCCCCCAGCACCCCGACCGTGTCATGATGTCCCCTGGCGTGACCCGCCGTCGCTGCCGTGTCCGCCATGCGCCCCCCGATTTTCAGAGGCACGCTGCCTTACTCCTGCCGCACCGTGCAACTCCGATGGTCATGGCGGCGCTTGACACCTGAAATTACAGTCGTAGCCTTCCGTGTCCGCCACGGGTGTAAGATGTCGAAGATCTCCGGCGCCGAAAGCCAGATCATGGAGGCCCTCTGGGACCGCGGGCCGCTGACCGCCGAAGACCTGGTCCAGTCGGTAGGGCCCGCCCAGGGCTGGGGCGAGGCGACGGTCAAGACCCTGATCAACCGCCTGCTCAAGAAGAAGGCCCTGGCCTCCGAGCGCGTCGGGGGGCGAGCCCTCTACCGCCCGCTGGTCAGCCGCGAAGACTACGTCACCGGCGAGAGCCAGGGCCTGCTGGACCGGCTGTTCGGCGGCCAGGTCGCGCCGCTGGTCGCCCACTACGCCCGCCACCGCGCGCTGTCGGCCGACGAGGTCGAGCGGCTGAAGAAGCTCATCGCGGAGTTCGAGCCCGATGACGACTGAGGTCCTGGCCGCCCTGCTTCGCGCGAACCTCGTCGGCGCCGTTGCGATCCTGGCGGTCCTGGTCCTTCGCCTGCCGGCACGGCGCCTGTTCGGGCCGGAAACAGCCTACTGGCTGTGGGCCGCGCCGCCCCTCGCCGCCTTCGCGACCCTGCTTCCGCCGCGCACCGAGGATGGCGCGCGCAACGCCCTGGCCGCGGTCGTCCAGCCCGTCTCCGCGCCTGGTCTGACCGCGTGGGCCGTGGGCGCGGTCCTGGTCGTCGGCCTGCTCGCCTGGGCCCAGTCACGCTTCCTCGCCGAGGTCCGCGCCGGCCGCGGCGGCCCGGCGGTGGTCGGCGTGATCTCCCCCCGCATCGTGATGCCGGCGGAGGACGGAACCTACGACGACGAGGAACGCGCGCTGATCCGGGCTCACGAACGGGCGCACGTCGCCCGCCAGGACCCGCGGGCCAGCGCCCTGGCCTCGGCGCTGCAGGCCCTCTGCTGGTTCAACCCCCTCGTCCACGTGGCCGCCCACGTCATGCGCCTGGACCAGGAGCTCGCCTGCGACGCCGCGGTGCTGCGCCGGCGCCCGGCGGCCAGGGGCCTGTACGCCCGCACGCTGCTCAAGGCGCAACTGGCCAGCCAACCGCTTCCGTTCGGCTGCTATTGGCCCTCGCGGGGACCGCATCCGCTCGAAACGAGGATCGGCATGATCCGCGACCTGCGCCCCTACGACAGCCTCATTGGCCCGCTGCTGGTCGCCACGACCCTGGTGCTCGGCGCCTACGTCGGCTGGCGAGTGCAGCCCCCCGCCCCCCGCCCGACCGCCATGGTCGAGCTGTGGCGCTCCAATGCCGGCGGGCCAACCATGTCGGTCCTGCTTGTCGACGCGCCGGCCCGCGCCGAACGCTAGGCCGGCCGCAACGTGGCTTGACACACAATTTTACACGCGTAATCCTCATTGCCGGGTCGCCGCTGCTAGGGGGCGGCCGGTCGTCGGAACAGCCGAGACAGTGGGGAGCTCGCATCGCCGATGGGTGACTTGGTTCAGGCGGCGCTGGGCCCGACGCCGGTTTCGGCGCTCACGGTCGCGTTTCTGACGGCGAACCTGGGGGCCGGCGCGGCGGTCCTGGCGGTCTGGGCCGCCCGCATCCCGGCCCGACGCGTCTTCGGCCCCGGCGCGGCCTCCGACCTCTGGTCGATCCCACCGCTGGTCTTCGCCCTCGCCTTTCTCGTCATCCTCATTCCGGCCGACAGCGAAAGCGCCTCGGCCGCGGCGACCCTCGCCGCGGAGTTGCCAGACCTGGCGCCGCTGGCGGCCCTCTGGCTGCTCGGCCTCGCGGTCATGGCGCTTCGGCTGGCGGTGGCCCAGTCCCGATTCCAGCGGGACGTCCGGGCCGGTCGCGCCGGGCCCGCCGTGGTCGGCCTGATCTCGCCGCGCATCGTCCTGCCGGCGGACGGCGGCTATACGGCCGAGGAGCGCGAGCTGATCCGCGCCCACGAACGCGCCCATATCGCCCGCAAGGACCCGCGCGCGGCGGCCGGCGCGGCGCTCTTCCAGTGCGTCTGCTGGTTCAATCCGCTGGCCCACCTGGCCGCCTTCCTGGTGCGACTCGACCAGGAGCTGGCCTGTGACATGGCGGTCGTCATGAGCCGCCCGCACGCCCGCGCGCTCTATGCCCGCACCCTGCTCAAGACCCAGCTCGCCGCCACGCCCCTGCCCTTCGGCTGCTACTGGCCGGCCCGCGGACGCCACCCGCTGGAGGTGCGGATCGCCCTTCTGAAGCCTCGCCCGGGCCAGGCGACCGCGCGGATCGACGGCGGCGTGGTCGTCGCGGCCCCCATCGACGCGATCCGCCCCTAAGCCATCGGAAGGAGGAGCTCTCGATGCGCCCCCCGCTCCCGCGGGCGCGACGGCTCGCGCCTGTCCTCCTGCTCTTGCTCATGGCGGCCTGCGGCGCCCAGCCCCGCGAGCGCCAGATCGCCGCCCGGCAGCAGCTCGTCGATCCGCCGTCGCTGTGGAAGGTGGAGAGTTTCGACCACTACGGGCGCACCTCGGCGGTGCTGCAGGTCTGCGCCGACCGCACGGTGCGCGAGGGATTCGGGCGCGCCGGCGCCGAGATCAACGGCGAGTCCTGCGTGAACCTGAACGGTGGCGTCGACCGCGCGGACCTCTATGCCGTCCGGTGCCAGGTGGCGGGCCGTCGCTATGGCGTGACGGTCAGCAAGACCGGAGATCCCGACCGGGATTTCACCGCCGCGATCGCCGTCACCGCCCTGGACGGATCCGGCGTCAGCGCCCGCCAGACCCGCAGGTTCCTGCGCCTGGGGCCGTGCCCCGCGGACTGGGCTATCGGCGATCAGGCCCGTCTGGGCGCGGCGACCGCGTTCAACGCCCTGTCCGGAACCTGGGGCGGGACGCGATAGACGGTTGAGCGCCCCACCGTCAGCCCGGTAGCGTGCCCGCAACAAGACAGAGGGAACGCTATGCCGGAAGCCATTCTCGAGCCCGAGCTGCCGATCGTCGATCCGCACCACCACCTCTGGGACCGGCGCAGCTACGTCAGCCCGGGCGGGCCCGAGCATCCGTTCATGACGGCGATCGAGCCGGCCCGGCGCTACCTGCTGGACGAGCTGATGGCCGACACCGGCAGCGGCCACAACGTCGTCGCGACCGTCTTCGTGGAGTGCGGCGCCTTCTACAAGGCGGATGGCCCGGTCGAGCTGCGGCCGGTGGGCGAAACCGAGTTCGTGAACGGTGTCGCCGCCATGAGCGCCAGCGGGATGTATGGCCCGTTCCGCGCCTGCGCCGGCATTGTCGGCCGGGCGGACCTGCAGCTCGGCGATGGCGTGAAGCCGGTTCTCGAGGCGCATATCGCCGCGGGCGGCGGCCGCTTCCGGGGCGTCCGCAACAGCGCGTCCTGGGATGCCGACACCGAGGTGCTCGGACCGCTGCACCGCGTGGAGGCCGGACTCTATCGGCGCGACGACTTCCGGGCCGGATTCAAGCACCTGGCGCCTCTGGGCCTGTCCTTCGACGCCTGGCTGCTGGAACCGCAGCTGGCCGACGTGATCGACCTGGCGCGGGCGTTCCCCGAGACCACCATCGTCCTCGACCACGTGGGCACCCCGCTGGGCCGGGCCAGCTACGAGGGCACGCGGGCCGAGCGATTCCCTCTCTGGCGCGCCGACATTCGCGAGCTGGCGAAGTCGTCGAACGTGGTGGTGAAGCTGGGTGGCCTGGCGATGGCCTTCTGCAACTTCCCCTCGTTCCTGGCCGAGCCGCGCGCGCCCTCGGCCCAGCTCGCCGACGAGTGGCGGCCGTACATCGAGACCTGCATCGAGGCGTTCGGCCCCGAACGCTGCATGTTCGAATCCAACTTCCCGGTCGACATGGGAAGTTGCGACTACGCCACGCTGTGGAACGCCTTCAAGCGCCTGGCGGCCGGCGCCTCGACGGCCGAGAAGGCGGCCCTGTTCTCCGAGACGGCCAAGCGGGTCTACCGCCTGGAGCTCTGATCAGGGCTTGTTGGTCGACCACTTGGGCGGCGGGGCGACGTAACGCGCAAAGCGTTCCAGCGCCTCGGCCGTGCCATCGGCATAGACCAGCATGTCGACGTAGGTCTGTCCGATGAAGCCGTTGTCCGCCATCTGCTGGATCGTGCGCCGCATCAGGTCGTAGTAGCCGGCCACGTTGACGAAACCGCACGGCTTGGCGTGGATGCCCAACAGCGCCCACGTCCACTGCTCGAAGATCTCCTCGAAGGTGCCTGGTCCGCCGGGCAGGCAGAGGAAGGCGTCCGAGAGCTCGGCCATGGCTAGCTTGCGCTCGTGCATCGAATTCACGACCCGCAGGTCGGTGAGGCCGCGGTGGGCGATCTCCTGGTTGACCAAGTCCTGCGGCATCACGCCGGTGACGCGCCCGCCGGCGGCCAGCGCCGCGTCGGCGACGGCGCCCATCAGGCCGACCTTTCCCCCACCGTAGACGAGCGTCAGGCCCCCTTCGGCGATCAGGGTCCCGCAGCGGACAGCCTCTTCCAGGAACCTCGGATCGGTCCCGGGGGACGAGCCGCAATAGACGCAGATGCTCTTCACGAAGGGGTCCTGGCTGGCATGGCGCGGAGGGGGGCTCCCATAGTCCGATCAGGTTCAAGTGTCACGGGCGCTAGTCTTGCTCGAATTCCCTCGCTACAACTTCGAATACGGCTCGTCAGGCAGATTGGCCGGGCGCCGGCCCGTGGGCGGCGTTGAACTTCGATTCTCGGTTAGGTTGCGACGAAATGGCGAGCGGCACGGTAAAGTGGTTCAATACGGCTAAGGGGTTTGGATTCATCCAACCGGACGACGGCGGCGCGGACGTCTTCGTTCACATCTCGGCCCTGAACCAGGCAGGGCTCGACGCCCTGAATGAAGGCGACAAGGTTGACTACGAGCTGGAGCAGGATCGCCGCTCCGGCAAGCTGGCGGCGACGCAGATCGTCGTCACCGAGCAGGGCGCGCCCCAGCCGCGTCGCAGCGGCGGCGGCGGCGGTTTCGACCGCGGTGACCGCGGCGGCTACGGCGGTGGCGGCGGCTACGGCGGCGGCGGCGGCGGCTTCGGCGGCGGCCGGGAT
>JBKOYY010000160.1:0-12282 GCA_046725615.1 Pseudomonadota bacterium
ACAGATGGATCGAGAGCTCGCGAAGTATGAGAGCGAGTATCACTACCTTTTCAAGCGACTACGAGAAATGCAGGCGGAGCAGGACGGCTCTATAATGCGCGCATACCCGGTACCCAACATCGCTCGAAAGGTGTGGGACACATTCCTGATGTTCCGCGTTCCCAGCGGCGAGAGCGCATACAAAAAGATGGAGCAGCTGAAGAAGGACGGCTTCTCTCCGCAGAAGCTCGACGCGATCTACAAGTTCACCAACGACCAATCCCATATCACGGGTGCCGGGTTCGATCCCGCACTAGTCCCCGAAACGCAAAAGGTTCTCGGCGAGCTATTGGAGATGATGAAGGAGATTGCGCCGGAGCACTTCGCGATACTTGAGGCTGCCACAGCACCTCAATAGGCAGAAGTTCCAACTGTTCCGGTGTGGCAGTCCGCAGTTTCGCGACACCAGTTTAAGAAGAGACGCGAAACACGCTCCAACGATGCCGCTACGCAAGGCCAGGAGTCTTAGTCGGAACGAGCTTGCCTTCATGGCGCGTGGCCGAATATCGACTTCTGGCGCACTTCCGTCGATGGGGCCGGGCCTCGCCTCAAGGTCCGTAACGCAAACGGGCCACGCCGTAGCGTGACCCGCAGACCTAAACGATCAGAGCGGCGATCTTCTCAACGGCGGTGACGATTGTCGCCAACGAAGCCAAGATGCCCGCCAAGACCTTCAGCAGTAGAAGAGCTCGTTTCAAACCCATTGGGGTTCTCCGGAGCTGCAGCCGGCCGCAGCATGTAAAATGTTGCGGTTAATCCTTCGAAGGCAGCGAGTGCGTGATTATCGGGCGACACGCAGGCCCATTTGCTTTTTATTGTTTTGCTTTTTCGATATGAGCTTTTAGACTTTTTCGCGTTTTCTTTGGCTTTTTCGATTTCTATCTGCTGTGTCTTTTGTCTGAGCTTTTTCGGTTCTGCGGTTTTCTGTTGCCGACGCTGCAGAGACGTCTCCCTACTGCGCGCTGGTACAGGATGGGCACGCAGCGCCGTAGTTTCAAGGGCATGCTCGTTTCGGCGCTGCGCGCCCAATCTGTTCGGCGCTTGCGCGCGAGCTTGTTTCGCCGCCGCCGTTGGGTGACGTCCGCAACGGTGGGCGGGAACCCCCTCCGTCGCCTTCGGCGCCACCTCCCCCTGAGGGGAGGATCCGGGTGCGGCCGCTCGCGGGCTTGCCGGGCGCGTCAGTCGTCGAAGCCGACGAAGACGGCGGCTTCCCTGACCGGCTTGCGTTCGGAGACGACGGCGTTGGCGGGGAAGGTGTCGTCGGGCCAGCCGAGGGCGATGCTCTTCATGATCACCTGGTCGTCGGCGACGCCGGCGTGCTCGCGGACCACGGGCGACTGCATGATGCCCTGGCTGTTGATCACGGCGCCCAGGCCGCGCGACCAGGCGGCGTTGACGAGGTTGGTCGCCACCGCGCCGCAGTCGAAGGGCGCGTCGTCGCTGCCCTCCAGTTCCTTGTCGAACGTCACGATGATGCAGACCGGCGCGTCGAACTGGCGGAAGCCGCGCAGCACCCAGTCCTGGCGCGCCTCCTTGTCGTCGCGGGCGATGCCCATGGCGCCGAAGAGCTGCTTGGCGACGCCCACCTGGCGGTCGCGGTGCTTGCCCTCGAAGGCGCCGCCGACGCGGAACTCGCGCGAATGGGGCACGCCCGCGAGGTTGCGCTCGGTGTTGCCGGCGCGGATGCGGTCCAGCGGCTCGCCGGTGATGACGTAGAAGTTCCAGGGCTGGACGTTCATCGACGACGGCGCCCGCATCGCCAGGGTGATGATCTCCTCGATCAGTTCCCGGGGGACGGGGTCGGGCTTGTAGCCGCGGATGCTCCGGCGACCGAGGATGACGTCGTCAAATTTCATAGTGCCTCCGGAGGGCTTGGCTCGCCCAGGCCGCGCCTGGTCATTGTCTGTCGCGCTTAGCGAAGACCAGCCTACGCGACGTCATTCAAGCCGCGTTGGATCCTCCGCCTCAGGAGGAGCATCTGGGGCCTTTCAGATCCGCGCGGCGATGAAGGCGGTGACGGTCTGCAGCACCGTCTTCCAGGTGGCGTTGTCCCAGTTGTTGTGGCCCTCGCCTTTCAGCTCCACCAGCTCGCAGCTCCGGCCGGCCGCCTTGAGGGCCTTGGCCATCAGGCGGGACTGCTTCGGATCGACGATGGTGTCCTCCGCGCCGTGGATCAGCAGCACCGGGGCCTGGATCTCGGCGGCGCGGCGGGCCGGGGAGGCGCGGACCAGCATGTCCTCGTCGGCCTTGGGGTCGCCGATCGAGCGGCGCCAGTAGGCGTAGGCCGGGGAGTCGGCCCCGTCCTCGCGGCGCGAGAAGGCCAGGGTCTCGATCAGGTCGGCGTCACCGGCCACCGAGACCACCGCGCGGTAGGCGCCCGGCCGGCGGACGGCGCCCATCAGGGCGGAATAGCCGCCGAAGCTGGCCCCGAAGATCGCCAGCCGCTTGGGGTCCGCCCGGCCCGCGGCGAGCACGTGATCGACCGCGTCCTCGATGTCGGCCTGCATCCGCTCGCCCCACTGGCGGCGGCCCTGGTCGGCGAAGGCCCGGCCATAGCCGCCCGAACCGCGGAAGTTCGGCTGCAGCACGGCCCAGCCGCGGGCGGCCAGGGCCTGGACGCTGATGTCCCAGTCCAGGGTGTCGCGCAGCTCGGGCCCGCCATGCGGCATCACCACCATCGGCGGCGGGCCCGCCGTCGCGCCGATCGGGGTCGTCAGGTAGGCGGTGATCTCGGCGCCGTCGCGGGTCTTGACCCGGAGCGCCTCGGTGGGGGCCAGCCGCTCGGGCGAGAGCCACGGCTTGGCGTGCCCGACGTATTCCAGCGCCTTGCGCTCGCGGTCGTAGACCACGAAGGCGCCCGGCTCCCGCGGCCCGGTGATCCGGTACAGCATCCGCCGGTGGTCGGTGTCGATGTCGTAGAGCTGGACGTTGCAGGCGTTCTTCAGGGCCGCGTTCACCGCCCGGAAGTGCGGGCCCAGGGTCGGGTCGGCGAAATGGTAGTCCAGGCGGTCGTCCCAGTAGGCGCTGGCCACCAGGCGCTGGGCCTCGTCGACGAAGGCGCCCTCGAAGTCGCGACCCGGGCGCTCGGCCATCACCTCGCCGAACTCCAGGGTGGCGAGGTCGAACGAGCGGATGACGCTGGTGTCCTTTCCCTCGGGCCGCTGGCAGACGAGGAAGACCCCGGCCCTGGGCGTCGGCCCGACGATGTCGAAGTCGGGGAACTTCTTCAGCTCGTTGACCCGCGACTTGCGGACCAGCTTCCAGTCCTTTTCCCCGGGCGCGCGGCCGTAGATCCAGCCGACCGTGCCGCGGGCGTTGGAGTCGATCCGCAGCATCGGCTGGCCGTCCTGGGTGAGCCAGTAGTCGGTGGCCGGGGCGCCCTGCTCCACCAGCTCGGCCTCGCCCGTATAGACGTCGACCGTATAGAGCGCGTAGGCGCCGCGGCTCTCGTTCCACGCCTGCATCAGGATGCGGCGCGGATCGTCCTTCATGAAATCGACCACGCGGGAGGCGTCGAACCCGCGGCGGAGCACGGCGGGCGAGCCGGCGAACATCACCACCGGGTTCTTGCCCTCGAGGTCCACCGAGACCACCCGGCGCACGGGGATCGGCACGAAGGTCCCGTAGAACACCACGCCGTAGGGCCGGCCGCGGTCGTCCTTGTCGAAGGTGATCCAGATCAGCAGGCGCTCGTTGTTGGCCCACTCCACCTGCTGGGCCTTCTGCTCGCCCAGCACCACCACCGCCGGCCTGGCCGAAAGGTCGGCCATGCGCGACAGGGTGACGAAGGCGGTCGTCTTGCCGCCGCGCGGCTGGGTGCGGAGGATCGCCAGCTGCTCGCCGTCGGGCGAGATCGCGGCGTCGCGCAGGTGCGGCTCGGCCAGCAGCTCGTCGAGGGTCGGCGGCCCGGGCGTCTCCGTGGCGGCATGGAGCGCGGCGGGCGCCATCGCCGGCGCCGCGGCGCCGGCCGCCAGCATCGAGCGACGAGTCAGCATCCTGGGCGCCTCGAACCCGCTGTTACCCCAGGTGACGTAGCGAGCTGGCCACGCGGCCGTCAATGCGGAGCCCTGGCGGCATCCGGCTCAGAGCATCTGCGGCAGGACGCGGTCGGGCGGCCGGTGGCCGTCCATCCAGGTCTTGATGTTGATGATCACCTTCTCGCCCATGTCGACCCGCGCCTCGACCGTGGCCGAGCCCATGTGCGGCAGCAGCACGGCGTTGGGCAGCTTCAGGAGCTTGGGGTTGATCCGCGGCTCGTGCTCGAAGACGTCGAGGCCGGCGCCCGCCAGCTTGCCCTCGGCCAGGAGGTCGGTCAGCGCCTGCTCGTCGATGATCTCGCCGCGGGCGGTGTTGATCAGCACCGCGTGCGCCGGCATCAGCTTCAGCCGCCGCGCCGACAGCAGGTGATAGGTCGCCGGGGTGTGCGGCGAGTGGACCGAGATGATGTCCATCCGGGCCAGCATCTGGTCGAGGCTGTCCCAGTAGGTCGCCTCCAGCTCCTCGGAGACGCGCGGGCTGACGGGCTTGCGGTTGTGGTAGTGGATCTGCAGGCCGAACGCCTTGGCCCGGCGCGCCACCGCGGTGCCGATCCGGCCCATGCCGATGATCCCCAGCCGCTTGCCGGTGATCCGGCGGCCCAGCATCCAGGTCGGCGCCCAGCCGGTGAACTCGCCGGCCTGCACCGCATTGGCGCCCTCGATCACCCGCCGCAGCGTCGCCATCAGCAGGGTCATGGTCAGGTCGGCGGTGTCTTCGGTCAGCACGCCGGGCGTGTTGGTGACCATGATCCCGCGGGCGTTGGCGGCGGCGACGTCGATATGGTCGACCCCGGCGCCGAAGTTGGCGATCAGCTTGAGCTGCTCGCCCGCCTTCTCGATCAGGGCGGCGTCGATCTTGTCGGTGATCGTCGAGGCCAGCACGTCGCAGCGACCGACCGCCTCGACCAGCTGTTTGCGGGTGAACGGCTCGTCGGTGACGTTCAGCTCGGTGTCGAACAGCTCGCGCATCCGGGTCTCGACCTGATCCGGCAGTTTGCGAGTGACGATGACTTTCGGCTTGCGGGCGGGCATGGGCCTACGGAAAAAGGGACGTTTCCCGCGCCGCTCCGGCGCGTCGTTGTGCCGAACCCTTAGCAAAGGGGCCCGGCACGGCCAAGGCGAGGCTCACGGGTTGAGGTTAAGGGGGCGCATGGCGCCGGCGCTGGCGGCGCTCGCGATCGGAACCGTTGCGAGCGGAACCCTGGCGGCTGGCGCGGCCCTGGCCGCGGACCGCCCGACGCCCTCGGGCTATCCCGTCCCCCGCTACGTGACGCTGAAGTTCGGCAAGGTGAACGCCCGCGCCGGCCCCGGCGACGACCACCGCCTGCTGTGGGTCTACGCCGCGCGCGGCCTGCCGGTGCAGGTGGTGGCCGAGACCGCGGAGTGGCGGCGGGTCTGCGATCCCGACGGGGGCCTGGCCTGGGTGCACAAACGCGTGACCGACGGGCGCCGCGCGGTGATCAACACCCGCGCCCGGCCCGCGCCGCTGTTCCGGAAGCCCAAGGCGGGGGCCGAGACGGTGGCCTATCTCAACGTCCGCGCCCTGGCTTCCCTCGACCGCTGCGACAAGGGGTGGTGCCGCGTGAAGACCGAGCGCGCCTCCGGCTGGGTGCGCGAAGGGACGCTTTGGGGCACGACCGAGACGGTGCAATGTCGTTGAGGCTTCACACAGGCCTGTGTTAGGGCCGGCCCCTCTCTGATTTCGAGGTTTTCCAGATGAGCGATGCGGCGACCCGGCCCTCCAGCTACAGCTACGAAGAGCTGCTGGCCTGCGCGCGCGGCGAGATGTTCGGCCCGGGCAACGCCCAGCTGCCGGCCCCGCCGATGCTGATGTTCGACCGCATCATCGAGATCAACTCGACCGGCGGCGAGCACGGCAAGGGCTACATCGAGGCCGAGCTCGACATCAATCCGGACCTCTGGTTCTTCGCCTGCCACTTCATCGGCGACCCCGTCATGCCCGGCTGCCTGGGCCTGGACGCCATGTGGCAGCTGGTCGGCTTCTTCCTCGGCTGGAGCGGCGCGCCGGGTCGCGGCCGCGCCCTGGGCGCCGGCGAGGTGCGGTTCTTCGGCGAGGTGACCCCGGACATCAAGAAGGTCACCTACAAGATCGAGATGAAGCGGGTGATCCTGCGCCGCCTGGTCATGGGCATCGGCGACGCAGTTCTCCTGGCCGACGGCAAGCCCATCTATGAGGCCAAGGACCTGCGCGTCGGCCTCTTCAAACCAGAAGGCCAGGCGTGAAGGCCGGCAAGCGTTCGGAGGAGTGCGACTGATGCGTCGCGTCGTGGTCACCGGGATGGGCATCGTCTCGTCCATCGGCAACAACACCAACGAGGTGCTCGCCGCCCTCAGGGAAGCGAAGTCGGGCGTCACCGCGGCGCCGGAGTACGCCGAGCTCGGCTTCCGCTGCCAGGTGCACGCCCCGCCCCGCATCGACTGGGAGGCGATGGTCGACCGCCGCGCCGCGCGGTTCCTCGCCCAGGGCACGGGCTTCAGCCACATCGCCATGGAGCAGGCGATCGCCGACTCCGGGCTCGAGGAGGGCGAGGTCAGCCATGAGAAGACCGGCCTGATCGTCGGCTCGGGCGGCCCCTCCACCCGCAGCATCATCGAGGCCGCCCAGACCGCCAAGGAGCGCGGCCCCAAGCGCGTCGGCCCCTTCGCCGTGCCCAAGGCCATGAGCTCTGGCCCGTCGGCCACGCTCGCCACCTGGTTCAAGATCCGCGGCCTGAACTTCTCGATCAGCTCGGCCTGCGCCACCTCGGCCCACTGCATCGGCGTCGGCTACGAGCAGATCCTGATGGGCAAGCAGGACGTGGTCTTCGCCGGCGGAACCGAGGAGCTGGACTGGACCCTGAGCGTGCTGTTCGACGCCATGGGCGCCATGAGCAGCAAGTTCAACGACCGTCCCGAGGTCGCCAGCCGCGCCTATGACGTGGACCGCGACGGCTTCGTCATCGCGGGCGGCGCCGGGATCGTGGTGCTGGAGGAGTACGAGCGCGCCAAGGCCCGCGGGGCCAAGATCTATGGCGAGATCGTCGGCTATGCCGCCAACTCCGACGGCTTCGACATGGTCGCCCCCTCGGGCGAGGGCGCCGCGCGCTGCATGCGCCTGGCCAACCCCGAGGGCCGGACCATCGACTACCTCAACCCGCACGGAACCGGCACGCCCGTCGGCGACCTGAAGGAGATGGAGGCCGTCCGCGCCGTGTTCGGCGACAAGGCCCCGCTGATCTCGTCCACCAAGTCGCTGACCGGCCACAGCCTGGGCGCCGCCGGCGCGCAGGAGGCGATCTACTCGCTGCTGATGCTGAACAACGGCTTCGTCGCCGAGAGCGCCCACATCGAGAACCTCGACCCGGCCTTCGCCGACATGCCGATCGTGCGCCAGCGCGTGGACCGGCAGCTCGAGACGGTGATGAGCAACAGCTTCGGCTTCGGCGGCACCAACGGCACGCTGGTGATGGCGCGGGTCTGAGCCCGCTGTTCACGGTTTCGTGATCGCGCTAGGGTGGCGCTCCGGATCGGAGACGCCGCATGCGGTTGCCTGGGGTGCTGGCGCTGGTTCTGTCGCTCGGTCTGAGCGGCTGCGGCAACATGGTCCTATCGCGGGAGCCGCTGTTCCAGCGCGACCGAGCCGCAGAGCGAAATCTCAAGCATGGCGCCTGGGCGTCGCCCGATCCCGGCTGCGAGTTCGATTCCAACGCTGCGGTCCAGGATTGGCCGGACTGCGCGAATGGCCTGCTCATTTCCCGCAAGAGCTTCGGGCGGAACAGCATTCTGGCCGGCGGCGACCCGATGATCATCCAGTCGCTGGGCGGCGAAGACGCCGATCGGGTCTTTTTCTACGTGGCGCTGAGGCCTACCGCGCGGGACGGCGGGGGAAGGATCGTCGGTTACGAAACCTGGTTCGTCCTTTGCGGTCCGCCACCACAGACCAAGGAGCGCAAGGTCACTCTGACCCCAGGATCGGGCCTGACCATCGATGGGGACAACTGCTTCGCATCGGAGGCGGCAGCGGTTCGCGCCGCCGCGCGGGCAAGCCTCGAGTGGACGCCTGATCGGCCGCACTATCGCTGGGTGCGCAAGCAGAAGTCCGAGGACCGTGATGAGGTCCTGTCTCTGGAGCGCGGCCTTCCGACGCGCCGGAAGGACAGTTCGCCAGCCCCACCCCGCTAGCGCCGCCGCGGCTTTCCCTGTAATCGGCCCCGGCCTACGCCACCGGAAAGCCCCCTGATGCCCGAGCTTTACGACGTCGCCGCCATCGGCAACGCCATCGTCGACGTGATCGCGCCCTGTACGGACGCCTTCCTTTCGGAGAACGGGCTGACCAAGGGGGCCATGATGCTGGTCGACCCTAAGGCCAGCGCGGCGCTCTATTCGAAGATGGCCCAGGCGGTGGAGGCCTCGGGCGGCTCGGCGGCCAACACCATCGCGGGCCTGGCCAGCTTCGGCGGCAAGGGCGCCTTCATGGGCAAGGTCGCCGACGACCAGCTCGGCCGCACCTTCGCCAACGACATGCGCGGCATCGGCGCCCGGTTCGAGAACAAGCCGCTGGTCGGCGGGCCGGCGACGGCGGTCTCGATGATCAACGTCACCCCCGACGCCCAGCGCACCATGTGCACCTATCTCGGCGCCTCGGTGGAGTTCACCGACGACGACGTGGAGAAGGACATCGTCGAGGCGGCGAAGATCGTCTACCTCGAAGGCTACCTGTTCGACGCCGAGGCGGCCCGCAAGGCCTTCGCCAAGGCCGCGGCCCTGGCGCACGGCGCCGGCCGGATGATCGCCCTGACCCTCTCGGACAGCTTCGTGGTCGAGCGCCACCGCGGCGCCCTGCTGGGCTTCATCGAGGGCCAGGTGGACCTGCTGTTCGCCAACGAGGACGAGCTGAAGTCGCTGTTCCAGACCGACGACTTCGACGCGGCGCTCAACGCCCTGCGGCCGCACGTGAAGATCGCCGCCGTCACCCGCAGCGAGAAGGGCTCGGTGATCATCGACCACGGCGAGCGGCTGACCGTCGCGGTGGAGCCTGTGGAAAAAGTCGTGGACTCGACGGGCGCGGGCGACCAATACGCGGCCGGGTTCATGTTCGGCCTCTCGCGGGGTCGGCCGCTGCAGCAGTGCGGCAAGCTGGCCAGCCTGGCCGCGGCCGAGGTGATCTCGCACTACGGCCCGCGTCCGGCGGTGTCGCTGAAGGAACTGGCCGAGTCGAAGGGATACTGACTGCGATGAGCCGCAGGGCCGAAGTCGTCCGCAACACCAAGGAAACCCAGATCCGCGTCGCCGTGGACCTGGACGGGACCGGTGCGTCGAAGGTCTCCACGGGGATCGGCTTCTTCGACCACATGCTGGACAGCTTCGCGCGACACGGCGGCATCGACATCGAGGTCGAGGCCAAGGGCGACCTGCACATCGACATGCACCACACGGTCGAGGACACCGGCATCGTGCTCGGCCAGGCGATCAAGCAGGCGCTGGACGGCTTCAAGGGCGTCCGCCGCTTCGGCCACGCCTATATCCCGATGGACGAGACCCTGTCGCGGTGCGCCCTCGACCTGTCGAACCGGCCCTACCTGATCTGGAACGTCGAGTTCCGCACGCCGAAAGTCGGCGACATGGACACCGAGCTGTTCAAGGAATTCCACCACGCCTTCGCCATGAACGCGGGCGCGTGCGTGCATCTCGACCTGCTGCGCGGAACCAACTCGCACCACATCGCCGAGAGCGGCTTCAAGGCGCTGGCCCGGGCGCTGCGCCAGGCCGTCGAACTCGACCCCAAGACCCACGGCCACGCCCCATCCACCAAGGGCGTGCTCTAGGAACCTTCCCATGAAGAGCGTCGCCCTGATCGACTACGGGTCGGGCAACCTCCGCTCGGCCGAAAAGGCGCTCGTCCGCGCCGCCGACGGCCGGGCGAAGATCGTCGTGACCCACGATCCCGACTTCGTGGCCGCCGCCGACGCCGTGGTGCTGCCCGGCGTAGGCGCCTTCGCCGCCTGCATGTCGGCCCTCAGCGCCCGCGACGGCGTGATCGAGGCCATGGAGACGGCGGTCCGCCAGCGCGGCGCGCCGTTCCTCGGCATCTGCGTCGGGATGCAGCTCATGGCCAGCCGCGGGCACGAGTTCGGCGTCACCGCCGGCCTCGGCTGGATTCCCGGCGACGTGCGCAGGATCCAGCCCGCCGATCCGGCGCTGAAGGTGCCGCACATGGGCTGGAACAACCTGGACGTGGTGTCGGATCTGCCGATGTTCGCCGGGCCCAGGGCCGGCCAGCCCGTCTATTTCACCCATTCGTTCGCCATGTTCCCCGAAGACGAGGCCGATGTGGCCGCCTGGGTCGACCACGGCGGACGCTTCCCCGCGGCGGTGGCGCGCGGCAACATGGTCGGGGTGCAGTTCCACCCCGAGAAATCCCAATCCGTCGGGCTTGGTCTGCTCGCCGGCTTCCTGGAGTGGCGACCGTGATCCTCTATCCCGCGATCGACCTGAAGGACGGCCAGTGCGTGCGCGTCCTGCACGGCGACCTGTCCACCGCGACGGTGTTCAACAACGACCCGGGGGCGCAGGCGAAGTCGTTCGCGGCCGCCGGCTTCCACTGGGTGCATGTGGTCGACCTGAACGGGGCGGTGCAGGGCAAGGCGATCAACGCCGCGGCCGTGGAGTCCATCCTTTCGGCGGTGTCGATCCCGGTGCAGCTCGGCGGCGGCATCCGCACCCTGGCCGATATCGAGCGCTGGATCGAGGCGGGCGTCAGCCGCGTGATCCTCGGCACCGTGGCGGTGAAGCAGCCGGAGATCGTCATCGAGGCGGCCCGGAAGTATCCCGAGCAGATTGCCGTCAGCGTCGACGTCCGCAAGGGCAAGGTCGCGGTGGACGGCTGGACAGCCGACTCCGACCTCGACGCCATCACCGTCGCCAGGCGCTTCGAGGATGTGGGCGTCGCCGCCCTCATCGTCACCGACATCGACCGGGACGGCACCGTCATGGGCTTCAACGTCGAGGCCTTCGGCGCCATGGCCGACGCCGTGTCGATCCCGGTGATCGCCGCCGGCGGCCTCGCCAGCGTCGACGACATCGCCAAGCTGAAGGCGCGCGCCGGCGTGCCGGTCGCCGGCGCGGTGCTGGGCCGGGCGCTCTACAACGGCGCCATCGACCCGGCGCAGGCGCTGGAGATCGCGGCGTGAGCCTGAAGGTCCGGGTCATTCCCTGCCTGGACGTCAAGGACGGCCGGGTGGTGAAGGGGGTGCAGTTCGTGAACCTGCGCGACGCGGGCGATCCCGTGGAGCAGGCCCAGGCCTATGACGCCGCGGGCGCGGACGAGCTGATGTTCCTGGACATCACTGCCAGCCACGAGAACCGTGGGACGATCCTGGACGTAGTGGCCCGGACCGCGGAGGTCTGCTTCATGCCGCTCAGCGTCGGGGGGGGGATCCGCAGCGTCGAGGACGGCCGCAGGCTGCTGCTGGCCGGCGCCGACAAGATCTCGATCATGACCGCAGCGGTGAACGACCGCGACGTGGTCGCCCGCTGCGCCGACGCCTTCGGCAGCCAGGCAGTGGTGGTGTCGGTGGACGCCAAGCGGACCGGCGACCACTGGGAAGTGTTCACCCACGGCGGCCGCAACCCGACGGGCCTCAACGCCGTCGACTACGCCGTGGAGGTCGTGGCCAGGGGCGCGGGCGAGATCCTGCTGACCTCCATGGACCGTGACGGCGCCAAGATCGGCTACGACCTCGACCTCGTGCGGGCGGTGAGTTCGGCGGTCTCGGTGCCGGTGATCGCCTCGGGCGGGGCCGGCAACGTGCAGCACCTGGTCGACGGCGTTCGCGCCGGCGCCGACGCGGTGCTGGCGGCGTCCATCTTCCACTTCGGCGAGGTCGGGATCGGCGAGGCCAAGGCCGCCATGGCCGCCGCCGGCATCCCCGTGCGCCTGACGGAGCCCGTTGCCGCATGAGCCGGTTCACCGAGGTCATCGGCCGCCTGGCGGCCACCATCGAGAGCCGCCGGGGGGGAGACGCCTCGACCTCCTACACGGCCCAGCTCCTCGCCGACATCGACCGCGCGGCCAAGAAGATGGGCGAGGAAGCGGTCGAGGCGGTGATCGCCGCCGCCCAGGGCGACCGCGAGGCCCTCACCGCCGAGAGCGCCGACCCTGTCTCTTATACACATCTCCGAGCCCACGAGACCCAAGAGGTGATCT
>JBKOYY010000155.1:0-6780 GCA_046725615.1 Pseudomonadota bacterium
CGTCCGGCCCGCCCAGTTCGCCGCCCCGTCGGCCGCGGGCCTCGCCCAGGCGCTGGGCCTCACCGAGCCGAAGACGCCGCAGGATCAGGCCGCCGCCCTGCGCCAGGCGGCGCACACGCTGCTCGCCGAGCTGGCGGCCGCGCCGGTCCCCAGCCGCGAGGAGGCCCTGGCCATCGCCGAGACCCTGGCGCGCGCGGGCTGGCCGTGGGGGACCGCGGCGATCGCCGCCCTGCGCTCGGCCCCCGCCGGCAACCAGTTCCGCTCGTCCGGCCTCGACGTCTGGATGCGGCTGACCGAGTGGGAGGCCGAGGCCCCGGTGGGCGAGCCGGGCTCCAAGCCCATCGTCCCCGACGCTGCGGCCGAGCGCCTCAAGGCCCTCCTCGCCCAGGCGGGACTCGACGAGGCGCGTCCGTCCCAGGCGGAGTACGCCGTCGAGGCGGCCCACGTCTTCCAGCCCCGCGACCGCGAGGGCGAGCCCAATATGATGCTGGCCGAGGCCGGCACCGGGGTCGGCAAGACCCTCGGTTACCTGGCGCCCGCCTCGCTCTGGTCCGAGGCCAACGGCCCCTCCGTCTGGGTCTCCACCTACACCCGCGCGCTCCAGCGCCAGATCGAGCGCGAGAGCCGCGCCATCTGGCCCGACGAGAAGGTGCGGGCGAAGAAGGCCGTCGTCCGCAAGGGGCGCGAGAACTACCTCTGCCTGCTGAACTTCCAGGAGCAGGCCAACGCCGCCCAGCTCGGCGGGTCCGACCTCGTCGGCATGGCCCTGGCCGCCCGCTGGGCCCGGGCGACGCGCGACGGCGACATGACGGGCGGCGATTTCCCGGCCTGGCTGCCGACCCTGTTCGCGGTCTCCCCGGCGGCCCAGGCCAGCGCGGCCAACCTCGTCGACCGCCGTGGCGAGTGCGTCCATGCCGGCTGCCAGCACTATCGCGCCTGCTTCGTGGAGAAGGCGATCCGCGGCTCGCGCCGGGCCGACATCGTCATCGCCAACCACGCCCTGGTAATGAGCCAGGCCGCCTTCGACGGCGCCCGCGCCGCGCGCGGCAGCAAGGGCGACGCCGAGACCACCCAGCTCAAGCGCATCGTCTTCGACGAGGGCCACCACCTGTTCGAGGCCGCCGACAGCGCCTTTTCCGCCGCCCTCTCGGGGGCGGAGGCGGCCGAACTCCGCCGCTGGATCCGCGGTCCGGAAGGCCGCGGCCGGCGGGGCAGGGGCTTGGAAGCCCGCCTCTCCGACATCCTCGGCGACCGCGAGGACGCCCGCGCCCAGCTCGACGCCGCCGTCCACGCCGCCACTGCCCTGCCGGGCGAGGGCTGGAGCGGCCGTATCGCCCCGCCCAATGGCGAGGTGCGCCCGACCGGCCCCGTCGAGACCTTCCTCGTCGCCGTCCTCGAACAGCTCCGCGCCCGCGCCGCCCCCTCGGAAGTCGGCATGGAGTGCGCCGCCCGGCCCGCCCTCGACCTCGTCCGGACAAGCGCCCGCGACGCGGCCGCCGCCCTGGCCAAGGTGGAGGCGCCCCTGCTGGCCCTGGCCCGCGCGCTGGAGGACGTGCTCGACGCCGAGGCCGACCAGCTTTCCGGCTCCGAACGTGCCCGCATCGAGGGCGCCCTGCGCGGCCTCGACCGACGCGCCCGCATGACCCTGCCGGCCTGGCGCTCGATGCTCCGCGCCATCGACGAGGACGCCGAGGACGACCCGGACTTCGTGGACTGGTTCGACGCCACCTTCCTCTATGGCCGGGTGGTCGACGCCGCCTGCCGCCGCCACTGGGTGGACCCGACCGAGCCCCTCACCAACGCCGTCATCGCCCCCGCGCACGGCGTGCTCGTGACCAGCGCCACCCTGGCCGATCCGACCCTGGAGGACCCCTTCGCCCTGGCCGAGATGCGGACCGGCGCGGCGCGCCTGCCCGACCGGCCCAAGACGCTGAAGGTCGCCTCGCCGTTCGACTACGCCGCCAACGCCCGCGCGCTGGTGGTCACCGACGTCGGCAAGGACGATCCGCGCCAGATCGCGGCGGCCATGCGCGAGCTGTTCCTGGCCTCGGGCGGCGGCGGCCTCGGTCTCTTCACCGCCATCCGCCGGCTGAAGGCGGTGCACGAGCGGATCGCCCCGGCGCTCGCCGACAAGGGCCTCGCCCTCTACGCCCAGCACGTGGACCCGCTCGAGGTCGGCGCCCTGGTCGACATCTTCCGCGCCGAGGAGGACGCCTGCCTGCTGGGCACCGACGCGGTGCGTGACGGCGTGGACGTGCCGGGCCGCTCGCTGCGCCTCCTGGTGTTCGACCGGGTGCCCTGGCCGCGCCCCGACATCCTGCACAAGTCCCGGCGCGCCCGCTTCGGCGCCAAGAGCTACGACGACGCCATCGCCCGCGGCCGTATCGCCCAGGCCTTCGGCCGCCTCATCCGCCGGGCCGACGACAAGGGTGTCTTCGTCATGCTCGACGCCAGCTCGCCGACCCGCCTGTTCTCCGGCCTGCCGCCGGGCGTCGAGCTCCAGCGCGTGACGCTCGTGGAGGCGATCGAGCAGGTGGCGGGGTTCCTGGGGGACGCCGCGAAAGCCTCCTAGAACGCAGCCTCCAGCGCGCCGAGGATCATCGTCCAGCCCTCGCGGTCCTGATCCACCCATTCGGGCGGGACGGCGGTGTGGGTCAGGGTCAGGCGGCAACCGTCGCCGTCTGGCTCGATCTCCACCGTCACCGTGGTCTCGGTCGGGTCGAACTGGGGCACGGCGAAGGTGAAGACCAGCCGCCGCGGCCGGTCGATCTCCAGATAGGCGCCGACATGCTCGATGTCCCCGCCGTCACGCCGGTCGACGATGGTGAAGCGTCCGCCGGGCCTCGCGTCGATGTCGCAGCGCACGACCTCCCCGCCCGGCGCGGTGAACAGGAAACGCCGCGCGATGGCCGGGTCGAGCCAGGCGTCGAACACCCGCTCGGCCGGTGCGGAATAGCGGTGGGTCACGGTCAGCTCAGCCATCGGTCAGCACCCTCTCCAGTTCGCCGAGGCGCCAGGCCCACAGCGTCTTCTGCTCCGCGATCCAGTCGGCCGCCTCGTCGAGCGGGGCGGGGTCCAAGGTCAGGACATGCTCGCGGCCCTCGATGCGCCGCCGCACCAGCTTCGCCCGCTCCAGCATGCGGATGTGCTTGGAGACCGAGTTCAGCGAGATCGGGAACGGCCGGGCCAGGTCCGTGACCCGCGCCTCGCCCTGGGCCAGTCGGGCCAGGATCGCCCGTCGCGTGGGGTCGGCGAGCGCCGTGAGGGTATCGTCGAGCATATTCACCTCAATGGGTGAATAATGACCGTCCGAGCCCGTGCGTCAAGGCGACCGTCCGCCAGCGATGGTTTGCGGAGCGGCGCCGTCCCCGCTATCGAGCCCGCATGCAGCGCCTCGGTCTCATCGGTTTCGGACAGTTCGGCCAGCTCGCGGCCAGCGTCCTGAAGGACCACTTCGACGTCCTCGTGGCCGATCGGGCGCCGGACGCGGCCGCCCGTGCGGCCGCCCTGGGCGTCGCCTTCGGGACCCTGGAAGACGCGGCCGCGCGCGACATCGTCGTGGTCGCCGTCCCCGTCGTGGCCATGCGCGATGTGTTCGCGGCCATCGCGCCGCACCTGAAGCCCGACGCACTGGTGGTCGACGTGGGCTCGGTGAAGGTGCTGCCGTCCCGGTGGATGGTCGAACTGCTGCCCGCCACCGTTGACATCGTCGCCACTCACCCGCTGTTCGGCCCGCAGAGCGCCCGGACGGGCCTCAAGGGCCTGCGCTTCGTGGTCTGTCCGATCCGCGGCGGGCGCGACAGTTGCGTCGCCGACTTCGGCCGCGCGCTGGGCCTGGCGGTCACGGTGACGACGCCCGAGGAGCACGACGAGGAGATGGCCTACGTCCAGGCGCTGACGCACCTGATCGGTCGCTCGCTGGTGAACCTGGGCATTCCCGACGAGCGGCTGGCGACCCAGTCGTACCAGCACCTGCTGGAACTCTGCGGCCTGATCGGCGCCGACACCTTCGAGCTCTTCACCGCGATCCAGACGCAGAACCCCTACGCGCCGAAGGTCGCCAACGCCTTCGTGAGGGAGGCCCAGAGCCTGCTGGAGCAGGTCGGCTCGCGGCCGGAGGCCTGAGGCGGCCTCAGCGCTTCATGAACTCCGCCAGCGCCTCGACCAGCGCGCGGTTGTGCGCCTCGAGGCCGAAGGTGATGCGCAGGTGGTCCGGCAGGCCGTAGTTCAGCACCCGGCGGGTCAGCAGGCCGCGCGCGCTCAGGAACTCGTCGGCGTCGGCCGCGGTCTTGCCCGGCGTCTTCGGGAAACCCACCAGCACGAAGTTGGTGGCCGAGGGCCCGACCACGTCCAGGCCCAGGCCGCCGAGCTGCTGGGTCAGCCAGGGGCGCCACTGCTCGATGTGGTCGATGGAGGCCTTCTGGAACTCCAGGTCCTTCAGCCCCGCCACGGCCGCGAGCTGCGCGGGGATCGAGGTGTTGAACGGCAGGCGGATGCGGTCCACCGCGGCGACGATCTCGGCCGTCGCGTACCCCCAGCCCACGCGCAGCGCGGCCAGGCCATGCAGCTTCGAGAAGGTGTGGGTGACCACCACGTTGCTGGCCCTGCGCGCCAGGTCCAGCCCGTCGCTGAAGGTCGCGTCGAGGGCGAACTCGCTGTAGGCGCCGTCCAGCACCAGCACCACGCTGGGCGGCAGGGCCGCGTGCAGCCGCTCGACTTCGGAGAAGGGGATCCAGGTGCCCGTCGGGTTGCCAGGGTTGGCCAGGAAGACGAGCCGCGTGCGCCCGTCCACGACCTTCAGGATCTCGTCCACGTCGATGCGATAGTCCGGCTCGCGGGCGATCTTCACCTCGGCCTGGCAGGCGTGGGCGCCGATGGCGAAGGCGGCGAAGGCGTATTCGCCCTGCACGATGTTGTCGCCCGGCTCCAGGAACGTCTGGTTCAGCAGGGCGAACACCTCGTCCGACCCGCAGCCGAAGATCAGCCGCTCGGGCTCCAGCCGGTACTGCTCGGCGATGGCGTTGCGCAGGATCGTCGTGCGGCTGTCGGGATAGATGTGCAGCTGGTCCACAGCCGAGGCGTAGGCCTCGCGGGCCTTGGGGCTCGATCCCAGGATGTTCTCGTTAGCCGACAGCTTGACCGGCTCGGCGACGCCCTCGGCCTTGGCCTTGCCCGGCACGTAGGCGTGGATGTCCATGATCCCGGGCTTCGGGAGCGGCCGGGAGGCGCGGGCGCGGTCGTCGAGGTCGGCTGTGTCGGGCATGGCGATCGTTACATTTGAAACGAGTTTCGCTTCTTACACGTCCAGCGGCGCCGGTGAAGCCCCGATGACGCCGCTCAGCCGTCCGGGCGCGCGGGCCAGCCGCTCGTCCTCGCGCTGGTAGAAGCCGGCCAGGGCGAACAGCTTCAGTCCCCCGGCTTCGGCGACCAGGTCGGCGGCGACGCCGTCGCGGCTCAGGGCCTCTTCGACGGCGGCGGCGGCGCCCGGCGCGTCGGTGACCCAGAAGGTGATGTCGGCCCCGGTCGGCTCGACCTCCACCGCCGCCACGGCCAGGGCCGACAGCGGCCCCCAGGCGGTGAGGCAGGGCAGGGCGGCGAAGACCTTGAGCTGCGGCTCGGCCAGCAGGCGCCCCCACCAGGCGCTGTCGGGCGTCAGGGCGCAGACGGCGACGCCGCCCGGCGTCCGGGCCTGGGCGATGGCGTCCTCGGGCTTGGCGACCTGGGCCAGTTGCGGGGCGGCGCCGAAGCGGCTGCGGGCCAGCTCGACCGCCCGGCCCGGATCGCGCCCGCCCCAGACCGACACGTGGAACGGTCCCTGGTTGGCCAGGCTGTCGCCGATCAGTTCGCGCCAGATCCGCACCAGCAGGCCGGGGCTCGCCGCCTTGCGTTCGGAGGTGACCAGCCTGCGCATGATCGCCGCCTCGCGGCCGGGACGCAGGCCGAACTTGTCGCCGTCGCCCGCCGCCTGCTTGGCCGCCGCCACGTACCGCGCCAGCGAAGCGCGCTCGTCCACGAGGCGCAGCAGTTCGCCGTCCAGCGCGTCGATGCGCTGGCGCACGTCTTCCAGCGAAGGTGGCGCGGCCGCGGGCTTGGCCTCGGACATAATCTAACCCCGAAACTGAGGCTCGGGACCTAGGTCATTGCCGGCGGCGGCGCAATAGGGCCGCTGGCCGCAAAAAAGTTGCAGTTGAAACCGGGGTTTAGGCCGCCGCGGCGGCGCCCTGCGGATCCAGCGCCTGTTGCAGCGCGGTCAAGAGGTGCTCGGGCTTCATCGGCTTCTCGACCACGCCGTTCATCCCGGCGGCCAGATAGGCCTCGGCGTCGTCCGGGTCGGCGTTGGCGGTCAGGGCGATGATCGGCGTCGCGCCGACCGGGCCGGGCAGGGCGCGGATGGCGCGGGTGGCGGCCACGCCGTCCATGCGCGGCATGCGGATGTCCATGAGGATCAGGTCGAAGCGGCCGGTGCGGGCGGCCTCCACGGCGGCCTCGCCGTCCTCGGCGGCCTCGCTGGTGCAGTCGAACATCTCGACCAGCGACTGGGCGACCATGCGGTTGGTGGCGTTGTCGTCCACGACGAGGATGTGCGCGGCGCGGCCGGCGTCCTCGCTGGGCGCCTCGATGGTCTCGGGAATCGGGGCCAGCAGGATCTCGAAGGCGGCGGTGTCCGACGCGCCGGCGTTGGCCGTCTTGCTGACCTTGCCGTCCATGCCGGCGAGCAGGTGCCGCGCCAGCATGGCGTCCAGCGCCACCTCCAGGCCCAGCCGGGCCTCGATGCTGCGG
>JBKOYY010000186.1:0-29428 GCA_046725615.1 Pseudomonadota bacterium
GGCGGCTCCGGTCGAGCGCGAGGCGCCAGCGGTGATCGTGGGCTCGTCCGGGGATGACCTGTTGGTCGGGACGCAAGCCGATGAGCGCATCGAAGGCGGTGCGGGCAACGACACCCTGCGCGGCGGCGGCGGGCATGACACCCTGCTGGGCGGCGCCGGCGACGACCGGATCGAGCTGGCCACCGGCGTCACGGCCGAGGGCGGAAGCGGCGCCGACACCTTCGTCGTGACCGGTCCGCCGGCTGGCCAGGCCGGGACGCTTCTGGGCGTCATCCTGGACTTTGCGGCGGGCGAGGGCGACCGGCTGTTCACCCAGCTGGGCCACGAGATCCGCATTCCGGAATTCCGGCAGCGGCCGGATGACGCATCGACGGACAAGGCAGACCCGCTGGTCCCGCCGACCACGAACACCGACCCATCGACGGACTTCGGCGTCCAGTCCGGCGGTGGCGGCGGCAGCTTCGGCCCGTCGCTGCTCCCGCCCGTGATCCGCGTCGACGTCGACCTGGACGGCGACGGCCAGGTCGACGGCTATATCCTGGTGACCCGCAAGGGCGCGCCGCCCGAGCCCAGCGAAGGGCCGATCACGGTGACCGGCCATGGGCTCGGTTCGGGCGACCTGATCGGCTAGGCGCCGGAGAGGGAAGGCGCCTCAGAGCGCCTTCACGATCCCTTCGACCATCTTCTTGGCGTCGGCGAACAGCATCATGGTGTTGTCGCGGAAGAAGAGCTCGTTCTCGACGCCCGCGTAGCCGGCCGCCATGCCGCGCTTCACGAACAGCACGGTGCGGGCCTTCTCCACGTCCAGCACCGGCATGCCGAAGATCGGCGAGGCCGGATCGGTCTTGGCGGCTGGGTTGGTGACGTCGTTGGCCCCGATGACGAAGGCGACGTCGGCGGTGGCGAACTCGGAGTTGATGTCCTCCAGCTCGAACACCTCGTCGTAGGGCACGTTGGCCTCGGCCAGCAGCACGTTCATGTGCCCGGGCATCCGGCCTGCGACGGGGTGGATGGCGTACTTCACCTCCACGCCCTCTTCCTTCAGCTTGTCGGCCATCTCGCGCAGGGCGTGCTGGGCCTGGGCCACGGCCATGCCGTACCCGGGGACGATGATCACCTTCGAGGCGTTCTTCATGATGAAGGCCGCGTCGTCGGCGGAGCCCTGCTTGGTCGGACGGGTCTCGACCTTGCCGCCGGCCGCGGCCGCGCTGTCGTCGGCGCCGAAGCCGCCCAGGATCACCGAGATGAAGCTGCGGTTCATCCCCTTGCACATGATGTAGCTGAGGATGGCGCCCGAGCTGCCTACCAGGGCGCCGGTGATGATCAGGGTGATGTTCTCGAGCGTGAAGCCCAGGGCCGCGGCCGCCCAGCCCGAATAGCTGTTCAGCATCGAGACCACGACCGGCATGTCCGCGCCCCCGATCGGGACGATCAGGGTGACGCCGATCAGCAGGCTGAGCGCGAAGATCGCCCAGAACGCCCAGATCGCCGTGCCGCCGCTCATCACCAGGATGGCGACCAGGGCGACGATCGCCAGGGCGATGACGATGTTCAGCAGGTGGCGGGCCGGCAGCAGGATCGGCGCGCCGCTCATGTTGCCGTTCAGCTTGGCGAAGGCGATGACCGAGCCCGAGAAGGTGATGGCGCCGATGGCCAGGCCGAGGCTGAGTTCGATCAGCGAGGTCAGGTGGATCTCGCCCGGCACACCGATGCCATAGGCGTCGGGCGTGTAGATCGCCGCCACGGCCACGAGGCAGGCCGCCATGCCGACCAGGCTGTGGAAGGCGGCGACCAGTTGCGGCATCGAGGTCATGGCCACCCGGCGGGCGATCACCGCCCCGATGGTCCCGCCGACCGCCACGCCGGCGCCGATCAGCGCCAGGGTCAGGCCGTCCAGCTTGCCCTCGCCGAACAGGGTGACCAGGGTCACGCCCACGGCCAGCGCCATGCCGATCATGCCGTTGCGGTTGCCTGCCTGGCTGGTGACCGGCGACGACAGCCCGCGCAGGGCCAGGATGAAGAGCACCCCGGAGACGAGGTACAGGATGGCCGCGACGTTCGCGTTCAGCAGCATTGGTGGCGCCCCCGACCCGGCCTACTTCGACTTCTTTTTGTACATCGCCAGCATCCTCTGGGTGACGAGGAAGCCGCCGAAGATATTGACCGCCGCGAAGGCCGCGGCGATCGCGCCGGCGCCCTTGGAGATCATGACATTGCCCGTGGCCTCGCCGCCCGCGCCGCTCGCCGCGGCGGCCAGGAGGGCGCCCACGATGATCACCGAGGAGATGGCGTTGGTCACGGCCATCAACGGCGTGTGCAGGGCCGGGGTCACGCTCCAGACCACGTAGTAGCCGACGAAGATCGCCAGCACGAAGATGGCCAGGCGGAAGACGGTCGGATCGACGTCCATTGCGGGGCTCCGGCTTAAGCTTTGAGCGAAGGATGGACCACGGCGCCGCCGTGGGTGACGCAGGCCGCCTTCAGGATCTCGTCCTCGAGGTCCGGGGCGAAGGCGCCCTCCTTGGTCTTGAACAGCTCGGAGAAGGCCACGAGGTTGCGGGCGTAGAGCGCCGAGCTGTCGGCCGCGATCCGGCCGGGAAGGTTGGTGAAGCCGAGGATCTTCACGCCGTTGGCGGTGACCACCGTCTCGTTCGGCTTCGCGCCCTCGGTATTGCCGCCCTGCTCGACGGCCAGGTCGACGATGATCGAGCCGGGCTTCATCGAGGCCACCTGCTCGGCCGTGATCAGGCGCGGCGCCGGCCGGCCCGGGATCAGGGCCGTGGTGATGACGATGTCCTGCTTGGCGATGTGGCTGGAGGTGAGCGCGGCCTGCTTGGCCTGGTATTCCTTGCTCATCTCCTTGGCGTAGCCGCCGGCCGTCTGGGCGTTCTGGAACTCCTCGTCCTCGACGGCGATGAACTTGGCGCCCAGGCTCTCGACCTGCTCCTTGGTGGCCGGGCGCACGTCGGTGGCCGTGACCACCGCGCCGAGGCGGCGGGCCGTGGCGATGGCCTGCAGGCCGGCGACGCCGACGCCCATGATGAACACCTTGGCCGGGGCGACGGTGCCCGCGGCGGTCATCATCATCGGCAGGGCGCGGCCGTAGGCTTCGGCGCCCTCGATCACCGCACGGTAGCCGGCCAGGTTCGCCTGGCTGGAGAGCACGTCCATGACCTGGGCGCGGGTGATCCGCGGAACGAACTCCATGGCGAAGGCCGTGGCGCCCTGCGCCGCCAGCGCGTCCAGCGTGGCGCGGTCCTGGTAGGGATTGAGCGTCGCCGCGACGATGGCGCCCGGCTTCAGCGCCTTGATCTCGTCGGCCTCCGGGCCGCGGACCTTGAACAGGACGTCGGCCTTGCCGACGGCGTCCTTCACCGACTTGGCGAGCGTGGCGCCGGCGGCCTCGTAGTCGGCGTCGGGGATCGAGGCGCCGTCGCCGGCCCCGGACTCCACGACCACCGAATAGCCGGCGGCGATGAATTTCTTCACCGTCTCGGGCGTCGCGGCCACGCGGGTTTCACCGGCCCGGCGTTCCTTGGTGACAGCGATAACGGGCATGGTTCGCGGCGACCCCCATGAAGCGCGACAGGGGCCGGACCATAGCAGCGGCAAGCGGGGTGTCCAGACGCCGCGGCAGCCGGTTCAAACGATTGTTTGAACGAATTTTGCTGCAACGCGGGAAGTCGTGGAATTTTCGAACCGAACCCGGGCCAGGTGGATACCCGCACGCACGAGCCTTGCCCTGGGCCGACCCGCGTTCGAGGATCAAACGGTCCGCAAATGCAAAAGGCCTCCGCCGGAGCGGAGGCCTCTCGAATCAGACGTTCACGCGCCTCAGTGGGCGGCGGCGGGCTTCTTGTCGCGCAGGACCAGCGTGCCGGCGACGACCAGCACCACGGCGGCGATCAGTCCGGCGAAGAAGCCGGCGGTCGGCACGCAGAACCACAGGACCAGCAGGAGCAGGAACGCGGACAGGTACAGCGAGCCCCACTTGGTCATGCCCATGACCAGGTTGTAGGTGGCGGTCTGCTCGGCGATCTCCATGGCGCCGCGCTGGTAGTCGGACGTGTCTCCGGCCATCAGGATTTCACTCTCTTCGGAAAATGGAAAAAGTCGCCTGCGGCGATACACGAACCCCCGTTCGGGCTCAACCCGGCCAGGTGGCCAAAAGCGTCCTGAGGGCTGCGACCAAAGCGAGCGGCTGGTCGATCATGACATGGTGGTGGCTGTCCGGGATCTCGATCTCGCGCACCTGTTCATCGAGGAAGCTCTTCTCGCCGGAAGCCCGTCGCTCGATGATCCGGCTCTTGTCGCCGTAGAGGTGGATCATCGGCACTTCCAGCTTCGGCATCACGCCGTCGAAGAAGCCACCCGAGCGATCCAGCTTGTCCCACATGTTGGGATCGAACTTCCAAGCATAGCCCTCGCCGCCGTCCGGCAGCGGCGCACGCTTCAGCGAGCGGCGGGCGATGAAGTCGAGGATGTAGTGGTTCTCGGCCGGCTGTGGCGGCATCAGCCGGAACCGCGCCAGCGCCGCCTCCATGGTCGGATAGACGCGACTGGGCCGGTCGGCGCTGGGAATGTTGGCCAGCATCTCGGCCCGCTTCTTGCGCTCTTCCAGCACTTCGGGCGGCGGGCCGCCGAAGCCGGTGTCGACCAGCACCGCCGCGCGCATCAGGTGCGGATAGCGGGCCGCGGCGAAGAACACCTGCCCGCCCCCGAACGAGTGGCCGATGTAGATCGGCTTCTGGCCGTTGGCGAACAGGCCGGTGGCCCTGGCCACCGCGTCGGCGTCCTCGGCGAAGTCGTGGAAGCGGTAGTTCTCCCGCCAGTCGGAATCGCCCATGCCGGCCAGCGACATGGCGGTGACCCGGAAGTCCTTCGCCAAGTAGGGTGCGATGAAGCTCCACCAGTCCGCGTGGGCGCTGTTGCCGTGCACCAGCAGCAGGCCGGGCTTGCCGGCCTCGCCCCAGGTCAGCGCCTCGAGCCGGGCGCCGTGCGAGCCGACGAACGAGCGCTCCGGCTCCTGGGCGATCGCCCACTGGAACCAGGCGGGAGACGACGGCGCCTCGCCCTTGTAGGGCGCCAGCGGCGCCCGCACTTCCGGCGGCAGGTGCTCGGAGTGGAACGGACGATCGTCGTACGTTTCCTTCGGAGCCGCACCCGGCTTGGTCACGTCATCAGCCATACCCAAGGCTCTAACGCCCGTTTGAAAAATGGCAAGCCGGGGTTGGGATCGTCAGCAGGTCGAGCCGCCGTCGACCACCAGGGTCTGGCCCGTCGTCCAGGCGCCGGCGCGCGAGGCGAGATAGACGGCGGCGCCGGCCAGGTCGTCGGGCTCGCCCAGACGGCGCAGCGGCGTGCCCGAGCTGGCGCGGGCCTCGCCGGCCGGCGTGTCCCACAGCGCCTTGGCGAAGTCGGTCTTCACGAGACCGGGGGCGATGCAGTTCACGCGGATGTTGTCCGGCCCCAGCTCCTGGGCGAGGTTGCGCGCCAGCTGCATGTCGGCCGCCTTGGAGATGCAGTAGGCGCCGATGACGGTCGAGCCGCGCAGGCCGCCGATGGACGAGACGATGATGATCGCGCCGTCCTTCCGCTCGCGCATCTCGGGCGTGACCATCTGGATCAGCCAGTTGTTGGCGATGATGTTGTTGTCGAGGATCTTGCGGAACGCCTCGTCCGGGATGTCGAGCTGGCTGCCGTAGAACGGGTTCGAGGCGGCGTTGCAGACCAGGATGTCGATCTTGCCGAACGCCTTTCGGGTCTCGTCCACCAGGCGCTGAAGGTCTTCCTTCGACGAGATGTTGGCCGGCACGGCGATGGCGTGGCCGGGGCTGCGTTCGTTGATCACCGCGGCGACCTCCTCGCACGGACCGGCCTTGCGGGAGCTGATCACCACCTTGGCGCCCTGCTGGGCCATGCGCTCGGCGATGGCCCGGCCGATGCCGCGGGACGAGCCAGTGATCACCGCCACCTTGCCGGTGAGGTCGAACAGGCCGTTGACGCTGACAGGGGGGGCTTCCAGGACCTGGCTCATCGGGGCGCTCCATCCAAACGGTTGTTTAAAGTTGGCGCCATTTGCGACGGCTGGTGACGCCCGGTCAAGGCGCGCCCGCATTCCGGACATTCAAAACGATGTCCGCCGCCTTGCGGCGCGGCCGGCGGCCCGCCAATGATCCCCGACGGGTCGGAGGCTGTTTCAGAATGCGTATCGTCGGGCGGATCGCCCTTGGGCTTGCCGTAGCGCTGCTGGCGCTCGTCGCCGTGGTTCTGGTGCGGACGTTCACCTACGAGGGACCGGGCGCCACCGGCGAGCCGGTGAAGCTGGCCGCAGCGCCCGCCATCGACGTGGACCGCGCCGCGCGCAACCTGTCGGCGGCCATCCAAATCCGCACCGTGCGCCACCAGGACCGGAGCCAGGACGACCTGGGCGAGTGGGCGCGGCTGCACGCTTTCCTTGAGGCCGCCTATCCGCGCGCCCATGCGGTAATGAGGCGCGAGACCGCGGCCAGCGAGACCCTGATCTACACCTGGCAGGGGACCGACGCCGCGCTCGCTCCGATCATCCTGATGGCGCACCAGGACGTGGTCCCGGTGACGCCAGGCACCGAGAAGGACTGGAAGCATCCGCCGTTCGCCGGGGTCATCGCCGACGGAGCCGTCTGGGGCCGCGGGGCGATCGACGACAAGGGGTCGCTGATCCCGCTGTTCGAAGCGGTGGAAACCCTGGCTTCCCAGGGATTCCAGCCTCGCCGGACGATCATCCTGGTCTCGGGGGGCGATGAGGAGGTCCAGGGCGGCGGCGCCCAGGCGGCGACGGCGCTGCTCAAGGCGCGCGGCGTGAAGGCCGAGTTCGTCCTCGACGAGGGGATGGCGGTCGTCACCGACAACCCCGTCACCGGTGGCAAGCTGGCGCTGATCGGCACGGCCGAGAAGGGCTATGGCACCCTCAGGGTCACTGCTCACGCCCAGGGCGGCCATTCCTCGACGCCGCCGGCCGATGGCGGGGGCGTGGTGGCCCTGGCGAAAGCGGTCACGGCGATCGCCGAAGACCCGTTCCCGATGGCGTTCCGCGGGCCCGGCGCCGACCTCCTGCGCCATTCGGCCAGCGGCGGATCGTTCCTGGTGCGGATGGCGGTGGCCAACGAGTGGCTGTTCCGGCCACTGCTGGTCAGCCAGGTGGGCGCGTCGCCAGCAGGCGCCGCCATGCTGCACACCACCATCGCCCCGACCATGCTGAAAGGCAGCCCCAAGGAGAACGTGCTGCCGCAGGACGCCACGGCCTGGATCAACTACCGCATCGCGCCGGGCGACGCCTCGGCCGACGTGATCGCCCGGGCACGGAAGGCCGCCCAGGGCCTGCCGGTCGAGATCGCCTGGAACACGCCGCCGTCGGAGCCGACGCCCGTCTCCTCGACGACGTCCTGGGGCTGGCGCACCCTGTCGGCTCTCGCCCGGGACGAGAGCGGCGCGTCTGTCGCCCCGGCGCTGGTCGTGGCCGGCACCGACAGCCGCTGGCTGCAGCCGGTGGCGAAGGACGTCTACCGCTTCCAACCCCTGGAACTGGAGACCGCGGCCCTGGGCATGATCCACGGAACCAACGAGCATGTGAGCGTCGAAAACCTGGGCCGCGCCGTGAGATTCTTCACCCGGCTCATGCTCACCTCGGCCGGCTGACCGCCTGCGGGCTTGCCGTCCGGCGCGAGGACCAATAACTCCAGTGGCGAGACACCTTTTGAAGGCGACCCCTATGCTGAAGTGGACTTCCTATCTCGACGACGAGGACGGCGACGAGAAGGGCCGCCAGCCCGACATGCCGATGACCGCCGGGCCGGTGCAGAACGCGCTGTTCAAGTCGCGCACCGTGCTGATCTTCGGCGAGATCGACATGCGCCTGGCCGAGCGGGTCACCGCCCAGATCACCGCCTTCGCCACCGAGAGCGACCAGCCGATCCGCGTGATCATCAATTCGCCCGGCGGCCACGTCGAGAGCGGCGACACCATCCACGACATGATCCGCTTCTGCGGCGTGCCGGTGAAGGTGATCGGCACCGGCTGGGTCGCCAGCGCCGGCGCGCACATCTACCTCGGCGCCACCAAGGAAAATCGGCTCTGCCTGCCGAACACCCGCTTCCTGCTGCACCAGCCGGCCGGCGGCGTGCGCGGCCAGGCCTCGGACATCCAGATCGAGGCCGAGGAGATCATCAAGATGCAGGAGCGGGTGAACCGCCTCATCGCCCGCGAGACGGGCCAGACGTACGAGAAGATCGTCAAGGACACCCAGCGGAACTTCTGGATGAGCGCCGAGCAGGCCGTCGAGTACGGTCTGGTGGGCAAGATCATCACCGACGCGTCCGAGGTCTGACCCCATGGCGCAGCCGTGGTGGAAGGGCGCCATCCTCTACCACGTCTACGTCCGGAGCTTCTTCGACAGTGACGGCGACGGGCACGGCGATCTGCCGGGCGTCGAGGCCAAGCTGGACTACATCCAGTCGCTGGGGGTGGACGGGATCTGGCTGTCGCCGATCCACCCCTCGCCCAATCGCGACTGGGGCTACGACATCGCCGACTTCGAAGGCGTCCAGGCCGACTACGGGACGCCGGAGGATTTCCAGAGGCTTCTCGACGCGGCTCACGCGCGCGGCCTGAAGGTCGTGCTGGACGAGGTGCTGAGCCACACGTCCGACGTCCATCCCTGGTTCGTGGAGAGCCTCACCGGCGGCAGGGACGGCCCCAAGGCCAACTGGTACGTCTGGGCTGATCCGCAGGAAGACGGCACGGCGCCGAACAACTGGCTCAGCGTCTTCGGCGGGCCGGCGTGGGCCTACCAGCCGGCGCGCCGGCAGCATTACCACCACAAGTTCCTGCGCCAGCAGCCCAAGCTGAACTGGCGCGACCCGGGCGCCCGCGAGGCCGCCCTCTCCGTCCTGGACTTCTGGCTCTCCAAGGGGGTCGACGGCTTCCGGCTCGACGTCGCCGGCACCTACCTGCACGACGAGGCCCTGACGCCCAACCCGCCGGTGCCCCTGGCCGAACGGCGCGGCCTGCACTGGAGCCACGCGGGCAACCTGCAGCAGCACCTCTACGACTCGAACCTCCCGGAGAACGTCGAGATGCTCGACCTGATCCGGCGTCGGGTGGAGGCGCACGACGGACGCAACGGCGGCGACCGGTTCGTGTTCGGCGAGTTCTCGGAGGAGGAGGCCCGCTGCGGCGCCTATTGCACCCCCGCCGAAGGCCTCCACTCGGGCTACACCTTCGTGATGCTGCTGGCGCGCAAGCTGCAGCCTGCCTTCGTGACCCAGCATTACGCGACGCTGAAGAACTACCCCGGCCACTGGCCCACGATCAGCTTCTCCAACCACGACGTGCCGCGCACGGTCAGCCGCTTCGGTGGCAAGGACGCCTCGCCGGAACTCGCGAAGATGCTGTTCGCCCTGCTGGTGGCCCTCAAGGGAACCACCCTGATCTATCAGGGCGAGGAATTGGGGCTGCCGCAGGCCAGCCTCGGACGCGACCAACTCCGAGACCCCGTGGGCGATCTCTACTGGCCCTACGACGGCGGGCGGGACGGCTGCCGCACGCCGATGCCCTGGACCACCGGGCCCCACATGGGCTTCACCACCGGGGATCCCTGGCTGCCGCTCGCCCTGGAACACGCCGGCCTGTCGGTCGAGGAACAGGGCGAAGACCCCGATTCCGTCCTCAGCTTCTCCCGCGAGATGATCGCCTTCCGGAAGGCCACGCCGGCGCTGTCGCTGGGCGACATCGAATTTGTCGCCACGCCCGAGCCGCTGGTCGCCTTCGTCCGCAGGCATGAGGGCGAGGAGGTGATCTGCGTCTTCAACTTCGGCGGGACGCCTCAGGTGCTGGCCCACCCGTCACTGGAGCGCGCCGAACTGCTGCCCCTTCGCACCGGCGAGGCGGACCTGCGCGGCGGCTCGGTGGGCCTGTCGCCCCTTTCCGCGGCCTTCCTGAGGCTCGTCTAGGCCGCTAAAACCGACGCATGCCCGATGGCGAGCCCCGCACCTCGCGCGCCGATGCGCGCTTCGGCCAGGGATTCCTGACCGACGCCTGGTACCTGGCGGGGCTGTCCCACGACCTGAAGTCGGACCGGCTCGTTCATATCGACCTCCTTGGCGAGCCGGTGATGCTGGGCCGTGGACGAGGCGGCCAGCTCTTCGCACTGCGCGACGTCTGCCCGCACCGCGCCGCGCCCCTGTCGGCCGGGCGGTTTCACCGGGACGCCGAAGGGCGGGAGACGATCACCTGCCCCTACCACGGCTGGCGCTTCGGAGCCGACGGCGCCTGCGCGGCGATCCCGTCGCTGACCGCCGACCAGGCCATGGACGTCTCACGCATCCGCGTACGCCGCTATCCGGTCGCCGAAAGCCAGGGGATGGTGTTCATCTGGGTCGGCGCCGATCCGGGGGCCGAGCCGGACGTGCCGCCGCCGGAGTTTCCGGGCGTGGTCGGGGGACGTCCGAAGATCGTCGACCGGATGGTCTTCGAGGCCCACATCGACCAGGCCGTCGTCGGCCTGATGGATCCGGCCCACGGGCCCTACGTCCACCGCCAGTGGTGGTGGCGCACGGCCGGCAGCGAACACGACAAGGAGAAGAGGTTCGAGCCCCGCGACATGGGCTTCGCCATGGTGCGCCACGCGCCGTCGAGGAACAGCCGCGCCTACGCCATTCTCGGCGGCCAGCCTCAGACCGAGATCACCTTCCGCCTGCCCGGCTACCGCTGGGAGCACGTGACGGTGGGCCGGCGTCAGGTGCTGTCGCTCACCTGCCTGACGCCCCTGGACGAAGGGCGCACCCGGATCACCCAACTCGCCTGGTCGGACCATCCGGCCTTCACGGTGCTCAAGCCGGTGATCGCCCGCATGGCGCGGACGTTCCTGCGCCAGGACGCCGGGATGGTGAACCTGCAGAACCAGGGGCTGAGGCACGACCCCACCCTGCTCTGGGTCGATGACGCTGACCGCCAGGCCAAGTGGTACCAGGCGCTGAAGCGGGAATGGCTGGCCAGCCGCCGTGACGGGCGGCCGTTCGTCAATCCCGTGGAGCCGACGACCCTGCGCTGGCGGAGCTAGTTGAAGCGGTCGCCCAGGTAGACCCGGCGCACTTCCGGATCGTCGACGATCTCGTCCGGGCTGCCCTCGAACAGCACTTCGCCCGCGTGGATGATCGAAGCGCGGTCGATGATGTCGAGCGTCTCGCGGACGTTGTGGTCGGTGATCAGGATGCCGATGCCGCGTTGCTTCAGGTAGCCGATCACCTCGCGGATGTCGGCGATGGCCAGCGGGTCGATACCGGCGAAGGGCTCGTCGAGCAGCATGAACGAGGGCTCGGACGCCAGCGCCCGGGCGATCTCGACGCGGCGGCGTTCGCCGCCCGACAGCGAGACGGCGGGCGAGTTCTTGAGATGCTCGATCCGCAGTTCACCCAGCAGCTCGTTCACCGTCTCGCGCGCCTTCTTGGCGTCGCGCTGGCGCAGCTCGACGACGGCCATGACGTTTTCCCAGACGCTCATGCCGCGGAAGATCGAGGTCTCCTGCGGCAGGTAGCCCACGCCCATGCGCGCGCGCTGGTACATGGGCTGGGCGGTGATGTTCTCGCCGTCGAGATAGATCGCGCCGTAGTCAGCCGGGATCAGCCCGGTGATCATGTAGAAGCAGGTCGTCTTGCCCGCGCCGTTCGGGCCCAGCAGGCCGGCGACCTCGCCGCGGCAGAGACGCAGCGACACGCCCTTCACCACCGGCCGGCCGCGGAACGACTTGCCGATATTGTCCACCACCAGCCCGTCGGTGGGGATGGCGCCCTTGGCCTGGGTCTGGACCCGCTGCGGCGCGTTCACTTGGAGGCGCTCTGCGATTTCTTGGAGGGGTAGAACACACCGCGCGGGCGGGCGCTGGCGTTCTTGCCCGTGGCGGTCCCGACCATCCGGCCCTCGCCCGTCTGAGTGTTGAAGACCATCTTGGAGCCGCGCAGCACATTCTGGCCCTGCACCGCCACCACGTCGCCGGTGAGCGTCACGGTCTCGTTCTGGGCGTCGTAGATCCCGTTGTCGCCGCGCACCCGCTGGTCCTTGGCGGTCACGTAGTAGACCGAGCCCTCGGCCTCCATCTTGACCAGGTCGCCGCAGGCGCCGGTTCCCGTCGCCGAGCCGGCCCCGGCCTTGGGCTGGAAGAACGCGCGCAGCACGTTCGCCCGCAGGCGCGCCGTGCCCTGCAACATCTCGGCGTTGCCCCGCCAAACAGATACGCAGGCCTTGTTCTGGACCTCGAGCTCGTCGGCGGTGATGTCGATGGGGCCATCCGCGCCCGGTCCGAGACCCTGGGCGTGCGCGACCGTCGCGCCCATGAGCGCTGCGGCAAAGACGGTGGGAATGACGAGGGACTTCATCTTATGCCTTCTGCGCTCGCCGCTATTTCTTCGTCTCAAGTCGCGTGCGGACGCCGCCCTTGAAGACCATGGTCTCGCCCTTGCCGTATACGCCATAGGACTGCGCCTGGATTTCTCCAAGACCACCCGCGCCCTGAATAGGACCTGAACCGACGACTTCGCCGGTCTTGGTGTCGAACAGCGAGGCCGCGGTGGTGAAGGCGTTCTTGGCGTCCTCCATCCGCACGCCGTTGGACAGCTCCAGCTTGCCGCTCTGCTCGTGGAACACCCCGTCCGCGCCGTTGATGCGCATCTGGTCGGGTCCGCCCTCGTCCAGCACCAGGGCGGGCTTCTTGAGGATCACCCGCTGGTAGTCGAGCCGGTCGCGGATCGCCGACTCGGCCGTAAGCACGAAGGCGCGCCCCTTGTCGTCGCGACCGACGAAGCGGGGGCTGATCAGGCGGATGGGCTCGTCGCCCACCTGCGCCGCCCGCGGCTGGGCGTTGAAGGTGGACCAGGCGACGCTGCCGATGAGGCCCAGGAAGATCAGCACGATGATCGCCGGCAGCACGACGCGCAGAGTCCGGATCAGTCGCGAACGACGGCGCCAGCGCTCGAAGTCGGCGCGGCGGGGTTCGGCGGAGAGCGGGGCGTGGGCGGCCGTCATGGTGATTATCTAGGCGTGCGCGAAGATATCGACATCCTCCCAGCCGGCCACGTCCAGCAGGGCGCGGTGCGGGAGGAATTCGAAACAGGCGCGGGCGAGATGGTCGCGGCCCTCCCGTACGAGCATGTCGTCCAGGCGGGTCTTGAGGGCGTGAAGGTTCAGGACGTCGGACGCCGCATAGGCCACCTGATCGTCCGACAGCTTCGCCGCCCCCCAGTCCGAGCTCTGCTGGGCCTTGGAGATGTCGACGCCGAGCAGTTCCTTGGTCACGTCCTTCAGGCCGTGGCGGTCGGTGTAGGTGCGGGCGATCTTGGAGGCGATCTTGGTGCAGTAGACCGGCGCCGTGACGACGCCGAGGTGCAGCCAGAACATGGCGATGTCGAAGCGGCCGAAGTGGAAGATCTTCAGCACCGCCGGATCGGTCAGCAGGCGCTTCAGGTTGGGCGCGTCGTAGGACGTGCGGTCCAGCTTCACGAGGTGCGCATCGCCCTGGCCGTCCGAGAGCTGGACCACGCAGAGCGGGTCACGGCCCAGGCGCAGGCCCATGGTCTCGGAATCCACGGCGACCGCGCTGGCGCCGGCGAGGACGCCGTCCGGCAGGTCGCCTTCGTGTACGTAGGTGGTCACTTCGGCCCAGAACTCCGAACATGCGTGGACGCCCGGTCTGCGCCGGGTTCGAACCGCCGTGTTTAGATGATCCGGCCGCCAGCGGATAGGGGCGAGGCCGCCCCGCTACAGCTCGACCATGTCGAAGTCGGCCTTGGGCGTGCCGCACAGCGGGCAGACCCAGTCCGCGGGAATGTCCGCCCAGCGCGTGCCGGGGGCGAGCCCCTCGCCCGGATCGCCCGCTTCCTCGTCGTAGAGGTAGCCGCAGGTGCGGCATTGCCAGGTCTTGTAGGGTTCCTGTGTCACGCGGGCCCCTCCCGTTGTTCTGTTATTTCGCCGCCGGCGCTGCGAGCGCCAGTTCCAGTGTCTGCAGGCTGGTGCGGCGGATCGCGTCGAGGTCGACCTGAGGATCGACCAGCCACTGCACGCTCACGCCCAGCAGCAGCGACCCCACCATCAGCGCCGCCGAGTCGGCGTCGAGTTCCGCCCGCAGGCCGCCACCCGCCTGGCCGCGCCGGATCAGGGTGACCAGCCGCCCCTTCACCCGCTCGTGCGAGCGCTCGAACGCGGCGCGCAGGTCCGAAGCGTCGGCGACGGCGCCTGCAAGCAGCATGAAGTAGGCGCGCGAGGCGGGGCTCTCGCCCAGGTGACGCAGGTAGAGGTCGACGTACTCCAGCACGGCCTCGAGGCCCGGACGCTGGTCGAGGTGATAGGCGGCGAGCTTCGCCTCCTGCTGATCGTGCAGGTCGGAGATCAGCGCCTCGATCAGTCCCTGCTTGGATCCGAACTTCTGGGTCGCGAGGCCCCGGCTGTATCCGGCGCTTCGGCCGATGGCGTCGAAGGTCGCGGCCGACACGCCCTGCTCCGCCACGACGCGCGCCGTCGCGTCGAGCAGTCTGCGCTCGGACTCGTCGCTCCGTTCCGCCTGTGTGCGCCGCATCGCCTGACCCATGGCCCGATTCGTACTTACTTGTTGAACGTATAGCAAGTTGGACTTACGTTGAGCGCAACGAACACCCGGCGCCGCCGGCAGGAGAGGGAAGACCGCGAGATGATCGCCAAGGAGATCGCCGAAACCATCGTGGACCCGAAGGCCTATGCCGCCTTCCAGCCCATCGAGGATGCGTTCCGCGCGCTGCGGGCCGACGCCCCGCTGGACGTGGCCGAAGTCGAAGGCTTCGACCCGTTCTGGGTCGTGACCCGCCAGGCCGACATCCGTGAGGTCGAGCTGAAGAACGAGCTGTTCCACAACGGCGACCGCTCGACCGTGCTCACCACGATCGAGGCTGACCAGAAGGTCCGCGCCATGATGGGCGGCTCGCCGCACCTGGTCCGCTCGCTGGTCCAGATGGACAATCCCGACCACGCCAACTACCGCCGCCTGACCCAGGGCTACTTCGCCCCGCAGAACCTGCGCCCCCTCGAGGATCGGGTCCGCGAGATCGCCCGCGGCTTCGTCGACCGCATGGCGGCCCATGGCGACCGCTGCGACTTCGCCAAGGACGTGGCGTTCCTCTACCCGCTGCACGTGATCATGGAGGTGCTGGGCGTGCCCGAGGCCGACGAGCCCCGGATGCTCAAGCTGACCCAGGAGCTGTTCGGCAGCGCCGACCCCGAGCTGAACCGCAGCCAGGGCAAGGTCACCGACCCCGACCAGGCGCTGGCCAACATCCAGGGCACGGTCGCCGACTTCATCGCCTATTTCAACGAGATGACCGAGGACCGTCGGCGCAACCCGCGCGGCGACCTGGCCAGCATCATCGCCAACGGCCAGATCGAGGGCCAGCCGCTCGGCCACCTCGAGGCGATGAGCTACTACATCATCGCGGCCACCGCCGGCCACGACACGACGTCCAGCACCACGGCGGGCGCCCTCTGGGCCCTGGCCGAGAACCCGGCCCAGTTCAAGAAGGTCAAGGAGGACCCGTCGCTCATCAAGGGGCTGATCGAGGAATCGATCCGCTGGGAGACGCCGGTGAAGCACTTCATGCGCACCGCGACCGAAGACACCGAGCTGGCCGGCAAGAAGATCGCCAAGGGCGACTGGCTGTTCCTCAGCTATCCGTCCGGCAACCGCGACGAGGCGGTGTTCGACAACCCCTACGCGTTCGACGTCACCCGCACGCCGAACAAGCACGTGGCCTTCGGCTATGGCGCCCACGTGTGCCTGGGCCAGCATCTGGGCCGGATGGAGATGCGGGTGCTGTGGGAAGAGCTGCTGCCGCGCCTCGAGTCGGTGGAGATGGACGGCCCCGGCCGGCGGATGGAGGCGAGCTTCGTCTGCGGCCCGAAGTCGGTGCCGATCCGCTTCAAGATGCACTGAGGCGACCGGGATCCACTGAGGCGACAGGGCGGCCGGCGAGGCCGCCCGACGTCGGATCAGGAGCGAGGCGGCGGAGGGGCGGACCCTTCGCCGCCTTCGTCATATGTGCAGGTTCGAGCGCGCGCAGAACCGCCGAAGCGGGGTCGCCGCAGCTCTCGCCGCGACTGTCTACGTCTTGTCGGGATCAACCCGACCGACGGGTGGTGCCCAGGAAAGGACTCGAACCTTCACGGCCGTTAAGCCACTGGCACCTGAAGCCAGCGCGTCTACCAATTCCGCCACCTGGGCCCAACCCGTCGGATCGGGAGGCGGCTACATATGGCGCCGAACCCCTGTGGTCAACGCGCCTTTTGGGAATGCTGCTCAGGTCGCATTGCAGCGCGCTGCGGCATCGTCTAAGCCGCAGGCTTTCCAGGGGCCAGAGGACCGGTCACGCCGCCATGCAGAACCTCGTCACCGTCTTCGGGGGATCCGGCTTCGTCGGAACGCAGGCCGTGCGCTACCTGGCCAAGGCCGGCTGGCGCATCCGCGTGGCGGTGCGCAATCCCAACCTCGCCTACAAGATGCGCCTGCTGGGCGACGTGGGCCAGGTGGACATCGCCCAGGCCAACATCCGCAGCCCCGATTCGCTGAACCGCGCGCTCGAGGGCGCCACGGCGGCGCTGAACCTGGTCGGCGTGCTGTACGAAGGCGGCCGCCAGGGCTTCCAGGCGGTCCACGCCACGGGCGCGAAGAACGTCGCCGAGGCGGCCAGGGCGCAGGGCGTCGCTCGGATGGTGCAGATGTCGGCCCTCGGCGCCGACGCCAACTCGCCGTCGAAGTATGCCCGCACCAAGGCCGAGGGCGAGGCCGCGGTGCGCGCCGTCTACGCCGACGCGGCGATCGTGCGCCCCTCCGTCGTGTTCGGTCAGGGCGACGGCTTCTTCAACCGCTTCGCGGCCATGGCCCAGGTGAGCCCGGTCCTGCCGCTGATCGGTGGCGGCCAGACCCGCTTCCAGCCGGTGTTCGTCGGCGACGTCGGTCGGGCTCTGGCCCGGATCGTCACCGACGCCACCTCGTCCGGCCAGACCTTCGAGCTGGGCGGCCCGGCCACCCATACGTTCCGCGAGCTCATGGAGCTGATGCTGGCCGAGATCGACCAGCGCCGCGGCCTGGTCCCCGTGCCGTGGCCCGTCGCCGGAATGCTGGGCAGCGTCGGAGACCTGGTCTCGGGGATCCTGCCGCCGCCCATCACCTCGGACCAGGTCCAGCTGCTCAAGGCCGACAACGTGGTCAGCGGCCAGTATCCGGGCCTCGCCGACCTCGGCATCACCCCGACGTCGCTTGAAGCGGTGCTGCCCACCTACCTCTACCGCTACCGCAAGGGCGGCCAGTACGCCGACCAGGACGCGCGGGAGATGGAAGCCGGCCGGGCCTGACCCCGGCTCAGGTCAGGCTTAGCAGCGCCAGACCCGCACCGCCGATCGCGATCCGCAGCCAGCCGAACGGCGCCAGGCCACGGCTGGTCACCACCGCCAGCATGGTGCGGATCACCACGATCGCCACCAGGAACGCCACGACGAAGCCGATCGCGATGAGCGGCAGGGTGTCGCCAGTGAGCTGATCGCGGCTCTCCCAGGCGTCGAGCACGAACGCGCCCAGCATGGTCGGGATCGCCAGGAAGAAGGTGAACTCGGCGGCCGCCCGCTTCTCCACGCCGAACAGCATCCCGCCCACGATGGTGGCGCCCGAGCGCGACACGCCCGGCATCATCGCCAGGACCTGGAACATGCCGATGGCGAAGGCCTTCACCAGCGGGAGCCTGAAGGCGTCGTGGGCGACCGGCGGCGGCGCCCAGCGATCGATGAACAGCAGGACGATCCCACCGAGGATCAGCGACACGCACTGCACCTGCGGGCTGTCGAACAGCACCGCCTTGATGAAGTCGTGGAAGAGCAGGCCCAGCACCACGGACGGCAGGAATGCCAGGATCACGCTGAGGGCGAAGCGGCGCGCCGCCGGATCGCTGGGCAGGCTGATCACCTGCGTCCAGAGCTTGCCGAAGTAGAGCACGACCACCGCCAGTATCGCCCCCAGCTGGATCATCACCGCGAAGGTGTCCCAGAAGCCGCTGGGCAGGCCCATGGCCTGTTTGGCCAGAAGCATCATGCCCGTGGACGAGACCGGGATGAACTCGGTGAGGCCTTCAATGACGGCGAGGATGATGGCGTAGACCCAATCCGGCAGCACGGGCGTCCCTTCTCGGCAGCGAAAGCGGCGCACCCTAGGCCGCTTCGGCATTGATCTCAAAATTGGACTATATTCGCGCCTACGAGGCGGCGCAGCAGGGGGCGCCCTGCGATACGTTGTTTATATAGTCTAATAATAGGACCACTACCTTTCCCGCGCGGAAATCTGTGTCTATTTGGCCGCCTCGGGTTCCGGAGGTCGCGGCCATGGCCGAGCGCATGCTGAAGTTCACCGTCACGCCGCCGGCGACGCCGGAAAAGCGCGACGCCGATACGCGCGCCCATGACTTCCACGAGATCTACCGCGACTTCATCGACGCCAAGGCGGCCGAACAGGCCTCGCGCTGCTCGCAATGCGGCGTGCCGTTCTGTCAGACGCACTGCCCGCTCCACAACAACATCCCCGACTGGCTGCGGATGACCGCCGAGGGCCGGCTGGAGGAAGCCTACGCCCTGTCCCAGGCCACTAACGCCATGCCCGAGATCTGCGGCCGCATCTGCCCGCAGGACCGACTCTGCGAAGGCAACTGCGTCATCGAGCAGTCGGGCCACGGCACGGTCACCATCGGCGCCGTCGAGCGCTACCTCTCGGACAAGGCCTGGGAGGAAGGCTGGGTGCGTCCGCTGGCGGCCGGCGCCGCCCGTGGCCAGTCCGTCGGGATCGTCGGCGCGGGCCCCGCAGGCCTGGCCGCGGCCGAGCGCCTGCGCGAGCAGGGCTATGCAGTGACGGTTTATGACCGCCACGACCGGCCCGGCGGGCTGCTGGTCTACGGCATCCCCGGCTTCAAGCTTGAGAAGGATGTGGTGGAGCGGCGGACCCGCCGCCTTGCCGAGGGCGGGGTCGAGTACGCCCTGGGCTTCGAGGTCGGCCGCGATGCGACCCTGCAGCAACTGCGCGAGCGACATGACGCGGTGCTGATCGCCACCGGCGTCTACAAGGCGCGCGAACTGAGCGTCCCCGGCGCCGGCTCGGACGGCGTGGTCGCCGCGCTCGACTACCTGATCGCCTCGAACCGCAAGGGCCTGGGCGACGCCGTCCCCGAATTCGACGACGGCCGGTTGAACGCCGAGGGCAAGCACGTGGTCGTGGTCGGCGGCGGGGACACGGCCATGGACTGCGTCCGCACCGCCATCCGCCAGGGCGCCGCCTCAGTGACCTGCCTCTACCGCCGTGATCGCGAGAACATGCCGGGCTCGGACCGCGAAGTCGCCAACGCTGTCGAGGAAGGCGTTGTCTTCGAATGGTTGGCAGCGCCGAAGGCCATCACCGGCGAGGCGCTGAAGGCGGCAGGGCTGAAGGCCGCCCGCATGCGCCTCGGCGCCCCCGACGCCTCCGGACGCCAGAGCCCCGAGGAGATCCCCGGCGCCGACTTCGAACTGAAGGCCGATCTGGTCATCAAGGCGCTCGGCTTCGATCCCGAAGACCTGCAGACCGCCTTCGAGGCGGGCGACCTTGAGGTCACCCGCTGGGGGACCGTCAAGGCCGACCGGCGCAACCTGATGACCTCGATCCCCGGGGTGTTCGCGGCCGGCGACATCGTCCGCGGCGCTTCCCTGGTGGTCTGGGCCATCCGCGACGGCCGCGACGCCGCCGACGCCATCCACCGCTACCTCGCCGCGCACGCGCGCGCCGACGCCCTCCAGCCGGCGGAGTGACTCCGATGACCGATATCCTGGCCCGCTACGAACACGACCGTCAGCGCCTGCTGGAGGCCAACGGCGGCTTCGACATCACCGCCCAGCACGACGCCTGCGGCGTCGGCCTGGTCTGCGCCATCGACGGCAAGCCCCGCCGCGAGGTGGTGGAACTGGCGATCCGCGCGCTGAAGGCGGTCTGGCACCGCGGCGCCGTCGACGCCGACGGCAAGACCGGCGATGGCGCGGGGGTGCTGGTCAGCGTGCCGCGCGACTTCTTCGCCGCGCACGTGGAGCGCATCGGACACGTGGTGCGCCCCGGCCCGATCGCCGTGGGCCAGGTCTTCCTGCCCCGCACCGACCTCGCCGCCCAGGAAGCCGCGCGGACGATCGTGGAGAGCGAGGCCCTGCGGTTCGGCTTCTACATCTACGGCTGGCGGCAGGTTCCGACCGACACCTCGGTGATCGGCGAGAAGGCCGCCGCCACTCGGCCCGAGATCGAGCAGATCATGCTCTCCCCGCCCAAGGGCCTGGAGGGCGAGGCGCTGGAACGCGCCCTCTTCCTCTGCCGCAAGCGGATCGAGAAGCGGGTCGCCGCCGCCAACATCCAGCACTTCTACATCTGCTCGCTGTCGGCCCGGGCGCTGATCTACAAGGGCATGTTCCTCGCCCAGCACATCGACGAGTTCTATCCCGACCTGACCGACCCGCGGTTCCAGGCGGCGGTGGCGGTGTTCCACCAGCGCTATTCCACCAACACCTTCCCCGAATGGCGGCTGGCTCAGCCGTTCCGGATGCTGGCCCATAACGGCGAGATCAACACGCTGAAGGGCAACACCAACTGGATGAAGAGCCACGAGATCCGCATGGCGGCCTCGGCGTTCGGAGACTACCAGGACGACATCAAGCCGGTGATCCAGCCGGGCGGCTCGGACTCGGCGGCCCTCGACAACACCTTCGAGGTGCTCGTCCGCGCCGGGCGCGAGGCGCCGATGGCCAAGGCCCTGCTGATCCCCGAGGCCTGGAACGCCCGGCCCGAGGCCCAGATCAAGCCCGAGCACCGGGCGCTCTACTCGTACTGCAACGCCGTGATGGAGCCGTGGGACGGCCCCGCCGCGGTCTGTGCCAGCGATGGCCGCTGGGTGGTGGCCGGCAAGGACCGCAGCGGCCTGCGCCCGCTTCGGGTCGCCGAGACCTCGGACGGCCTGCTGATCGTGGGCTCCGAGGCCGGCATGTGCCGGGTCGAGGAGTCCCGCATCGTCCGCAAGAGCCACATCCAGCCCGGCCGCATGCTGGCGGTCGACCTGGTGGAAGGCCGCCTCTACAGCGAGGAGGCGATCATCGACCGCCTCGCCGCCCAGCACCCCTACGACCGCTGGCTCGGCAACATGGTGAACCTCGAGGATCACATCGGCCCTGGCCCGGAGCCGCGGCTGTTCGGTCGCGAGGAACTGGTGCGCCGCCAGACCGCCGCCGGCCTGACGCTGGAGGACTTGGAGCTAATCCTCGCCCCCATGGTCGAGGAGGGCAAGGAAGCCGTCGGCTCGATGGGCGACGACACCCCGCTGGCGGTGCTGTCCGACCGCTACCGGCCGCTCAGCCACTTCTTCCGGCAGAACTTCAGCCAGGTGACCAACCCGCCTATCGACTCCCTGCGTGAGTCGGCGGTCATGAGCCTCAAGACCCGCTTCAAGAACCTCGGCAACATCCTCGCCGAGAGCGAGACCCAGACCGACGTCTTCGTCATGGACAGCCCGGTGCTCACCACCGGCATGTACGACCGCGTCGTCGAGATCATCGGCGAGAAGAACGTCGCCCGCATCGACTGCACCATGCCGATCCCCGCCGGGGAGGCGCGCGACGGCGACACCCTGCGCGCCGCCCTGGATCGCGTCCGCGGCGAGGCCGAAGAGGCGGCGCTGCGCGGGTGCTCGACCATCGTGCTGACGGACGAGGGCTCAGGCCCGGATCGCGTCGCACTGCCGATGATCCTGGCCACGGGCGGCGTCCACGCCTGGCTGGTGGGCAAGGGACTGCGCAGCTACGTCTCGATCATCGTCCGCTCCGCCGAGTGCCTCGACACTCACGCCTATGCGGTGCTGGTCGGTGTGGGCGCGACGGCGGTGAACGCCTATCTGGCTCAGGACAGCTACCTGGACCGACTGGACCGCGGCCTGACCGGCGACCTGACGCTCCGCGACCTCTGCCTGAACCACAAGAAGGCGGTCGAGGCGGGCCTGCTGAAGATCATCGCCAAGATGGGCATCTCGGTGATCTCCTCGTACCGCGGCGGCTACAACTTCGAGGGCGTCGGGCTGTCGCGCTCGCTGGTGGCCGAGTTCTTCCCAGGGATGCCGTCGCGCATCTCGGGGATCGGCTTCGCCGGCATCGAGTCCCGCACCGTCGAGCTGCATCGCAAGGCCTGGGACCCGGCGGCGGTCAGCCTGCCGGTGGGCGGCTTCTACAAGGCCCGCCGCTCGGGCGAGGCGCACGCCTTCGAGGCGCGGATGATCCACGTCCTGCAGTCGGCGTGCGACCGGGGCGACTACGGCCTCTACAAGCGCTTCTCCGACGGCATGCGGACGCTGCCCGCCATCCAGCTGCGCGACCTGCTGGACATCCGTTCGGACGCCAAGGCGCTGGATCTCGACGAGGTCGAAAGCGTCAACGAGATCCGCAAGCGGTTCGTCACGCCGGGGATGAGCCTGGGCGCCCTGAGCCCCGAGGCGCACGGCGCGCTCAACATCGCCATGAACCGGATCGGGGCCAAGAGCGTCTCGGGCGAGGGCGGCGAGGATCGGGCGCGCTACAAGCCCCTGCCGAACGGCGACAACCCCAACTCGGCGGTGAAGCAGATCGCCTCCGGCCGGTTCGGCGTGACGGCCGAGTACCTGAACCAGTGCCGGGAGATCGAGATCAAGGTCAGCCAGGGCGCAAAGCCTGGCGAGGGCGGCCAGCTGCCCGGCTTCAAGGTCACGGAGCTGATCGCGAAGCTGCGCCACGCGACGCCAGGGGTGATGCTGATCAGCCCGCCGCCGCACCACGACATCTATTCGATCGAGGACTTGGCCCAGCTCATCTACGACCTGAAGCAGATCAACCCCGACGCCCGGGTCACCGTGAAGCTGGTGGCCATGACCGGCATCGGCGCGATCGCAGCGGGCGTGGCCAAGGCCAAGGCCGACGTGATCCTGATCTCGGGCAACGTCGGCGGCACCGGCGCCTCGCCGCAGACGTCGATCAAGTACGCCGGCGGGCCGTGGGAGATGGGCCTGTCGGAAGCCCACCAGGTGCTGACGCTCAACAACCTGCGCCACCGCGTGCTGCTGCGGACGGACGGCGGCATCCGCACCGGCCGCGACGTGGTGATCGCCGCGATGCTGGGGGCCGAGGAGTTCGGCATCGGCACCGCCAGCCTGATCGCCATGGGCTGCATCATGGTGCGCCAGTGCCACTCCAACACCTGCCCGGTGGGCGTCTGCACCCAGGACGAAGCCCTGCGCGCCAAGTTCACCGGCACGCCGGACAAGGTGGTGAACCTCTTCACCTTCATCGCCGAGGAGGTGCGCGAGATCCTGGCGAAGCTCGGCGCCCGCTCGCTGCGGGACATCGTTGGCCGCACCGACCTGCTGATGCAGGTGAGCCGCGGTGGCGAGCACCTGGACGATCTCGACCTCAACCCGCTGCTCGTGAAGGCCGACCCGGGCCCGAACAAGCCCTACTGCACCATTGAGGGACGCAACGAGGTGCCCGACACCCTCGACGCTCAGATCGTCCGCGACGCCGCGCCGATGCTGGAGCGCGGCGAGAAGATGCAGCTCACCTACACCGTGCAGAACACCGCCCGGGCGATCGGCACGCGGACCTCGTCGCACATGGTGCGAAAGTTCGGCATGGACGGCCTGCCGCCCGGCCACCTGACGGTCCAGCTCAAGGGATCGGCCGGCCAGAGCCTGGGCGCCTTCGCGGTGCAGGGCCTGCGCCTGGAGGTGACCGGCGAGGCCAACGACTACGTCGGCAAGGGCCTCTCGGGCGCGACGATCGTCGTGCGCCCGGCGCCGACGCTGGCCAACCCGCACCGCAACGCCCTGATCGGCAACACCGTCCTCTACGGGGCGACGTCGGGGCGGCTGTTCGCGGCGGGCCTGGCCGGCGAGCGGTTCGGCGTCCGCAACTCGGGCGCCACGGCGGTGATCGAGGGCTGCGGCGCCAATGGGCTGGAGTACATGACCGGCGGCACAGCCGTGATCCTGGGGCCGGTCGGCTTCAACTTCGCGGCCGGGATGACCGGCGGGATGGCGTTCGTCTACGACCCAGACGACACCTTCCAGCGCCAGCTCAATGGCGAGAGCGTGGTCACCTGCCGGGTGACGAGCCCCCACTGGCTCGGCGTGCTCAACGACCTGGTCGAGGAGCATCAGCGCGAGACCGGCTCGGCCCACGCGCTCGAGCTGCTGCGCAACTGGGACGCCGCTGCCCGCCAGTTCTGGCAGGTCTGCCCGAAGGAGATGGTCGGCCGTCTGGACCACCCCCTGGAGGCGGAGGAAAGGGCGCACGAGCGGGCCTAGAGCCTCCGGGCCTCAGGCCGCCTCCTCGTCCCGTTCGGCCAGGAGCGCCTCGCCCCAGGCCTTCAGCGCGTGGATCGCGGGTGCAAGTCCGCGCCCGCGCTCGGTCAGGGCGTAGTCCACCGGCGGCGGGACGCCGGGATGCTGTGTCCGCAGGACAAGGCCGTCGGCCTCCAGCTCGCGCAGGCTCTTGGTCAGGATGCGCTGGGTGACGCTCGGCATGCGCCGGCGCAGCTCGCCGAACCGCACCGGCCCGTCGAGCAGGTAGAACAGGACCATTCCCTTCCACTTGCCCCGCAACACCTCGATCGCCGCCTCGACCGGGCAGGCGTCCAGGCCGTAGCCGACGTGCCGCTTCGGCATGGCCAGTATCCTTTCTGTGCCTTCTTGCGACCGGCGGATGCGCCGCCACATCGGCGGCATCTTGCGTCAGAGAGGCTCCGCCATGAAAGCCGTCGGCTATGTGACTCCCACCCCGAACGCCGCGCCGGGCGCGCTGTTCGACTTCGAGACCCAGCCTCCTCGGCCCGGTCCGCGCGACCTGCTGATCGAGGTGCGGGCGGTCTCCGTGAACCCGGTCGACACCAAGGTGCGGGCCACCCGCGCCGGCGCCGAGGGCACGCCCGTGGTGCTGGGCTGGGACGGCGCGGGCGTGGTCGCCGAAACGGGCGCCGAGGTCACCCTCTTCAAGCCCGGCGACGAGGTCTGGTTCGCGGGCGCCATCGACCGTCCCGGCTCCAACGCCCAGTTCACCCTGGCCGACGAGCGCATCGTGGCCCTGAAGCCCCGGAGCCTGAGTTTCGCGGACGCTGCGGCGATGCCGCTCACCGCCCTCACCGCCTGGGAAGCCCTGTTCGACAGCTTCCGGCTGCGCGGCGACGAGACGGGCACCTTGCTGATCGTGGGCGGCGCCGGCGGGGTCGGCTCGATGGCGATCCAGCTCGCCCGGCGGCTGACGGCGCTGACGGTGGTGGCGACCGCCTCCCGGCCGGAAACCGAGGCCTGGGTGCGCGAACTGGGCGCCCATGCCGTGATCGACCACCGCCGGCCGCTCTCCGAGGCGCTGCGGGAGGTCGGCTTCGACGGCGCCGACTATGTCTTCGTGACCACCCAGTCGGGCCAGCACTGGCCGGAAGCCACGCGCGCAGCCCGCCCGCGCGGGCGCGTGGCGCTGATCGAGGGGCCCAGCGACTTCAACCTGCGCCTGATGACCGAGAAGAGCCTCACGGTGTCGTGGGAGTACGTGTTCACCCGCCCCGTGCTCCGCACGCCCGACATGATCCGCCAGCATGAGATCCTCACCGAGGTCGCCCGCATGACCGACGAGGGCGCGCTGCGCAGCACGGCGCGCCAGAACCTGGGCCGGATCGACGCCGAGGGGCTGACCCGCGCCCACGCGCTCAGCGAGAGCGGCGGAGCCATCGGCAAGATCGTCCTCGAAGGCTGGTAGGCCGCTAGAGGGTTTCCGGCTCCGGCCCCACGTAGCGCGCGCGGGGCCGGATCAGGCTGTCGGTCTGGCCCTGCTCGATGGCGTGGGCGATCCAACCGGCGCAGCGGGCGGCGCTGAAGATGGCGAAGGGCGCGTCCTGCGGCAGGGCCAGCGCTTCGCAGGCGGCGATCAGGGCGAAGTCGATGTTGGGGTCGAGGCCCGTCACCGCCTTCACCGCCTCCTGCAGGTGGGCGAGTTCGGCCGTCGGCGTGAACCTCGACAGCAGCGCGGCGGCGCGCGGGTCGCCGTCGGGATAGAGGTTGTGGCCGAAGCCGGGGAGCGCCCGGTCGTCGGACAGCCGCGCGGCGATGGCCTCGCGCGGGCCGAGGTCGGCGGCCTCCGCCGCGAAGCGCCGCACCGCTACCGTCGCGCCGCCGTGGCGGGGGCCGGAGAGGGTCGCGAGGCCCGCAAGGCACGCCGCGCTCAGCGAGGCCCCCGTCGACGCCGCGACCCGCGCCGCGAAGGCCGAGGCGTTGAGCTCGTGGTCGGCCACCAGCACCAGCATCCGCCGGATGAGGTCGGCGCCCGGTCCGCCCGGCGCCTGCCCCCACGCGAGGGCGAGGCGGTTGTGGATCGGCCCGACGCCCACGTCGCCGGCGATGGCGTCGGCCAGGACGTCCATCAGCGTGGCGGCCTCCACCGCCAGCGCCAGAGGCGCGCGGCCGCGGGCGGGGGGGTCGACCGCGGCGCGCTGCGCCAGGGCGAGGTAGGCCCGCATCCGGATGTCCTGACCCTCGGGCGGCGCGGGGCGCTCGGTGCGCTTCAGCGCCGCGCCGTGGCCGCCGCGCAGCAGCCGCGCCACGGCCTCCAGCGTCTCGGTCTCAGCCAGGCGGATGGCGTCGCGGCCACGGTAGTAGAGCCGGCCGCCCTGCACCGTGGTGATCGCCGAGGCCAGCACCGGCTCGCCCCAGCTGATCGCCCCCGCCGCGACGTCCGAGATCTTCCGGCTGCGGGACTTGCGCTCGGCCAGGGCCGCGATGTCGGCGGCGCGGTAGAGGCTGCGGCGGGGGTCGTCGGGATCGGGCCGGACGCTGATCCGGCCGCGACTGACGTAGGCGTACAGAGTTTGTGATCGAACACCCAGAAGGGCCTTGGCGGCGTCGGCGCTGATCCAGTCGGCCTGGGGCATATATTGATCATATTGATCAATCTTGATTTCGCAACTGCGAAGGCGTTTCTCGTCGTCAAGATGAGAGATGGAGATCTGCCGATGACCGGAACATCCGATGGCCTCGAAGGCGTCGTCGCCGCCGAGACGGTGCTGAGCGAAGTGGACGGCGCGAACGGGCGCCTGATCATCCGCGGCCGCTCGCTGGACGAGCTGGCCGGCCGCACCACCTTCGAGGACGCGGTGGGGCTGCTGTTCGGCGGCTTCTACCCCGACCTGCCGGCCGACATCCCCGCCGCCCTCGGCGCCGCCCGCGTCGAGGTGTTCGCCGAGGTCGCCGCCCTCGACACCGGCCTCCTGGACCGCACGCCGATCGAGGCCATGCGCGCCCTCACCGCCCGGCTGGCCGACGGGGACGACGCGCAGGTGGCCCTGCGCCTGCTGGCCGCCCCGGCCGTCTTCACCGCCGCGGTCGTCCGCGCCCAGGCCGGCGAGGCCCCGGTGGCGCCGGACTCCGCGATGCGGCACAGCGCCGACATCCTGCGGATGCTGCGCGGAACGCCCGCCACCAAGGCCGAGGCCGACGCGCTGGACACCTACCTGGTGACCGTCTGCGACCACGGCCTCAACGCCTCGACCTTCGCGGCCAGGGTGGTCGCCTCCACCCGCGCCGGCCTCACCTCGGCGGTCCTGGCCGGGATCAGCGCCCTGAAGGGCCCGCTGCACGGCGGGGCGCCGGGGCCGGTCATCGAGATGCTGGACGAGATCGGCGAGCCGGGGAACGCCCGCGCCTGGATCGAGGCCGCCCTCGCCCGCGGCGACCGGCTGATGGGCTTCGGCCACCGGATCTACAAGGTGCGCGACCCGCGGGCCGACGCGCTGAAGACCGCCGTGCGCTGGCTCGACGCCCGCCAGGGCCGGCTGGAGTTCGCCGAGGCGGTGGAGGCCGCCGCCCTCGCCATCCTGCGCGAGCACAAGCCGAACCGCTCACTGGAGACCAACGTCGAGTTCTACACCGCCCTGCTGCTGGAGGCGCTCGACTTCCCGCCCAGCGCCTTCACCTGCGTCTTCGCCATGGGCCGCGTGGCCGGCTGGCTGGCCCACGCCCGCGAGCAGCTCTCGGGCGGCCGGCTGATCCGTCCGGCCAGCGTCTACGTGGGGCCGATGCCCCAGAAGGCGGCCTGAGAAGGCGGCCTCAAGGCGGCCTAGGGAACGAGCACCGCCGCACCGGTCAGCCGGCCGGTGCGGAGGTCGTCCAGGGCGGCGTTGGCCTCGGCCAGCGGATAGGTCGTCACGTGCGCACGGACGCCGGCCGCCGCGGCGCGGGGCAGGTAGTCGACCGCGTCCTGCCGGGTGAGGTTGGCCACCGAGACCAGCCGCCGCTCCTCCCACAGCAGGCGATAGGGGAACTGCGGGATGTCGCTCATGTGGATGCCGCCGCAGACCACCGTGCCGCCCTTGCGCACCGCGGCCAGGGCGGCGGGGACGAGCTCGCCCACCGGCGCGAAGATGATCGCCGCGTCCAGCGGCTCGGGCGGCGCCTCGCCCGCATCGCCCGCCCAGGCGCAGCCGAGCTCGCGCGCCAGGGCCTGGGCGGGGCCGTCGCCGGGGCGCGTGAAGCCATGGACCCGCTGGCCCTCGTGGATGGCGAGCTGGGCCAGGAGGTGCGCCGCCGCCCCGAAGCCGTAGAGGCCCAGCGCCGCCACCGGCCGCCCCGCGCAGGCCATCCGCCACGACCGGAAGCCGATCAGCCCGGCGCACAGCAGCGGCGCGGCCGCCACGTCGCTCAGGGCCTCGGGCAGCGGGAAGCAGAAGTCGGCGCGGGCGATCACCGTGTCGGCGTAGCCGCCGTGCCGGGTCCAGCCGGTGAAGCCCGGATCGTCGCAGAGGTTCTCCTGCCCCTCGCGGCAGTAGCGGCAGGTCCCGCAGGTGGAGCCCAGCCAGGGCACGCCGCGCCGCTCGCCGACCGCGACGCCGGCGACGCCCGGCCCCACCGCCTCGACCACGCCGACGATCTCGTGGCCCGGGATGATCCCGCCCGCCCGCCGCGGCGGCAGGTCGCCGTCGACCACGTGCAGGTCGGTCCGGCAGACCCCGCACGCCCGCACCCGCAGCCGCACCTCGCCCGGCCCGGGCTCGGGGTCGTCGCAGACCTCGGCGACCAGCGGCGTGCGCGGCGATTTGAGGATCATCCCCAGCATGGGGGGATACTAGAGGGTCTGGCGGGCGGGCGGTCTAGCGGGGCGTTGGGGTTGGGGCGGAGCGCGGGGGCTGGCGGTGACGTGACCCCCTGAAACTCAGCCAGGAATAGCTAGAGTCCGCCCGACCAAAGGACGGACGAATGAAGCGATCAAGGTTCACGGAAGAGCAGATCATCGGGATCCTGCGGGAGCAGGAGGCCGGCGTGCCGGTGGCGGA
>JBKOYY010000015.1:0-45441 GCA_046725615.1 Pseudomonadota bacterium
TCCTGCCACTCGCTCTCGCTGTCGGCGCGCATCGGCGAGTTCAGCGAGGCGTCGCCGCCGGCCAGGCGGCGGTTCATGGAGACCACCTCCTCGTCCAGCACGCCCAGCTTGGTGGCGATGGTGGAGACCTGGTCGGGGCGCAGGTCGCCCTCCTGCAGGGCCTCGATCTCGCTCTTGGCCTTCCGCAGGTTGAAGAACAGCTTCTTCTGCGCCGCGGTGGTGCCCATCTTCACGAGCGACCAGCTGCGCAGGATGTATTCCTGGATCGAGGCGCGGATCCACCACATGGCGTAGGTCGCCAGGCGGAAGCCCTTGTCCGGGTCGAATTTCTTCACGGCCTGCATCAGGCCGACGTTGCCCTCGGAGATCACCTCGCCGATCGGCAGGCCGTAGCCGCGATAGCCCATGGCGATCTTGGCCACGAGCCGCAGGTGGCTGGTGACGAGCTGGTGGGCGGCTTCCGGGTCCTCATGCTCCTGCCAGCGCTTGGCGAGCATGAACTCCTGGTCCTTCGCCAGCATCGGGAACTTGCGGATCTCCGACAGGTACCGGCTGAGGCCGCCTTCCGGCGACATGACGGCAAGCGAATTCGCGGCCATGGACTATCCCCTCTCAAACTGGACGTTCATCGGGCCGCCGCGCCGAGGGTCTTTCGACCGACTGGTCCCCAAGACCGACGGGTCCTCAAGACCGGGCGCGTTTCGACGTTCGTCCCCTCCAACCCTCAGATAGGTATCGGGTTGCGGTGACGCTAGGTCGGCGGGAGAGGCGGCCTGATGAAAATGTCCGACTTCCTTAGTGGGGATTTCTATGCCCCCGGAATGGCGAGAACAAGGCATGCTTTCTCACGCGGGCTGTTAGCGAAACTGTATGGGCCGGGGGTGTGGCGGGGCCGTGTCGGAACGGCCGGCGCGCCTGCGTCCTTGGGGGACAGCCCCTGGCGAAGGAGCCCTTCGATGCCCAAGATTGCCCCCAAGATCACCCCATGCCTCTGGTTCGACCGGGAGGCCCTGGCGGCGGCGGAATTCTACTGCGCGATCTTCCCGAACTCGCGCGTCACCGACGTCTCCCGCTACCCCGAGAACCTGCCCGGCGACCGGGCGGGCGAGGTGCTGACCGTCGTCTTCGAACTGGACGGCCAGCGGTTCCGCGGCCTGAACGGCGGGCCGCAGTTCACCTTCAGCGAGGCCATATCGTTCGAGATCGAGGTGGAGACGCAAGGCCAGCTCGACCGGTACTGGGACGCCCTGCTGGCGGGCGGGGGCGTGGAGAGCCAGTGCGGCTGGCTCAAGGACCGCTTCGGCCTCTCGTGGCAGGTCGTGCCGAAGCAGCTGGGCGAGCTGATGGCCGGCGAGGACAAGGCCAAGGCCGGCCGCGTGGCGGCGGCGATGATGCGGATGGTCAAGCTGGACATCGCGGCCCTGGAGGCGGCCGCGGCGGCGGCGGGGTGAGCGCTAGAGCCGCGCCAGCAGGGCCTCCAGGGCGGCCATGTCGGGGGGGAGTTCGCTCTCGCTGCGGACCTGCTCGCCGGTGATCGGGTGGCGGAAGCCCAGCACGGCGGCGTGCAGGGCCTGGCGGCGAAGCTGAGCCGTTTCGATGGCCTCGCGCACCGCGGGGGCGGGCGGGCCCGAGCCGTAGGTCGGATCGCCCAGGCAGGGCGTCCCCTTGCTGGCCAGGTGCACGCGGATCTGGTGCGTGCGGCCGGTCTCCAGGCGGCAGGCGACGCGGGCGGCCAGCGGCTTCTCCTGCGGGCCGAAGGTGCGCTGGACGCGGTAGTGGGTCACCGCGTGGCGGCCGCCGCTCTTCACCATCGCCATCTTCTTGCGGTCGTGGGTCGAGCGGGCGATGGCGCCCTCGATGGTCCCCTTGTCCGGGCGCGGGGCGCCGCGGGTGAAGGCGACGTACTCGCGGTCGATGTCGTGCGCCTCGAACAGGGCGGCCAGGCCCTGGTGGGCGGCGTCGGTCTTGGCGACCACCACGACGCCCGAGGTGTCCTTGTCGATGCGGTGGACGATGCCCGGCCGCGCCACGCCGCCGATGCCCGAGAGGCTGTCGCCGCAGTGGTGCAGCAGGGCGTTGACCAGGGTGCCGGTCTCGCTGCCGGGCGCCGGGTGCATGGCCATGCCGGGCGGCTTGTCGAGGACGATCAGGTGCGCGTCCTCGAACAGCACCGTGAGGGGAATGTCCTCCGGCTGCGGCTCGGCCGGGGCGGCGGGCGGCACGTCGATGCGGTATTCGCCGGCGAGCGCGCGGGCCGAGCCGTCGCTGACCGGCTGGCCGTCGCGGCTGACCCGGCCGTCGGCGATCAGCGCCTGGATCCGGGCCCGGCTGAGGTCGGGCAGCCGTTCGGCCAGGGTCTTGTCGACCCGGCCGCCGGCCTCCTCCGCCGCCAGGGCGACGACGGCTTCAGAGCCCATGCTTCTCGCTGGCGCCTTCTTCGTGCCCGGTGATCGAGCCGTCCTTGAACAGGTATTCCCTGAGCTGTTCGTTCGCGTCGGGGTCGTTGCGCCGGATCCACTCCAGCACCATGGCCGCGTGCTCAAGTTCTTCCCTTGCGTTGTGCAATAGGATACTCTTGAGCTCCGCGTCCTCCGTATCGTCCGCCCGCTGCCTGTACCAGTCAACGGCCTCGAATTCTTCCATGAGCGACGTGATCGCGTAGTGCATTTCTAGCGTCTTGCGGCTCAGCTTCTCTCGGGCAACGTGCAGTCCCTCGCTGGACATCGACTGTCATGCTCCTGTGGTATGGCCAAGTCATAACGGCGGGCCGAAGCGGGGAGCAACGACCATGAAGATCGATCGGCGCAAGGCCCTGGCCCTGCTCGGCCTCGGCGCAGCAACGCCCGTGGCGGCGCAAAGCTCCGCCGTGACGTTCCGGCACGGCGTCGCCTCGGGCGATCCGACGCAGGATCGGGTGGTGCTGTGGACCCGCATCACGCCGGCGACGCCCGGCGGCGAGATCCCCTTCACCTGGACGCTCGATCCCGTCGACCGCCGCGCGGGCGGCGGCAAGCGCGGCTCGGGCGTCACCGGTCCCGAACGGGACTACACGGTCAAGGTCGACGTGGACGGGCTGGAGCCGGGCCGCGCCTACACCTTCGCGTTCAAGGCCGGCGGCGTGACGTCGCCGATGGGGCGGACCCGGACCCTGCCATCCGGCTCGGTCAAGGACGTGGTGATGGCGGTGGCCTCGTGCAGCCTCTATCCGAACGGCTACTTCAACGCCTACCAGGCCATCGCCGACCTGCCCCGAGTGGACGTGGTGCTGCACCTCGGCGACTACATCTACGAGTACGGCGGCCCGGGCTCGTACGGCATGGACTCGGCGGTCGCCGGCGAGCGCCCGCACGATCCCAACCGCGAGATCGTCAGCCTCGACGACTACCGGCGCCGCCACGCCCAGTACAAGTCCGACCCCCAGCTCCAGGCCGCCCACGCCAAGGCGCCCTGGATCGTGGTGTGGGACGACCACGAGACCGCCAACGACAGCTTCCTGCACGGCGCCGAGAACCACCAGCCGGCGACCGAGGGCGACTGGGACGCGCGCAAGGCGCGGGCGCTGAAGGCCTACTACGAGTGGATGCCGATCCGCGAACCCGCCGCCGGCGTGGGTCTCGCGGAGGCCGGCCTGCGCAGTTTCCAGTTCGGCGACCTGGCCAGCCTGGTCATGGTCGAGACGCGGCTCTCGGCGCGCGACAAGCAGGTCTCCCTGGCCGACGACGCGCCGGAAGTCGACGGAAAGCGCGACCTGACCGCGCTGAAGGCGAAGCTGGCCGACCCGTCCCGCCGGATGATGTCGCCCGCCCAGGAGGCCTGGATCGGCCAGGAGCTGGCGAAGTCGGTCAAGGCCGGCCACGCCTGGCAGGTCATCGGCAACCAGGTGGTCATGGCGCGAGTCATGCCGCCGGATCCGCGCAAGGAGCTGACGGCCGAGCAGTACGCGGCGATCCCGGCTTCCAGCCGCCGGCGCGTGCAGCGCTACGAGGCGGGCGCGGCCCTGGGCCTGCCGGCCGGGCTCGACATGTGGGACGGTTATCCGGCCGACCGCGAGCGGCTCTACGACGTCTTCAAGGCCGCGGGCGCGCGCCCAGTGGTGCTCAGCGGCGACAGCCATTCGTTCTGGGCCAACGAGCTGCACGACGCGGCCGGGAAGCGGGTGGCCTGCGAGTTCGGCACGACCGGGATCACCAGCCCCGGCGCCGGCGAGATCGCGCCCGGCGTCAACGCCGGCGACCTGATCGCCAAGGCGAACCCCGAGGTCGTGTTCAACGACCAGGTGGCCAAGGGCTTCGTGCTCCTCACCCTGACCCGCGAGGCGGCGAGGGCCGACATGGTGGCGGTTTCGACCATTACCTCGAGGACGTTCACGGCGCGGGTGGTGAAAAGCTTCCGCGCCATGCCGGAGGGGTCGGGCGTCTCGGCGCTCCGCGAAGCCTGACGCGCGCCTTCAGGCGCCGTTCAGGCGGCGGCGGCGAGCCTTGCGCGGTGGTCACCCTGTAGCTTCGGAGAGTTCCCATGGCCCCTGCAGATCCGCCGCCGATGGACCGTCCCGCGATGTGGGCCATGGCCCTGCTGGCGCTCAGCGTCGCTTTCGCGCTGTTCTCGGTGTTCCTGCTGGCGGTCTACTAGCGGCGTTCCAGGGCCATCCGGACGCCGAAGGCCAGGAAGACGCCGCCCGTCAGCCGGTCGAGCCAGCGGACGACGGCGGCCTTCTGCAGCGCGCCGGCGATGGGCCGCGTCGCCCCAATCAGGGCGGCGAACCAGATCAGGCCCATGACGGCGTGCAGCGCCGCGAGCAGGAAGATGAAGGGCCCGGCCGGCGCGCCCTGGGGCAGGAACTGCGGCAGGAACGAGACGTAAAAGACCCCGACCTTCGGGTTCAGCAGGTTGGTGAGGAAGCCGCGTCGCATCCAGTCGAAGTCCGAGCCCTGCGGGCCCGCGGGCGCTGTCAGGTCGAACCGCTCGCGCGGCTTCAGGATCAGACCGACGCCCAGCCAGACCAGATAGGCCGCGCCGGCCCACTTCAGGATGTCGAACGCCAGGGTGGAGGCTTCCAGCAGGGCGCCGAGCCCGAGCGCCACCGCGGCGCCCCAGGCGAGGCAGCCGGTCACGATGCCCAGGCCGGCCAGCGCCGCGCGCCGTCCGCCCTCCACCGCCGCGGTGCGCAGGACCAGGGCCGTGTCGAGGCCGGGCGTGATCGTCAGCAGCGCGGCGGCGACGCTGAACGCGAGGAGGGCCTGAAGCACGGTCATCCGCGCACCAGCCGGCCATCGCGGCCCACGACGCGGTAGAAGCAGGACACCTCGCCTGTGTGGCACGCCCCGCCGTCGCCCTGGGGCCGGACCTTCAGCCAGACCGCGTCCTGGTCGCAGTCGATCCGGATTTCCTCCACCACCTGCACCTGTCCGCTGGTGGCGCCCTTGTGCCAGAGCTCGCCGCGCGAGCGGCTCCAGTAGTGGGCCTCGCCCGTCTCAAGGGTCTTCGACAGCGCCTCGTCGTTCATCCAGGCCAGCATCAGCACCTCGCCGGTGTCGGCATGGGTCGCGATGGCCGCGATCAGCCCGTTGGCGTCGAAGCGTGGGGCCAGGGCCTCACCCTGCTCCAGGGCGGTCTTGTCGGGCGCGGTCGGGAAGCTCATGGGCGACAGTCCTTGCTGGCTCATCGCCCCTGTACCATCGTCCGGCCGGAATCGGAGGACCGTGATGCTGAGGCTGATCCTGGGTGTGGTGGCGGGCTGCGCCCTGGCCATGGGGCTGATCACCGGCATCGAGCTGGTCGTCCACACCCAGTACCCCTATCCGGCCGGAGCCTCGCCCGAGCAGCTCCGCAACTACGTCCTGGAGCTGCCGCAGGCCGGCCAGGTGATGATCATCGCGGCCTGGATCATCGGGACGGCGGTCGGCGGCCTCGCCGGCAACGGCATCGCCGCGCGGCCCTGGCCGGCGTTGGTGGTCGGCGTGCTGATCGCGGTCAGCGGCATGGCGAACATGGCGATGCTTCCACATCCGCTGTGGATGCAGGTGGCCGGCATCGTCGGGCCGCTGGCGGTGGCGGGCCTGCTGGGCCTGGGGCGGCCGAGGCGCGCCCCCGCCGGGGACTGAGGAAGGATCGAGAATGGCACTGATCGCAGCCGTTGCCCTGGCGGCGGGCCTGGTGGCCGGGGGCGGCGACCTCACCACGGCCCGGCGGGCTTTCCAGGCGGAACTCCGGAGTCAGTGTCCGGACCGGCGACTGGATCGAATCGCCCCTGCCGTCCTCCAGGACGAACTATTGCGCTTCCCGCTTTCGGATGCCGGCAGTCAGCGCCGCGACGCCGGGTGGAAAGCGATCTGCGACCCGGGCAGTTTCGACTCGAGCTGCGGCAATGTCGTCGCGCTCGAGGCGCTCAATCACGATGGCCGACTGAAGGCGTTTGCCGCCGAGCTCTGCGCCCGGTGGTCGCGCTGCCCCGAGCCGGCCTACTGCGTCCCGTCGCCGGCGCGCGAAGCCAGGTAGACCCCGCGCGCCGTCAGGCGGCGCTACTTCCGGTTCACGAAGTCCAGGAAGCGCTGGCGCAGGGTCGGGTCGGTCTTGAAGACGCCCGTGAACTGGGTGGTGATCGTCGAGACGTGGCGGTGGTGCACGCCGCGGGTGGTCATGCACTGGTGCGCCGCGTCGATCAGCACGGCGACGCCGGCCGGACGCAGGCTGTCGGTGATGGCGTCGGCGATCTGCTGGGTCATGGTCTCCTGGGTCTGGAGACGGCGGGCGAAGATCTCGACCACCTTGGCCAGCTTGGAGATGCCCACCACGCGATTGGTCGGCATGTAGGCCACGTAGGCCTTCCCCAGGAACGGGGCCATGTGGTGCTCGCAGTGGCTCTCGACCTCGATGTCGCGGAGCATCACGATGTCGTCGTAGCCCTGGACGTCCTCGAAGGTGCGCGACAGCTCCTTGGCCGGGTCGAGGCGATAGCCCTCGAACCATTCGGCATAGGCGTCGACCACGCGCTTCGGCGTGTCGATCACGCCTTCGCGGCGCGGGTCATCGCCGGCCCAGGCGATCAGCGTGCGGACGGCCTCCATGGCCTCCTCGCGGGTCGGGCGCGTGATGGGTTCCAGGGATCCGTCTTCGGAGCCGATCAGGGTTCGGTCGCGGGCGGGAGCGTCCATGAGAGAGCGTTTCTTTCCAAGGGGCCGAGTAGCGCCGGAACGAGGGTTCCGGAAATGACGCGTGCCACCCCCTATTCGGACGTCGGGCGGCGTGGCCTCCGGTCCGGGCGGTCTGTATATGGGGCGAGGCCCGACCCGGGCAACCGTTCCGCAGCGTTAGCTAGACCATGAGCCTGAAGCTTTACGACACCATGACCCGCGCCAAGCGGGATTTCGCCCCCGCCGACCCCAAGCGGGTGACGATGTATGTCTGTGGGCCGACGGTCTACAACTTCGCCCATATCGGCAATTTCCGGCCGGTGGTGGTCTTCGACCTGCTGTTCCGGGTCCTGCGCGACATCTATGGCGAGGCGGCTGTGCTCTATGCGGCCAACGTCACGGACGTCGACGACAAGATCAACCGCAAGGCCGCCGAGGAAGGCGTGCCGATCGGCGTCATCACCGACCGATATCTCGACGCCTATAACGCCGACGCGGCTTCGCTGGGCGCCCTGCGGCCCACGTTCCAGCCGCGCGTGACCGAGACCATGGACGCGATCATTGCGATGATCGGCGACCTGGTCCGGAACAACGGCGCCTACGCAGCCGAGGGCCATGTGCTGTTCGACACCCAGGCGTTCGGCGACTACGGCAAGCTCTCGGGCCGGCCGATGGACGAGATGATCGCCGGGGCCCGAGTCGACGTGGCCCCCTACAAGCGCCACCCGGCGGACTTCGTCCTCTGGAAGCCCTCGAAGGAGAACGAGCCGGAGTGGCCGAGCCCCTGGGGACCGGGCCGGCCGGGCTGGCATATCGAGTGCACCGCCATGATCGAACAGGCGCTGGGCCTGCCGATCGACATCCATGGCGGCGGCATCGACCTCGTCTTCCCGCACCACGAGAACGAGCTGGCCCAGGGCGTCTGCTCGGGCCACGGCGGCCGCGAATACGCCAAGGTCTGGATGCACAACGGCTTCCTGAACATGGGCGAGGAGAAGATGAGCAAGAGCGTCGGCAACGTCGCGCTCGCGCACGACCTTCTGAAGCTCTACCCCGGCGAGGCGATCCGCTGGGCGCTACTCAGCGGCCACTACCGCCAGCCGCTGGAGTGGAACGACACGCTGATCGAACAGGCCAAGAGCGCGCTGGACCGGCTCTATCGGGTGCTGGACGACGCGGGCCGCTTCCTGGCGGGCGAGCCGGCGGCCGACGGATGGCAGAACGCGGCTGCCGCCGGCGACCACGCCGCGGTGCGCCATGCTCTCCATGACGACCTGAACACCCCGAGCGCCTTCGCCGCCCTGTTCCAGCTGTCCGACAAGGTTCGGGCCGCCGTCATGGCCAAGGACGCGCGGGCCGTCGCCAGCGGGCGGGGCCTGCTGGTCGAGGCCGGGAACCTGATGGGATTCCTGACCGCCGATCCGCAGGCCTGGTTCCAGAGCGGCGCCGACGACGACCTCAAGAGCCGCGTCGAGGCGTTGCTGGCCGAACGGCAGGCAGCGCGGGCGGCCAAGAACTGGCCGGAAGCCGACCGCATCCGCGGCGAGCTGGCGGCGCTCAATGTCGAGGTGATGGACGGCGCCGGCGGCGCGACCTGGCGCATCAAGGAGCAGGCGTGATGGCGTTCAAGCCCGGGCCCGACCTCAAGGCCGCCCCCTTCCAGCGTCGGGGCGCGGCGATGGGCCCCAAGACCATGTCGCTGCAGACCGAAGGCAAGCCGCCGCCGCCCAAGCCGCCCGGCGGGGTGCGGATCGAGGATCGGATCGGGGTACAGGCGCCGGCCGAGCTGATCTGGGAGATCGTCCGCGACCTCCACCTCTGGGAGGAATGGAACCCCACCTACACCCGCGCCGTCGGCGAGGTGCGGATCGGTGAGATCCTGACGCTCGACCTGGCCCTGCCGGGCCAGCCGGTGCAGCAGATCCGTCCGCGCGTGATGGAATGGGTGCCGAACGAGCAGCTCCACTGGCAGCTCAAGCTCATGGGCGGGATGATCAAGACGGTGCGCTACATCGAGATCACCTCGCTGTCCGAGGCCGGCTGCATCGTCGACAACGGCGAGATCTTCGGCGGGCTGATGGGGCCGTCGCTGGGCAAGCGCATGGGCCGTGTCGTGCGCCGAGGCTTCCAGGCCATGAACGAGGCGCTGAAGGCGCGGGCCGAGGCGGAATACCAGCGCCGCGGTTGAGGCCCGACAAACTGGCACTCCGTCTGTCATGACTTGGCGGACCCCGGGCGGTCCGTCATTCTGCGGCAAAGACGGGGGAATCTGATGGCGGCGAAGATCGGGCGGACGGTGGCGGACTCGACCCCGGAGTGGCCCGAGCCGCCGAGGCCGCCCAAGGGCGCGCCGAACATCCTGGTGATCCTGTTCGACGACGTGGGGTTCTCGGACTTCGGCTGCTACGGCTCGCCGATCCGCACGCCCAACATCGACAGGCTGGCGGCCGAGGGAGTGCGCTACGCCGGCTTCCACACCACGGCCATGTGCTCGACCACGCGGGCCGCCCTGCTGACCGGCCGAAACCACCATTCTGTGGGCGTCGGTTGCCTGGCCAACTTCGACAGCGGCTACCCGGGCTATCGCGGCAAGATCGCCAAGGAGGCCGGCACGCTGCCCGAGATGCTGCGGCCGCATGGCTACCGGAACTACATGGTCGGCAAGTGGCACGTGACGCCGCTGACCGAGACGGGCCCGTCGGGGCCTTTCGACGGCTGGCCGCTTGGGCGGGGTTTCGACCGCTACTACGGCTTTATGGACGCCGAGACCGACCAGTATTCGCCCGAGCTCGTGCGGGACAACACGCCGATTACCCCGCCCGGGACCTTCGAGACCGGCTACCACCTGACCGAAGACCTGGTGGACCAGTCGATCCGCTACATTGCCGATCACATCGCCGATGCGCCGCAGACCCCCTGGCTGCTGTGGCTGGCGCCCGGCGCCTGCCACGCGCCGCACCAGGCGCCGGCCGACCTGATCAAGAGCTACGACGAAGTCTTCGCCCACGGTTGGGACGTGGAGCGCGAGCAGCGCCTGGCGCGCCAGAAGGCCATGGGCCTGGCGCCGCCCGACACCCGCCTGCCCGAGCGCAACGAGGGCGTTCGCCCCTGGGACAGCTACTCAGAGGACGAACGCCGCGTCTTCACCCGGCTGCAGAGCGCTTTCGCCGGCATGCTGGATCACACCGACCAGCATATCGGCCGACTGGTCGAGTTCCTGGAACGGGCGGGCGTGCGCGACGACACGCTGATCATCGTGATGAGCGATAACGGCGCCTCGCAGGAGGGCGGGCCGCTGGGCTTCGTCAACGCCATGGGGCCGTTCAACTTCCGCGGTGAGCCCATGGCCGAGAAGCTGGCCCGGATCGACGACATCGGCGGGCCGGACACCCACTCGAACTTTCCGCATGGCTGGGCGATGGCGTCGAATACGCCGCTGCGCCGTTACAAGCAGAACACCCACGGCGGTGGCATCCGCGATCCGCTGGTGATCTCCTGGCCGAAGGGGATCGCGGCGCGCGGCGAGGTGCGGCCTCACTTCGCCCACGCCAGCGACCTCGTGCCGACGTTGCTGGAGGTCATCGGCGTGACCCCGCCGGCTCAGGTGAACGGCGTCGCCCAGATGCCGCTGGAGGGCGTGAGCTTCGCGGCCAGCCTCAAGGATCCGGCGGCGCCGGCCCGCGACAGGCCGCAGTATTTCGAGATGTTCGGCCACCGGGGCCTGTGGAAGGACGGCTGGAAAGCGGTGGCGTTCCATCCGCCGGGTTCGCCGTTCGACGCCGACGTGTGGGAGCTGTTCCACCTGGACGCCGACTTCTCCGAGACCGACGACCTGGCCGCCAAGGAGCCCGAGCGGCTGAAGGCGCTGATCGACGAGTGGTGGCGGGTCGCCGAGGCCAGCCAGGTTCTGCCGCTGGACGACCGGTTCGGACCGCGCTTCGCCGAGAATTCGGCCCGGTTCCACGGCGCGCGCCGCCGGTTCGTGTTCCACAAGGGGATGGGCCACCTGCCCACCGACGTCGCCCCGGACGTGCGGGCCCGCACCTACCGCATCGAGGCCGACGTGCGGCTGAAGGGGGGTGAGGAAGGCGTGCTGCTGGCGCACGGCGACGCCACCAGCGGCTACAGCCTCTACCTCAAGGACGGCCGGCTGCATCACACCCTGAACATCGGCGGCCAGAAGACCACGGTGAGTTCGGACCGTGCCGTCCCGGCCACGGCCACGCGGCTGGGCATGGTCTCGCGGGCGACGGGCGAGGGACTGAACCGCACCTTCACCCTGACCATCGACGGGGAGCCGGCCGGCGAAGGGCTGGCGACCACAGGCTTCGTGATCCTGATCTCGTGGTCGGGCCTGGACATCGGCCTCGATCGCGGCAGCCCGGTCGCGGACTATCCGGCGCCGTTCGTCTTCACCGGCGACCTGCGCAAGGTCACGGTGAGCATGGACGACGACCAGGAACTGGACGGCGAGGCCGTGGGCGAGGCGGAAATGGCCCGGCAGTAGCGGCCGCGCTTGCGTCGCGCGTCCTCCTGGCCGAAGCTGACGCCCGTGTCATTTTTTCAAGAGGCGGGCCAACCGCCCTGATGGAGGAAGCCGGCCGTGAACGATCGCCCCCTGCCGAACCTGTTCGAGCTGACGCCGCTGAACGAGACGTTCCGCGTCGATCCGCACGGTCTTCTCGATGATCTGCGCAGCCGCTGCCCCGCCCATGCCGATCCGGTGTCGGGCAGCCTCGTGCTGACCCGATATGCCGACGTCCGGGCGGTGGTGAACAACCGGGAGCTCTGGCGCGATCCGCTGCGCGCCGAGGAGAGTGCGGTGCTGCAGCGCCGCCTGATCGCCGAGACCGACCTCAGCAAACCGCGCACCAGCACCACCAGCATCCTGATGCTGGACGATCCGGACCACGCCCGCGTCCGCCAGCCGCTGTCGCAGGCGCTGTACGCGCGGGTGGCGAAATTCAAGCCGCAGGTGGAGCGGATCGTGGACGAGGCCCTCGATCGTTTCCCCGCAAAGGGCGAAGTCGACCTGATGGCGGCCTTCTGCGTCCCGATCCCGATCGACGTCATCGCCTCCATCCTGGGCGTCGACCACGACCGGCTGGCGGAATTCCGGGAGTGGTCGGAAGGCGTCATCCAAGGGCTCAACCCTTTGCGCACGCCCGAGCAGACCGCCCAGATGGAGGCCGCCAGCGAGGCGCTCAGCGCCTATTTCACCGAGGCCATGGAGGACCGCCGGGCCAGTCCGCGCGACGATCTCATCTCGGACATGGTGCAACTCCAGGCGGCCGGGGCGCCGCTGTCGGACGATGAGCTGCGGATCAACCTCACCGCCCTGCTGGTGGGCGGCAACCTCACCACCACCGACCTGATCGGCAACGCCGTGCGGCTCCTATTGCTGAACCCGGGGGAGCTGGCGAAGCTGAAGGCCGATCCCGGGATCATCAACGCGGTGGTCGAGGAAACCCTGCGCTTCGAGCCGCCGGTGGACATCACAGGCCGGATCGTCTCCGGCGACATGGACGTGGGCGGCTGCCCGCTGCACGCGGGCCAGGCGGTCACCGTCTCGCTGCGCGGCGCCAACCGCGATCCGGATGTGTTCGAGGAGCCGCACCGGTTCGACGTCAGCCGCAAGCACAAGCCGCACGTGGCGTTCGGCGGCGGATCGCACATCTGCATCGGCGCGCCCCTGGCCCGGCTGGAGGCGCAGGTTGCCCTGAGCCGCCTGTTTGCGCGGTTCCCCGACCTGAAGCTGGCCGACCCGCAGGCGACGCCGGCCTGGCGGACGCTGCCGTTCTTCCGGGGCATGGAGCGCCTGCCGGTCGTCGTCTGAGGTTTGACAAGACCGCGCCGCATGACGACCTAGGGGGCATGATCGACGACCTCTATTCGGCGAAGCTGCTGCGGCTCGCGGCCGAGACGCCTCGGATCGGCCGGTTGGCCGATCCCGACGCCACCTCGGAGAAGGTCTCGAAGCTCTGCGGCAGCCGGGTGGTGGTGGACGTGAAGGTCGACGGCGACCGGGTCGTCGATTTCGCCCAGGACGTGAAGGCCTGCGCCCTGGGCCAGGCCGCCGCCTCGGTGCTGGGCGCGCACGTGGTCGGCGCCAGCCTCGCGGAACTCGAGGACGCCCGCGACCGCTTCAAGGCCATGCTCAAATCCGGTGGTCCCGCACCCGAGGGGCGCTTCTCCGATCTGGCGCTGCTGGCGCCGGTGAAGGATTATCCCGCCCGCCACACCTCGACCCTGCTCGCCTTCGAGGCGGCGGCCGAGGCGGTGCGCGACGCCGTGGCGCGGAGGGCTTGAATGGCGGACTTCATCTTCCTGATGCACGACGACGCGCCGGGCGACGGCGGCCTCGACTGGGACCCGTACCTCACCCGCCTGCGTGAGGCGGGTGTGTTCCAGGGCGGCAGCGCGATCGGCCAGGGCGCCTGCGTGAGGAAGACCGGCGCCGCGCCCGAGCCGACCGCGCACATCTCGGGCTTCGTGCGTGTCGCCGCCCGCGATTTCGACCACGCCCGGACCCTGCTCGCGGGCAATCCGGTCTTCGAGGCCGGCGGCACGGTTGAGATCCGGGAACTGCCGCTGACCAGCTAGAGGCCTCCCGCACCGCGGGCGGTTCCGTTCCGGGGCTGCGCATGATAAACGGCGCGCCTCACTCCACGCTGGTTCGCATGCTTCGCACCACGAACATCGCCGCTTCCTGCCGCCGGACGCCGGGCGTCGCGGTGATGGCGGTTACGCGAACTACTACCGCCGGCGCGGCTTGAACCTCTCGGGGTCCTAGCGGACCTGCAATCGCAAGCCGCAGCCGGCATGAGCTTCTACGAGAGATGCGTCAGGGGGCTCCTCCGAGCCTACAAATGGACGCTTTCCCCGTTGATCGGACGCCAGTGCCGGTTTGCTCCGACCTGTTCGGAGTACGCCGCCGAGGCCCTGATCGGACACGGTCCCCTGCGCGGGAGCTGGCTCACCGCGAAGCGACTGTGTCGCTGTCATCCCTGGGGCGGCTCGGGCTGGGACCCGCCGCCTCCGCGCCGACAGGCTGAAGCCAAGGCGCGCGACTGGAAGTGTGAAGAGACATGATCGACCTGATTTTCCCCGACGGCTCCAAACGCGAGTACGAGCCCGGGACGACGGGCAAGCAGGTGGCGGCCTCGATCGCCCCCTCGCTGGCCAAGCGCGCCGTCCTCATCAAGCTGGACGGTGAGCTGCTGGACGTGGACCGCCCGCTCGCGAAGGGCGGCAGGTTCGAGATCCTCTCCCGTGAGAGCCCCGAGGCGCTCGAGACGATCCGCCACGACGTCAGCCACATCCTGGCCGAGGCGGTGCAGGAACTGTTCCCCGGCACGCAGGTGACCATCGGCCCGGCGATCGAGGACGGCTTCTACTACGACTTCGCCCGCGACGAGCCGTTCAGCCTGGACGACCTCGCCAAGATCGAGCAGCGCATGAAGGAAATCGTCGACCGCGACGAGGCGATCGTGCGCGAGGAGTGGGACCGCGACGAGGCCATCGCCCACTTCAAGTCGATCGGCGAGCACTACAAGGCCGAGATCATCGCGGCCATCCCGGCAGGCGAGGCGGTCAGCGTCTATCGCCAGGGCCAGTGGAAGGACCTCTGCCGCGGCCCGCACCTGCCGTCGACGAAGGCGGCGGGCAAGGCGTTCAAGCTGACCAAGCTGGCCGGCGCCTACTGGCGCGGCGACCACCGCAACCCCATGCTCCAGCGCATCTACGGCACGGCCTGGGCCAGCGAGAAGGATCTCGAGGACCACCTCCACCGCGTCGAGGAGGCCGAGAAGCGCGACCACCGCAAGATCGGCAAGGCAATGGACCTCTTCCACATGCAGGAAGAGGCCAAGGGCATGATCTTCTGGCACGCCAAGGGTTGGCAGCTCTACCGGTCGGTCGAGGCCTACATGCGCCGGATGCTGGACGCCGACGGCTATGTGGAGGTCAAGGCCCCGCAGATCATGGACCGGGAGCTCTGGGAGAAGTCCGGTCACTGGCAGAAGTTCGGGAAGAACATGTTCACGTGCGAGACGGAGGAGGGCGAGAGCCTGGCCGTGAAGCCGATGAACTGCCCGGGGCACGTGCAGATCTTCAACCACGGCCAGAAGAGCTATCGCGACCTGCCGCTGCGCATGGCCGAATTCGGCGCGTGCCATCGCTATGAGCCCTCGGGCGCCCTTCACGGCATCTTCCGCGTTCGGGCCTTCACGCAGGACGACGCCCACATCTTCTGCCGCGAGGACCAGATCGAGGCGGAGTCGACCAAGTTCATCCGCCTGCTGGAGCGCGTCTATCGCGACTGCGGCCTGGAGCTGCATGCGGTGAAGCTGGCGCTCCGCCCCGACGAGCGGTTCGGGACGGACGAGGTCTGGGATGTCGCCGAGGCGAAGCTGGAGCGGGCCGCGCTCAACGCGGGCATCGAGCGGGTCGAAAGGCTGCCCAACGAAGGCGCCTTCTACGGCCCCAAGTTGGAATTCCACCTGAAGGACGCCATCGGCCGCACGTGGCAGTGCGGGACGCTGCAACTCGACTATGTGCTGCCCGAGCGCCTCGGCGCCGAATACGTGGCGGAGGACGGCTCCAAGCAGCGTCCCGTGATGCTGCACCGGGCGATCTGCGGCTCGATGGAGCGCTTCATCGGGGTGATGATCGAGAACTTCGCCGGGGCGTTCCCGCTGTGGCTGGCGCCGACGCAGGTGGTGGTCACGACGATCACGTCCGACGCCGACGACTATGCGCGGAAGGCCGTCGAGGCGTTGAAAGCCCAGGGCCTGCGGGTCGAGATCGACCTGCGGAACGAGAAGATCAACTACAAGATCCGCGAGCACAGCCTGGCGAAGGTTCCGGTGATCGCCGTCGTCGGCCGTCGCGAGGCGGAGGAGGGCAAGGTCGCCCTGCGCCGTCTGGGCTCCGACCGTCAGGAGATCCTGACGCTGGGCGACGCCGTGAACGCGCTTGCCACCGAGGCGACTCCGCCGGACATTGCCCGGAAGCGACGGGACGGACCCGCGGCCGCGGGGACGGCCGTCGTTGGGGAGCCTGGATGAACGGCATCGCCGCACCGCTGGTGGCTGCCGATACGGCGCTGACTGCCGAGACGCTGCGGCCCCGCCGCAGCGTTTCGGTGATCATGGTCGTCTACATGACGGGCGAGGCTCTGACGCAGAGCCTCGCCTGCGTGCTGGCCGACCCGCTGGTGGACGAGCTTGTCGTAATCGACAACGGTTCCACGCCCGTGGAAGCGGCGCGACTGCGCGAGCTGGCGGCGCGGGACGATCGCGTGACCCTGCTGCAGGGCCAGGGCAATGTCGGCTTCGCCCGCGGCGCCAATCTCGGCGCGCGGACGGCGCGCGGCGATCTGCTCGTGTTCCTCAACCCGGACGCCTTCCTCCAACCGGGCTGCGTGGCGGCCCTGGCGCGCGAGATCGAGGGGCGACCGATCCCCACCCTCGTCGGCGGCCGGGTGCTGAACGCCGACCGCAGCGAACAGCGTGGCGCACGCCGCGGCGACATCACGCCGATCAGCGCGCTCCTCTCCATGAGCGGCCTCGCCCGCTCTGCGACGCTGGGGCGCTATGAAGTCCACTGGGAGGGCGAGGCCCTGCCCGACACCGCCCAGGCGGTGCCGACGATCTCGGGCGCCTGCTTCTGCATGCGACGCGAGGACTTCGACCGGGTGCAGGGGTTCGACGAGGGTTATTTCCTGCATGTGGAGGACGTCGACCTGTGCTGGCGCGTCCGCCGCGCGGGCGGCCAGGTGCTGTTCCACCCGAAGGCCGAGGTGATCCATATCGGCGGCACCAGCCAGACCAGCCCGCTGAAGGTGGAGTTCCACAAGGGCGTGGGCCTCGCCCGCTATTTCCGCAAGCGCGCCGCCAATAGTCGCCAGCGCCTCGCCGCCTGGGCGCTCTCGCCCCTGGTTATCGCCGCGGCCGTGGCGCGACCTATCCTGCGGCGAGCCCGCCGCCACTGAGGCCTAGTCGGCGAGCCTGAGACCCGGCGTCTCCGAAATGCATTGCCGCAACAGCGCGTCGTTGGCCGAGATCGCGACGAGCACGACGCGCTCGCCCGGCCCGACCTGCCGGGCGAGGCTGGCGCAAATCGCGAAGTTCCGACGGTAGCCGGCGGTCAGGGCGTCGATGCAGGGCGTCGCGGCGCTGTCGCCCATGGCCCGGTAGAAGGCTTCGTCGCGGGCCCGGCGCGCCGGATTATGCAGCAGCCGCTCCGACATGGGCCAACGGCACGCCGCCGCGGGACGCACGCAGGCCGGGCGACCCGCATCGCCGCTGCAGGGCTCGATGCAGATGTGCGCGGCCCCGGCGCGCTCGGCGAATCGGCGCCCCTGCTCCGCATCGGCCGGGGTCGAGGCGATGGCGTGGGGAGCGAAGGCCTCAATCGCGGCCTGTGAGTCCGGCCGCGTCACGACCAGCACCTCTGCGGGCCGGGGCGCACGGGGGGCGACGACCGCGGCGGCGGCGGCGGTCACGCGGGCAAGAAGCGGGACGACCGTGTTCATGGTGCGCGCCATTAGCGCGCCCGCGCTGCAACCGACAGTTACGTCTTCTTAAGGTCAGGCCGCCGGCCGCTGGATCGGGAAGGTCCCGGCGCGGGCGAGCGAAGAAGCGGGCGCCTTGCCCAGCTTCTCGGACGCCCAGTGGCCGATCTCGATCAACTGGTCGAGGTCGTAGCCGGTCTCGAATCCGGCGCGCTCCAGCATATAGACGAGATCCTCGGTGCCGATGTTGCCGGTGGCGTTCGGGGCGAAGGGGCAGCCGCCCAACCCGCCCACACTGGCGTCCAGGATATCGACGCCCGCCTCGACGCCTGCGAAGGCGTTGGCTAGGCCGGTGTTGCGGGTGTCGTGGAAATGCAGGCGCAGGGGGATGTGGCCGGCCGCTTTCTTCGCCGCTTCGACCCGGCGGCGCACGGTCCAGGGATCGGCGACGCCGATGGTGTCGGCGAGGGCGATCTCGGCGACGCGCAGGTCGGCGCCCGCCTTGACGATCTCGACGACGCGATCCTCCGGGACCTCGCCGTCGAACGGGCAGCCAAAGGCCACCGAGACGGTCAGGGTGACCGGCGGCTCCTCCTTGCGGCGCACGCCCATGATATGAGCCAGGGTGGCGACCTGTTCTTCGACCGAGGCGCCCTGGTTGCGGATGCCGAAGCCGTCGCTGGCGCAGACCACCACATTGGCCTCGTCACAGCCGGCCTCGACGCAGCGCTCCCACCCTTTCAGGTTCAGCACGAGGCCGATCCGCGAGCGTCCCTCCTTGTGCGGCAGGGCGGCCATGATCTCCTCGGCGCCGGCCATCTGGGGCACGCGCTTCGGGTTGACGAAGGAGACCACCTCCATGCGCCGCGCGCCGGCGGCCTCGAGGCGCCGGATCATCTCCAGCTTGTCGCCCACCTCCAGGAGGGTCTTCTCGTTCTGCAGCCCGTCGCGGGGGCCGACTTCCACGATCTCGATACGCCGGCTCATGGCCTCGCCTCGCTCACATCGACGTCCGGGGCCACATAGACCCTGAGCGTCAGTTCATCACCCTTCGAGTAGTTCATCCCCTCGACGCGGGCCACTTCGCGCGCCCTGCCGCCACGGATGGCAAGCTCGCGACGGAAGGCGGCTTCCTCGCGCTGCTCGACGATGGCCGGACGATGTTCGACCACCGCCTGCGCGGCCTCGGCCGGACCGTCGAGCTCGGTGGCGGTGCCGAGGGCGAAGACCAGGCTCGGCTCGGCGAAACCGGCCACGGCGACGGGCGCCTCGGCGAGGCCCTGGCGAGGGAGCAGGCGGGCCGCGTCGAGCGCGGCCTCGAGGCGGGTCGAGAGCCAGAGCGGCTCCAGTCGGGGCGCGAGGCCCGCGGCCAGCGCCGCATGCCCGAGAATTCCGAGGACCATGGCGCCGATGGTCGCCGCGCGCGGCGCCTCGCGGGCCATCAGGTAGGCGCCGACCAGGCCGGCCGCCGCGAGCAGGCCGCCGGCCAGGGTCGCGGGCCAAGCGTCCGACGCGTCTCCATAGAGCGAAAGGAGATAGATGACGCCACCGGCGAGGGCGAGGCCGACCAGGGCGCAAAGGCTAGCGCCGAGCCAGCGGGCGGCGGCGGAGATCGGTGCGGACAGCGCCAGGGCGGCCAGCCACGCGAGCCCGCCGTACGCCGGCATGGGATAGTGCGGCAGCTTGGTCGGCAGGAGTTCGAAGACGAGGAAGGTCGGGACCAGCCACGCTATCGCGAACCGGACGCCAGGCTCGGCCCGGCGCCGCCAGGCGACGACCGCCGCGGCCGGCAGCAGCAGGGTCATGGGGAACGATAGGATCGGAGTCAGCAGCAGGTGGTAGCCCGGCGGGGCGCCGTGGCTCTCCTGGCCGCCCGCCAGTTTCGGCGCGAGGTCGGCGCCGATCGCCTCGGTCCAGAACCCGCCGTCCGTCGCCACCGTCACCGCGCCGGCCCAAGGGCCCACGACGGCGAGGACGATCACCAGGCCCCACCACCACTTCATTCCGGCGAGCCAGCCGGTGCGCCGATCCCAGAGGGCGAGGGTCAGCATCGCCAGGCCGCAGACCATGGGCCCCACCGGCCCTTTGATCAGCACCGAGGCCGCCAGCGCGCCCCAGAAGATCCAGACCGCGCTACGCGACGCCGGCGCGCCGCCGCGCCAGGCGGCATAGATGCGCGCCAGAGCCGCCATGGCGAGCGTGGTGGCGCCCAGCAGCGCCGCGTCCGTCTTGGCGATGAACGCCTCGGTGGAGACCAGGAAGCTGGAGCCCAGCAGGACGCCGGCGAACAGCGCCGTCCGTCGGTCGAACAGCGCCGCCGCGCCCCAGGCGCAGGCGGCGGCGGCCAGCATCACGCCCAGCAGGGAGGGCAGGCGGTAGGCCCAGATCTGCCGCGCCTCCGGGCTGGAGACCGCGGTCACGCTGGCCGCCTGCAGCCAGTGGATCCCCACGGGCTTCTTGAAGCGCGGGGCGTCCTGGAAGCGGATGACCACGAAGTCGTCGCTCTCCAGCATCTGGGCGGTCGCCTGGGCGAATCGGGATTCGTCCCGGTCCAGGGGGGGCATGGCCACCAGCCCGGGCAGTCCGGCGAGGAAAGCGATGAGGGCGGCGAGGGCCGGCCCCCGCCAGCCGCCGCTCCATTTTGTCAGGGCGCTGTCCAGCGTCATGAGCCGGTGCATACCATGATCCTGTCGCGCGCCGCCTTTTCCGCTATGGAAGCGGACGATGGCTTCCACCCCCCAGATCGCCCCGGACATTTCCGTCGTCGTCCCGGTCTTCGACGAGGAGGGCGCCGCACCTGCCCTGGCGCGCGAGATCGCGGTGGCCTTCGCCGGGCGACGCTTCGAGATCATCTTCGTCGACGACGCCAGCCGGGATGGCACGCGGACGGCGCTGAAGGCGCTGTCGGCCGAGATCCCCGAGCTGCGGGTGCTGGGACATCGTCGCAACGCCGGCCAGAGCCGGGCGATCCGGACCGGCGTGCTTGCCGCACGGGCGCCGGTGGTGGTGACGCTGGACGGCGACGGCCAGAACGACCCGGCGGACGGCCCCGCTCTGGCCGACGCTCTGGCGGCGGGCCCGCCGGAGCTGGCGCTGGTCGGCGGCGAGCGGGTCAAGCGCCAGGACAGCCAGGCCAAGAAGCTGGCGTCGCGGGTCGGCAACGGGGTCCGCAAGCGGCTCCTGAAGGACACCGCCAACGACACCGGCTGCGGCCTCAAGGCGTTCCGGCGCGAGGCCTTCCTGCGGCTGCCGTACTTCGATCACATCCACCGCTACCTGCCGGCGCTGATGTTGCGCGAGGGCTATCACGTGGAATTCCGGCCCGTGAACCACCGGCATCGCCAGACGGGGCGCTCGAAGTACACCAACCTCGGCCGTCTGGCGGCCTCGCTCTCGGACCTTTTCGGCGTGATGTGGCTGCAGTCGCGGGCCCGCAATCCCGGCGGCGCGGACGAGCTCTAGGACGGCCCTAGGTCAAGGCCGACAGCAGCAGGGTCACGACCGCGACGTCGAGGAATCGGGACAGGAAGACGAGCATCTGCGGGTCCGTGGCCGTGGGGTCCGAACACGGTTAAGCAAGTCCGGCGCCACAGGAGCCGCCCGCCATGGCCCTCTTCTTCGACGCCGCCTGGTTCGACGAAATGCTCGAGAGCCGCGGCCTCTCCCGCACGGTGCTGGCCGCGGTGGCGGGCCTGACCGAGGCCGAGCTCGTGCTGGTGTTCAAGGACCAGAGGGAACTTTCCGCCGGGCAGGTGGCGGCCTTTGCCGAGCTGCTGGGCGTATCGGCGGCCGAAGTGGCCAACCGCGCCGGGGTCTCCACGCCGACGCCGGGGGCGTCGTCGCCGGACACCCGCGTGGACGCCCTGGAGCGCCGTGTCGCGGCCCTGGAGGAGCGGCTCGCGCGACTGGAGCTAAGCGCCGGCTGCGACGGCCCGCCGCACCCCTCCCGCGACGGGGTTTAGGGGGTCCTTCACCTGCGGGGGGCAGGGTGTCGGGTGCTCCGTGCGCGTCTGATTCGCGCGACTGCCCGAGGACCCCGATGCCGACCACGATCAAAGCCCGCATGCGCCTGTCCTGGGCCGCCGGCATCCTCGCGGTTCTGGGCTTGGTCGGGCTCAATGTCGTCCTGCTCTGGCTCGGCCAGAACGCGGCGACGGACGCCGTCGCGCGGGATGGCCTCAGGCTGGCCATGTGGATCAGCGCCGGCGCGGGCGCCGCCATGGTGGTGGGCGCGATCTTCGGGGTCTTCTTCTTCGAACAGCTGATCGTCCATGCGATCGAGCGGCTATCCGTATCGATGCGGCGTCTGGCCGACGGCGACTATCAGGCCGAGGTCACGGGCGCCGACCGGCGCGACGAGATCGGCGACATGGTTCGCAGCGTCATGGTCTTCCGCGAGAACGGACGAGAGCGCGCGCGCCTGCAGGCTGAAGCCGCCGAGATGCATCTGGAGGTCGAGCGGCGATTGAAGGACACCGAGGCGGCGTTCGAAGCGGCCGGCCGGGAGCAGAAGCGGGTGGTCCAGGCGATGGCGCGCGAGCTGTCGCGCCTGGCGGCCGGCGATCTCAGCGCGCGTCTCAACGAGACTGTGGCGGCGGAATACGAAGAGCTCAAATCCGACTTCAACCGCGCCGTCGAGGCGCTGGAGGGCGTGGTCATCACCCTGTCGGCCTCGGCCGGCGGCATCGGTTCGGGCGCCAGCCAGATGGCCCAGGCCGCCGACGAGCTGGCGCGCCGCACCGAGCAGCAGGCGGCCAGTCTGGTCCAAACGGCGGCTGCGGTGGAGGAGATCACCTCGGCCGTCCGCAACACCGCCGGCAGCGCCCGCGAGGCCACGGCGGCCATGGATCAGGTCCGCGGCGAGGCGCAGACCTCCAGTGAAGTGGTGCGCAGTGCGGTCGAGGCCATGAGCCAGATCGAGGCCTCCTCCCGCGAGATCACCAAGATCATCGGCGTGATCGACGAGATCGCCTTCCAGACCAACCTGCTGGCCCTGAACGCCGGGGTGGAAGCGGCGCGGGCCGGCGACGCGGGCAAGGGCTTCGCGGTCGTCGCCGCGGAAGTGCGGGCGCTGGCCCAGCGCTCGGCCGAGGCGGCGCGGGAGATCAAGACGCTGATCGCCGCCTCCACCGACCAGGTGGAGATGGGCGTCGGCATGGTGGGCCGCACGGGCGAGGTGCTGCAGCGCATCGCCTCGCAGGTCACGGCGGTCGACGCGCTGGTGGCCCAGATCTCGGCCTCGGCGCAGGAACAGGCGACCGGGCTGCAGGAAGTGAACACGGCGGTGAACCAGATGGATCAGGTGGTCCAGCAGAACGCCGCCATGGTCGAGCAGACGACGGCCGCCACGCACGCGCTCAACAGCGAGGCGCGGGAACTCGCCGGAGTCGTGGGGCGGTTCAAGACCGGGCAGCAGCAGGCGCGGACTGCTAACGCCCCAGCGCGCAAGTCGCCGCCGGCCGGGAATCCGGTGCACGCGGCGCGCCAGAAGATCGCCGCCTTCGCGGGCGGCGGCTCAAGCGACTGGACCGAATTCTGATCTAGATGTCGGTGCGCGTACGGCGGCCGGAGCGGGCGCGGCGGTCGTAGCTGCCCGACCATTCCACGCGGTTGTAGGCGACGCGCGCGGTCTCCAGCAGGGTCGGCCCGGCCCTGAGGCCCCGGCGCTCGCCGCTCTGGCCGATGAGCTGGGCGGCCACTTCGCAATCGCCCTGGCGGAATTCCCGACGCGGCGGCCGCTGATAGGGGCCAGGGGCGGAGACGGGGACGGGAAGGTTGACGATGTCCGCGCCCGACGCCTCCTCGATGGAGTCGGCCTCGGTCCGCACGGTTCGGCGCGTGTAGGAGACCCTCCGGACGCGATCAATGCGGGACATCATGTCACACAACCTGCAATGCGCGGGCCACAACCTTAGCCTTTCGCCAGCTTGTCGAGTTGAGCCTGCATCTCGGCCATCTGCTTGCGCAGCGCCGTAAGCGCTTCGTCGCTCTGAGGTTCCACCTTCGGCGGCGCGGCGGGCTCATCGGCCCGCGCGGCCGGCGCGTAGGCGAAGGGCGAGAACATCTTCATCGCCCGGTCGAAGAGCTGAAGGTTCTGCCGGATCTGGTCCTCGTAGTTCGCCATCCCGCCCGCATGGCCGAAGCTGGCGAGCTGGTTGCGCAGGCGCTCCTGCTGTTGGGTGAAGCTGGCGAGCGACAGCTCGAGGTAGCTCGGCAGGAACGCCTGCATCGAGTTGCCGTAAAAGCTGATGAGCTGGCGCAGGAACTGGATCGGCAGCAGGCTTTGCCCCTGACTCTTCTCTTCTTCCTCGAAGATGATCTGGGTCAGGACCGTGCGCGTGATGTCTTCGTTGGTCTTGGCGTCATAGACGACGAAGTCGACGCCCTGCTTCACCATGTCGGCGAGATGCTCCAGCGTGACGTAGCTGGAGGAGGCGGTGTTGTAGAGCCGCCTGTTTGCGTACTTCTTGATGACGACGCGTTCGCCCGGCGCGCTCTGGGCGCCAGCGCCGCTCTCCTGGGTGTCGGCCATCCCTAATCCTTGTACGCGGCGGCGATTCCCCGCCGACCATTCTGCAACGCAGTATCGCGGATGCGAGCGCATAAGCAAATGCCATCAACCAATTGGTAACCTCTCGCTTGCCCTCCCGTCGGCGCCAGCCGATAGATGGGGTTGGGCCGACCGGAAAAATTCAGGGATTTCCCATGACCGACATCGTCATCGTCTCCGCCGTCCGCACGCCGGTGGGCTCGTTCAACGGCGCGCTCGCGAGCTTGCCGGCCCATGAGCTGGGCAAGGTGGCGATCCAGGCCGCGGTGGAGCGCGCGGGCATCGCCGCGAGCGACGTCGAGGAAGTCATCCTGGGCCAGGTGCTCCAGGCCGGCGCCGGCCAGGGCCCCGCCCGCCAGGCGGCGGTCAACGCCGGCGTCCCGGTCGAAAGCCCGGCCTGGAGCCTGAACCAGCTCTGCGGGTCCGGCCTGCGCGCTGTGGCGCTGGCCGCGCAGCAGATCCAGGATGGTTCTGCGAAGATCGTGATCGCGGGCGGCCAGGAGAGCATGAGCCAGTCGCCCCACGCGCAACAGCTCCGCGGCGGCCAGAAGATGGGGGACCTCGCCCTGGTCGACACCATGATCAAGGACGGGCTGTGGGACGCCTTCCACGGCTACCATATGGGCCAGACGGCCGAGAACATCGCCGCCCGCTGGCAGATCACGCGGGAGGACCAGGACAGGTTCGCGGTCGTGTCCCAGAACCGCGCCGAGGCGGCCCAGAAATCGGGCAAGTTCAAGGACGAAATCGCGCCTGTCACCGTGAAGGGCCGCAAGGGCGACACGGTGGTGGACCAGGACGAATACATCCGCCACGGCGCCACCATCGAGGCGATGGCGGGCCTGCGTCCGGCCTTCACGAAGGACGGCTCGGTCACCGCGGCCAACGCCTCGGGCCTCAACGACGGCGCCGCCGCGCTGGTGCTGATGAGCGCCGACGAGGCCAAGAAGCGCGGTCTGAAGCCGCTCGCCCGCATCGCGTCCTGGGCGCATGCCGGCGTCGAGCCGGAGATCATGGGCACCGGCCCGATCCCTGCGAGCCGCAAGGCCCTGGAAAAGGCGGGCTGGAAGGTCTCGGACCTGGACTTGGTGGAATCGAACGAGGCGTTCGCCGCGCAATCGCTGTGCGTGGTCCGCGAACTGGGCCTCGATCCGGAAAAGGTGAACGTCAACGGCGGCGCCATCGCCATCGGACACCCGATCGGCGCCTCGGGCGCCCGGATCCTGACCACCCTGCTGCATGAGATGAAGCGCACTGACGCAACCAAGGGCCTGGCCACACTTTGCGTCGGCGGCGGTATGGGTGTCGCAATGTGCGTGGAAAAGATCTGAAGCGTCCGATCAACGGGCGTCACGGTTCATAGGGAGACGTAAGGCATGGCCAGGGTGGCGCTGGTCACGGGTGGAACCCGTGGCATCGGACGGGCGATCGTCGAGCGGCTGAAGACCGACGGCATGCAGGTGGCGGCCGGTTATTCCGGCAACGACGAGGCCGCGGCCGCCTGCGCCAAGGAACTCGGCGTCATGGTCGTGAAGGGCAACGTCGGCAACTTCATGGACTGCAAACACGCCGTCGAGCAGGTGGAGAAGGCGCTGGGCCCGGTGGACGTGCTGGTGAACAACGCCGGCATCACCCGCGACGGCGTGTTCCATAAGATGACCTCCGAGCAGTGGAGCGAGGTCATCCGCGTGAACATGGACAGCCTGTTCAACATGACCCGCCAGGTCATCGAGGGCATGCGCGACCGCGGCTGGGGCCGGGTCATCAACATCAGCTCGATCAACGGCCAGAAGGGCCAGATGGGCCAGACCAACTACTCCGCGGCCAAGGCGGGGATGATCGGCTTCACCAAGGCGCTCGCGCTCGAGAACGCCCGCAAGGGCGTCACCGTGAACTGCATCGCGCCCGGCTACATCGACACCGAGATGGTGCAGGCCGTGCCCGAGAAGGTGCTGGAAGGCATCATCTCGCAGATCCCGGTGGGGCGGCTGGGCACCGGCGACGAGATCGCCGACATGGTGGCCTTCCTGGCGGGCGAGCGGGCCGGCTACGTCACCGGCGCGACACTTTCGCTTAACGGCGGCCAGTACATGGTCGGGTGAAGACCTTCCCAGGGTCGAAAAAACGCCCCGATCGCGCGGCATCTCAATCGATGGAATGACGGGCAAGCTGACGGCGTCGAGGAGAGCAGCATGCGCGGCGCTGCTGGCCGTCATGGCGGTCGGCGCCGCGGCGCCCGCGCATGCCGGTCCGGCGGACCGGCTGCGCGACAGCCTGTTCCGCAAGCCGGGCGACAAGGTCGCTGGACCGCCCATCGCCCGCTTCGTGTCCGAGGAGGGCCGGGTCTTCGTCCTGGACCGGACCCAGCCGGTCCCGATGCTCAAGTTCGAGGACAGCCCCGAGGTCTGGGCCCTGGCGCCCAGCCCCGCGCCGCGCGGCGACGTCATCTATCGCGACGAACTTGGCGAGCCGGTCCTTCGCGCCACCCGGCTCGGCGGCCTCACGCTCTTCACCGACAGTCGGCCCAATGGCGAGGCGGTCTCCCTCGCCGGCGGGGGCGTCCCGCTTCGCCTCGCGCCCATGAGCCCGCAGGCCCTCGGCGAGCGCCTGCTGCAGGCCAGCTACCGCACCGGCCGGGTCGCACGCCGGACGATCGTGTTCGAGGCCCGAAACGTCACGCCCGCCGGGTCGGCGCTGATCGGCGACGCGGCCGTGGTGACCAGCGTCGCCTTCGTCCAGATGGCCGAGCGGCGCGACGGCCGCGCCGCGCTGAGCCAGTTCAGCACGGTGCGTTTCGAGGAGGGCAAGAAGCCCTCGGTCAACCTGAAGGACCGCGTGCTGCGGATCGTGGTGGCGCCCGCCCACGGCCTCGCCGGGCGGCCGTCGTCCAAGCGGATCATCAAGGTCGCGACGGGCGGCTGACCGCCGGAGTCTCAGCCCTTGAAGTTGTCCTTCGCCGACCGCACCGCGGCGAAGGCGAGGTGGTCGGGCTGCCCAGCCGCGCCGACGCCGGCGGCCAGTTGCGGCGCACGCAGGAAGGGGTTGGTGGCCTTCTCCAGCCCGATGGTCGTCGGCACCGTCCACTCGCCCCGCTCGCGCGCCGCGAACACCGCCTCGGCCCGGGCCTTGAGGGCGGCGCTGTCGTCCACCGACAGCGCGAAGCGGGCGTTCGAGGCGGTATATTCGTGGGCGCAGTAGACGGTGGTGTCGTCCGGCAGGGCGGCCAGGCGCTGCAGGCTCTCCCACATCTGCTCCGGCGTGCCTTCGAACATGCGGCCGCAGCCCAGCGCGAAGAGGGTGTCGCCGACGAAGGCGGCCTTGCTGGCCGGGTCGTAGTAGGCGATGTGCTCCAGGGTGTGGCCGCCGCTGGCCAGCACCTGGAACGTCGTCTCGCCCAGCGCCACGGTGTCGCCGCCGGCGACTTCGCGGTCCAGCGGCGCGATCCGGGTGACTTCCTTCGGCCCGACGATCGTGCAGCCCGTGGCCGCCTTGATCTCTTCGTTGCCGCCGGCGTGGTCGGGGTGCCAGTGGGTGTTGAGGATCATGTCGAGCCCCCAGCCGAGCTGTTTCAGCTCGGCCAGGATCGCGGCGGCGTCGGGGGTGTCGATGCAGGCCGTCTTGCCGGTCGCGTCGTCGCGGATCAGGAAGCCGTAGTTGTCCGACAGGCAGGCGAACTGGTGAATGGTGAGCGTCATGGCGATCTCCCTGTCAGGCGTCGGACGATTTAGGCTGGCGGACCGCCCACGTCGAGCTTAGCCAGACAACGATGCGCCGCGACGTCCTGGAATTGCGCCAGTTCTACGCCTCCGACCTCGGACGGGCGGCGCGCACGATGGTGGAGCGCAAGCTGCTCGAGGCCTGGGGCGACGCCCACGGACAGGACGTGCTGGCCCTCGGCTACGCCACGCCGTTCGTGGGCAGCCTGGGCGACCGCGCCCGGCGGGTGGTGGCCGGGATGCCCGCCCAGCAGGGCGTGGAGGTCTGGCCATCGTCGGCGGGCAACCTCGCCGCGCTCACGCCCGAGGACAGCCTGCCGTTCCAGAACGCGCTGTTTGACCGGGTGCTGGTGGTGCACGGACTGGAGGAAAGCCCCGATCCCGTCGGCTACCTGCGCGAGGTCTGGCGGGTGCTGTCGCCGTCGGGCAAGGCGATCATCGCCGTGGCCTCCCGCGACGGGCTGTGGGCCGGCAGCGAGAGCACGCCCTTCGGCCACGGGCGCCCCTACAGCCGCAGCCAGCTCGCCGAACTGCTGCGCGAGGCCGACCTGGAGCCGTCGGGCTGGACTCGCGCCCTCTACGTCCCGCCGGTGGGCTGGATGGCGCGATGGGCCGAGCCTTTCGAGCAGGCCGGATCGCGGCTGTGGCCGCGCTTCGCGGGGCTGCTGCTGATGGAGGCGGTAAAGCAGACCTTCGCCGTGAAGCCCCAGGGCGCCCGGGCGCGCGTGCGATCGGTGCGCCCGGTGCTGCTGCCGGCGCCTGTTTCGCGGGCTCCGACCGGCACGCCGCTTCGACGGCGCTTGGCGCCGCCGTGGCGAAGGTCTTAGCTGTCGCCAGAACCTGGACCCGCGTATCGAATCGGAGGCCCCGCCCGCATGAAAATGATCATCGCGGTCATCAAGCCCAGTCGCCTGGACGCCGTGCTGGACGCGGTCACCGAGGCGGGCGCCTCGGGCCTCACCGTCACGGAAGTGCGCGGCTACGGCCGCCAGCGGGGCAAGACCGAGGTCTACCGCGGCGCCGAGTACGAGGTTAAGCTGCTGCCGAAGGTGAAGCTGGAGATCGCGGTTCCCACCGACATCGCCGAGAAGGTCGTCGAGGCGATCCAGGCGACGGCCAACACCAACAAGATCGGCGACGGCAAGATCTTCGTCCTCGACCTGGAACAGGCCCTGCGGATCCGCACGGGCGAGCAGGGCGCGTCGGCCATCGCCGGCTGAGCCGTCTCACCAAGGGAGCGCGTCGATGCGTGGCCTCGGCGCCGGCCTGATCGCCGTCTTCCTCGCGGTCGGTCCGGCCGCGTCCGCCGATCTGACGCCGGCTCAGGCGGCCGATGCCGTGAAGCGCCACGTCTGTTTCAGCACGACCTGGTGGGGCGATCCCTATGTCCGCCTCGGCCAGGCCGTGACCGTCGACGTACGGGTCGACGGTCACGCGGCCTACCTCTGGAGCGAGGACATGCGGGCGGTGCCGCGCGTGAAGCGCTGGGCCGACAGCTATGTGGTCGTGCAGCGCCAGGGCGGCCCGGTGGTCACCCAGCGCTCGGGGTACAATGTCGACCTCCTGCGGGGCGAGCCGGCCTACGAGCGGGAGCGGCGACGGGTCTATGCGCCCGGCGGCCAGCGGCTCGCGGTCACCCTGCCGACGACCTGCGAACCGCGGTTCCAGCCGGACAGCCCGCTGAAGGCCGAGATGCGCGCCGTGCTGATCGCCAGCCTGACCAACGCCGTCCGCACCTGGGGGCGGCGGCCCGCCGGCGGCCAGGTGCGCATGACCATCGCCGACTTCGACATCGACTATCCCGAGGCGTTCGCGCTGCGCCAGGACACCGGCGAGGTGCTGCGTATCGCCCTGCTGTCCGCCGACCCCATGAGCTACACGGGCGGCAGGGCCCGGCAATACGTGGTCACACCTGCAGCCAAGGGGCCGGTCGCCGCAAAGCTCCGACGTCTGATCCTGCGCCACGGCCAGACGCGGGTGATCTCGGTGCGTTAGGCCTTGCGCGTACCGCGCCGCTTCGGCGCGGGCGTTTCCGGCTTCGGAAGTTCGACCTCACCGAACAGGTTCTGCTGCGGCATGGCGGCGGGCGGCGCGGGTTCGGCCTTGCGGCTCAGGAGAAAGAGGGCGGTCTCGGCGCGCCAGTTCTCGATCGGCGCGCGCGGATCGATCGGACGCGCCGGACGCCCTTCGGATAGCGCCGCGCAGGCGTCGATCCGCAGGCCGAGCTGGTCGCACAGGTCGACGAAGTCGCGCAGCGTGCAGAGATGGATGTTCGGCGTCGACCACCACGGCTCGGGCAGGGCGCCGGTCTCCGGCATCCGGCCCCGCGAGAGCAGGGCCCAGCGGACCCTCCAGTGGCCGAAGTTCGGGACCGAGACGACCGCCTGCTCGGCGATCCGCAGCAGTTCGTTCAGCACGTGCTTCGGCTCGCGCATCTGCTGCAGGGTCTTGGAGAGCACCGCGTAGTCGAACGCGCGGGTTGGGAAATGATCCAGGTCGCGGTCGCCGTCGCCCTGGACGACCGACAAGCCGCGCCCAACGCAGGCGGCGACGTTCTCGGAGCCGAGCTCGAGTCCCTGGCCGTCCACCTGCTTCTCCCGGCTCAGAAGCTCCAGCAGCTCGCCTTCGCCGCAGCCCACGTCCAGCACGCGGGCGTTCGGCCGCACGAGCTTCAGGATCTCGGCGAAGTCCTCGCGGATGGCGCTCACGGCAGGCCCCGCGCCTGCGCCTGGGCGCCCAGGAAGCCGTGCAGGGTCTGGTCCAGCAGAGGCTCGTCGAGGAAGAAGGCGTCGTGGCCCTTGTCGGTGGCGATCTCGGCGAAGCTGGTCCGGCAGCCGGCGCCGTTCAGGGCCCGGACGATGTCGCGGCTCTCGGCGGTGGGGTACAGCCAGTCGGACGAGAACGACAGCACGCAGAACCGCACGTGCCGCGCCCTCATGAAGGCCTCGGCGAGGACGCCGCCGTGCTGGGCCGCCAGGTCGAAATAGTCGAGCGCCCGGGTGATGTAGAGGTAGCTGTTGGCGTCGAAGCGGTCGACGAAGCTGGCGCCCTGGTGGCGCAGGTAGCTCTCGACCTGGAAGTCGGCGTCGAAGCCCCACGACAGGCCGTCGCGCTGGAGTTCACGGCCGAACTTCCGCTGCAGCGCCGCCTCCGACAGGTAGGTGATATGCGCGGCCATGCGGGCGACGGCCAGCCCCTTTTCGGGCCGGACGCCGGCGGTGAGGTAGGCGCCGCTCATCCAGTTGGGGTCGGCCATGATCGCCTGGCGACCGACCTCGTGGAACGCGATGTTCTGCGCCGAGTGGCGGGCGGCGGCGGCGATGATCACCGCGCTGAACAGCTTTTCCGGATAGTCGGCGGCCCACTGCTGGACCTGCATGCCGCCCATGCTGCCGCCGATGGCCGCGAACAGGGTGTCGATGCCCATGGCCTCGATCAGCATCGCCTGCGCGCGCACCATGTCGGCGATGGTGATGACGGGAAACTTCAGGCCGTAGGGCTGGCCGGTGGCCGGATCGGTGGACGCCGGCCCCGTGGAGCCCATGCAGCCGCCGATGACGTTCGAACAGATGATGAAGTGCCGGGCGGGGTCCAGCGGCTTGCCGGGACCCACGAAGCGGTCCCACCAGCCGGGCTTGCCCGTCACCGGATGCGTCGAGGCCAGGTGCTGGTCTCCGGTCAGCGCGTGACAGACCAGGATGGCGTTCGACTTGTCGGCGTTCAGCCGGCCATAGGTCTTGTAGGCGATCTCGAGCGGAGCCAGCGTCGCGCCCGAATCGAGGCGCAACGGCCGGTTCGCCGGAAACCGCCAGGTCCCGCCGCCCGTCTCGCTTTCGGCCTGGATGGGGCCCTGCGCCGTCATGGTCGCCTTGGACCGTCTCGTCTTGCAGGTGTCAATGGCTTGCAGCCGCCGGCCCGTGGGCTATGAACCCCTGGGCTTAGGGAGCGTCCATGGATCGCCTGATCCTCATCCGGCACGGCAAGGCCGAAGCGGATTCCGCCACCGGCGACGACATCGACCGGCGGCTGGCCCCGCGCGGATCGCGGGAGGTCGCCGAAATGGCCGCTCACCTGGCGGACATGGGCTTTTCGCCTGACGTGGCGCTTGTCTCCACCTCCGTCCGAACGCGGGAGACCTGGGAGGCCGCCAAGGTCGCGTTTCCGGAAGCGGAGGCCCGTTTCGAGCCCTACCTCTACCTGGCCAGCTCGGGCACGATCCGCGCCGCCGCCGAGGAGGCGGGCCGCAGCTGCGGCGCCGTCATGGTCGTCGGGCACAATCCGGGCCTGCAGGAGCTGGTCGTCCAGCTGCTTCACGAGGGCGGCGCGCCCGCGACCCTGATCGCCCAGGCGCAACGCAACTTTCCGCCGGCGGCGTCGGCGGTGTTCCTGTTCGACGGGAATGGCCGACCCCACTACGACGGCCTGTTCATTCCGGGGCGTCACCATTGAGGATCTACAAGATCCTGCCGCGCGCCGAGTGGACCGCCGCGCAGGCCGCCGGCCGCTTCGAGGGCTCGGCGATCGACCATCAGGACGGCTACATCCATTTCTCCACCGCGGTCCAGGCGCAGGAGACGGCGCGGCGCTACTTCGCGGGCCTCGCCGATCTCGTGGTGCTGGAGGTCGAGGGCGACGACCTGGGCGAGACGCTGAAGTGGGAGCCGTCGCGCGGCGGCGACCTGTTCCCCCATCTGTATGCGCCGCTGCCCGTGGCTGACGTCCGCGCGGTGCACGAGGCGCCGCTGGACGCCGACGGCGTTCCCCTGATGAGGCTCGTGTGATGGACGTTTACGGCCTGGCCACGCTCGCCCTCCGCGGGATGGACCCCGAAGACGCCCACGGCATCGCCATCAAGGCGCTGAAGGCCGGCCTAGGCCCGCTGGCGCCGCCGGACGATCCGATCCTGGCGACGGATCTTGCGGGCCTGAAGCTGCCGAACCCGGTCGGCCTCGCCCCAGGCTTCGACAAGAACGCCGAGGTGTTCGGTCCCATGCTGCGGGCGGGCTGCGGCTTCGTGGAATGCGGCACGGTCACGCCGCTGCCCCAGGCAGGCAACCCGCGCCCGCGGCTGTTCCGTCTGTGGCAGGACCGCGCGGTGATCAACCGCATGGGCTTCAACAACGAGGGGCTGGAGCCATTCGCGGCCCGGCTCGCCGCCCATCGCGGCCACGGGATCGTCGGCGCCAACCTCGGCGCCAACAAGGACTCCGACGACCGGCTTGCGGACTACACCGCCGGGCTCCGGCGCCTTTGGGGCATGGCCTCGTACTTCACGATCAACATCTCCTCGCCGAACACGCCGGGTCTCAGGGCCCTTCAGACCAAGGCGGCGCTGGACGAACTGCTCGGCCGTCTGGTCGCCACCGCCGATTCCCTGCCGCAGGGCGTGGCGGTCCCGATGTTCCTGAAGGTCGCCCCCGACCTCGAGGACGGGGAGGTTGAGGCCATCTGCGAGACGGTGGCCAAGCACGGTCTGGCGGGCGTGATCGTCTCCAACACCACCATCAGCCGGCCGCCGCTCAGGTCGCGCCATCGCGACGAGGCCGGCGGGCTGTCGGGCGCGCCGCTGTTCGAGCTGTCGACCGACATGCTGCGTCGGTTCCACCAGGCCGCGGCGGGGCGGTTCCTGCTGATCGGCGCGGGCGGGATAGCCTCCGGCGCCGACGCCTACGCCAAGCTCCGGGCGGGCGCCTCGGCGGTCCAGCTCTACTCGGCCCTGGCCTACGACGGCCCCGGCCTGATCGTGCGGATCAAGCGCGACCTTGCCCAGCGTTTGCGCGCCGACGGCTTCCGATCCGTGGCGGAGGCGGTCGGAGCAGGATAGCCTAAGCCTTTCAGTCGCCTCGCGTTGCCGGGGCCGCCCGCGTGCACTACTTCGGGAGGACAATGGCGGACGCACCGACCGAAGCTCCCGAGCGGAACCGGCGCCGCCGCCTTTTCTGGCCCGGCGGCCTGTCCGCGCGCCTGCTGGTGCTTACGGTGGTGTTCGCCGCTCTGGGCGGCGCCATGACCATTCCGCCCGCCATGGCCGCCTACGAGCGACAGTGGCTTCTCGACCGCGTCCGCGCCGCCGAGCTGGCGACACTCGCGCCCGAAGTGGCGCCCGACCGGGTGGTCTCCGAACAGCTCAAGGCTCAACTGCTCGAAGGCGCCGGCGTCGAGATCGTGGCCGTGTCGATCGACGGCGTGCGCTCGCTGGTTTTCGCCGCCAATCGGCCGGCTCGGGCGCCCTATGTGGTCGACCTGCGACCCCAGAAGGCCGGGCTGGCGCTGTTCGCGCCGTTCCAGACCCTGCTGGGCGATGGCGGCCGGATGAGGGTCGTGGCGGAGCCGCGCTTCCGCAAGGAAGCCGACTTCATCGAGTTCGTCGCCAACGACACCGAGCTGAAGCGGGCGCTGGCGGGCTACCTCTGGCGTCTGGTGGCCATCGTCGCCGGGGTGGCCGCGCTGGCCGGGGTGATCGTCTATTTCGCCCTGAACCTCTTCCTGGTGCGTCCCATGCAGCGGATCACCTTCGCCATGGAGCGGTTCCGCGCCGACCCCGAGGATCCCGAAGCGCAGATCCAGCTTTCGGGCCGCCGCGACGAGATCGGGCGGGCCGAGGCCGAACTCGACCGGATGCAGGCCGACCTGCGGACCGCCCTGCAGTCGCGCGCCCGGCTGGCGGCGCTGGGCGAAGCCGTCGCCAAGATCAATCACGACCTGAAGAACATGCTGACGAGCGCCCAGCTCGCTTCCGAGCGCCTGGCGGCCTCGCGGGACCCGACCGTCAGCCAGGCCCTGCCGCGCCTGGAACGGGCGCTCGATCGGGCGGTGAAGCTCGCCGCCGACGTGCTGGTCTACGGCAAGACCGAGGAGGCTGCGCCCGAGAAGCAGCCCGTCCGCCTGGCGAGCGCGCTCAAGGAGGCCGCAGCCGAGGCTCGCCTGCCTGAGTCCGCCGTGAAACTGGTCTCCAAGGTGGCGGCCGGCGACCAGGTTCTGGCCGATCCGGACCAGCTCCACCGCATCCTCGCCAACCTGCTGCGCAACGCCCGGCAGGCGATCGAGCACCAGGAAGGCCGTGTCGCGCCCGGCCGCGTGGAGGTCTCGCTGGAGACGGCCGGCGGGGTCAGCCTGATCCGGGTGTCCGACAATGGCCCCGGCGTGCCCGAGCGCCTGCGGGACCGGCTGTTCCAGCCCTTCGCCGGATCGGGGCGGCCGGACTCCACCGGGCTCGGCCTCGCCATCGCCCGGGAGCTCGCCCAGGGGCACGGCGGCGATCTCATCCTGTCGGTCACCGGGACCGAGGGGACGGTGTTCGAACTCCGCCTTCCCGAGGCCCCTCGCGCCAAGGCGCGCCGGCCCGCCGGGGCGGGCGCGCCTCCTGCGACATCCTGACGCCCTGGCAGTCCCAAGCTCCGCGCCGCCACAAATCGTTAATGCCGCGCTTGTTAGCGCCGATGGGTAACGCGGGATTCGGATGCGCGACCTTCAGGTGACCCTGGACCAGATCGGGCCGACGGCGCGTCGGGTGGCGGCGATCGCCCATGCGCTGTTCCGGGGACACTACGCGGACGTGGTCTGGCGCGAGACCGACAAGCACGCCCGCCTCGTGCCTTTCGAGGGCGACGACAACGTCCGCTTTCCCAGCCGACGGGTGATGCTCACCCGCCAGCCGATCTGGATCGAGGACTTCGACGACGACGCCCTGGTGCGAGAGTTCGACCTTCTGCGCGGCAAGCCGGATGTCCGATGCTTCATGGCGGTGCCGATCGTCAGCGGCGACCTGGTGCTGGGCGCGCTGGGGGCGGTGGACCGCACGCCCCGCGCGCAAGATCCATCCCTGGTCAGACAGTTCGAGGAGTTGGCGAGGTTGATCGCCGAGGCGTTTGAGGCGGAGCGCACCAACCGCAGACTCCAGCAGACGACCGCCGACCTCCAGACCGCGCTGTCCGAAAGCAAGCGCTCCGAGAAGCGTCTCGAGGTCGCCACACGGCTGGCTGGCCTGCGCGTGTGGGAGCTCAACGACGATCTGCAGGAAGCCTTCGAGAACGGGACGCGGATGCATCTTGGGGACGGCTACGCCACCAAGATCGACGCGATCTGGGACTTCCTTCACCCCGACGATCGGGAGGGGGCGCGGGCACTGTGGCAGGCCCACCTCGATCATGGCGAGCCGTTTCAACGGGTTCACCGCCGTATGGGGCCTGAGGGCTTCCAATGGGTCGAGACCGCGGTCGAGGCCGTCCGCGACGAGCACGGCCGCTACTGCGGCGCCGTCGGCGCGGCCCGCGACATCGAAGACGAGAAACGGCGCGAGGCCGAGCTGATCGAGGCGCGCAACGCCGCGGAGGCCGCGAATGAGGCCAAGAGCGCGTTCCTGGCCACCATCAGCCATGAGATCCGCACGCCGCTCAACGGCATCCTCGGCATGGCCCAGGCAATGCACCGGGACGAACTGCCCGACACGCAGCGGGCGCGGTTGGATATCATCCGGCAGTCCGGCGAGACGCTGTTGGCGATCGTCAACGACGTTCTGGATCTCTCCAAGATCGGCGCCGGCAAGCTGGTGCTCGAGGACGTGGAGTTCGACCTGGCGGCGGCTATCACCAGCGCACACGCCACCTTCGGACCGGTGGCGGCGGAGAAGGGGCTCGCCTTCGACCTGGAAGTCGAGGCGTGCGCCCGCGGGGTCTATAGGGGCGATCCGGTCCGGGTGCGCCAGATTCTGTACAACCTCATCTCCAACGCGCTGAAGTTCACCGAATCCGGCGAGGTCCGCGTGCGGCTTAGCCGGTCGGGCGACGACCTGGCGCTAGAGGTCAGCGACACCGGGGTCGGCATCCCCATCGACCGGCAAAAGGCGCTGTTCCAGCCCTTCGTGCAGGCCGACGCCTCCACCACGCGCCGCTATGGCGGCAGCGGGCTCGGCCTGTCGATCTGCCGGGAGCTGGCGGCGCTGATGGGCGGCGGGATCGTGGTGACCAGCGCGCCCGGCCTGGGCTCGACCTTCACGGTCCGTCTGCGCCTGCCGTTTGTGCGGGCCGAGGCCGGCGGAGAACGCGCGCCGGCCTCCGCCCCGGCGGCCGATACCGGGCTCGCCGCCCTGCGGGTGCTGGCGGCGGAGGACAATGCCGTCAATCAGATGGTCCTGCGGACCCTGCTGGAACAGGTCGGCGTGACCCTGCGTATCGTCGAGAACGGCCGCCAGGCCGTGGACGCCTGGGCCAGCGAGCACTGGGACCTGATCCTGATGGACGCCCAGATGCCGGTGATGGACGGTGTGGAGGCCGCCAGCGCGATCCGGGCGGCCGAGGCGGCAGAGGGGCGGTCCCGCACGCCGATCATCGCCCTCACCGCCAACGCCATGGCCCACCAGGTCGCCGCCTACCGCGACTGCGGCATGGACGCGACGGTGGCAAAGCCGCTGGAGGTCGCCCGCCTCTTCGCGGCCATGCGCGACGTTATGGAGGCCGGCGCGGCTTGAGCCGCCAGAGCGCGGTCCGCAAAAGTGGACGCCGGTTTTGTGACCAGAACGCGCTCAGACCCTTGAACTAGGCCCCTCTCCATTCAAGCGATCCCGTTTGAATGGGAGGGGGCTACAGGGGTTTTAGGCTTTAGGGCTTCAGCGCCACGCCCTCGCGCCGGGGGTCGGCGCCGCCACGCAGGCCCTGGGGCGTCGCCTCGACGCCATGCAGGCCGCTGCCCTCCGCGCCGAAGCCGGCCGTCAGCACGACGCCCTTCGCCTCCAGGCCGGCCTTGATCTCAGGCGAGAACTTGTCGACCTCGGCCGCGTAGAAGCTGCCGCCCGCGATCAGGTTCGGCAGGGCGATGGCGTCCTGTACCGGCATCTTCCAGTCCAGCATGCCGACCAGGGCCTTGAGGTTGTAGGCCAGGATCGACGGCCCGCCGGGTGATCCCACGGCGGCGACGAAGCGGTGGTCCCTGTCCAGCACGATGGCCGGCGCCATCGAGGAGCGCGGCCGCTTGCCCGGCCCCACGGCGTTGGCGGCCGGCGCACCGTCGCGGTCGGTCGGCGAGAACGAGAAGTCGGTGAGCTGGTTGTTCAGGAAGAACCCGTGGACCATCCGGCCCGAGCCGAAGATGCTTTCCACGGTGGTGGTCATCGACACGACGTTCCCCCAGCGGTCGACGACGACGAAGTGGGTGGTGCCCGAGACCTCGCGGGTCTTGTCAGGCCCATAGACGGGCGCACCCTTAGGAACGCCGAAGGTGACGCTGGCCGCGGCCGCTGGACCAATGAGCTTCGCGCGCTCGTCAAGGTAGGCCCGGTCGAGCAGGCCCTCCACCGGGACCTTCACGAAGTCCGGGTCGCCCATGTACCGGTCGCGGTCGGCGTACATCAGCCGGCTGGCCTGGCTGAACAGGTACCAGCCCTCCACGGTGTTCGGATGTGCGGGGACGTCGGTCCGCTCGAGCAGGCCCAGGCCCTCCAGCACCGCGGGGCCGCCTGACGGCGCGCCGGGCGTGCAGACGATGTAGGCGCGGTAGGGGCGGCACAGCGCCGGACCGCTCTTCGGACGGTAGGCCTTGAGGTCGTCCAGGGTCATGGCGCCGGCGTTCTCGCCCTGGCGCACCCGCTCGACAATCGCCTGGGCGATCTCGCCCTCCAGGATGGCCTTGGGGCCTTCGGCGGCGATCTTGCGGACCGTCGCGGCATAGGCCGGGTTCTTCACGATGTCGCCGGGCTGGATCTTCGTCCCGTCGGGCTTGGTGAAGTAGGCGACGGCGTCTGGCGCCGAGGCCTGGGGCGAGCGGCTGGAGGCGGCGGCGGCCATCCGGTTCGGCGCGGGGAAGCCCTGTTCGGCCAGCCGCTCGGCCTCGCCGAACAGGTCCTTCCAGGCCAGTTTGCCGTGTTCCTTCTGGGCGAGGTGGAGCATCGCCACCGCGCCCGGCACGCCGGTCGAGCGGCCGCTGAGGATGGCGGCGGTCCGGCTCAGCGGCTTACCGTCATCGCCATAGAACAGCTGCGGCGTCGCCGCCTTGGGCGCCGTCTCGCGGCCGTTGTAGGCGCTGACCGTCCGCGTCTTCGCGTCGTAGTAGGTCATGAAGGCGCCGCCGCCGAGGCCCGAGCTCTGTGGCTCGACCAGCCCCAGCGTCGCCTGAACCGCCACCGCGGCGTCCACCGCGCTCCCGCCGGCCCGCAGCACCTTCAGGCCCGCCTCGACCGCCATCGGATTGGCCGCGGCCACCATGCCCTGGTCCCGGGCGGAGCTGGCGGGCGGGGCCGAGACGGCCGGCTTTGGCGTAGCGCAGGCCGAGGCGAGGGCGGCGATGGCCAGGGCGGCAAGCGTGGACTTGAGCTTCACGGGAACGACGGCTCCAACTGACTTCGGCTTGACCATAGCGGCCGGTCCGCGTGGACAACAAACGCCGGGTCGTGCGAGGTCCCACCTATGGGCGCAAATCGGCCAGGTCCAGGGCGGCGAAACCTGATCACGGACGTTCCCGGCCTGAAAGTCGGGCAGGCCGAGGACATGACTGTGCGCACCGGCGTCACGGTGATCGTGCCGGACGAGCGCGCCGTCTGCGCCTGCGACGTCCGCGGCGGCGCGCCGGGCACCCGCGAGACCGACGCCCTGGCGCCCGAGAACCTTGTCGACGCGGTGGACGCCGTCGTCCTGTCCGGCGGCTCGGTCTATGGCCTGGCGGCGGCGGACGGCGTGGTCGCCTGGCTGGGCGCCCGGGGCAGGGGTTTCGGCCTGGTCGACGGCATTCCCAAGTCGCCGGTGGTTCCGGCGGCCATCCTGTTCGACGTCGCGAACGGAGGCGACAAGGGCTGGGGCGAGGCGCCGCCCTATCGCGACCTGGGCCGGCGGGCCATTGAGGCGGCCGGCCTCGACGTCGCCCTCGGCACGGCCGGCGCGGGTTGCGGCGCCCTGGCTGGCGGGCTGAAGGGCGGGATCGGCTCGGCGTCGGCGGTCACCGCCGACGGCTATACGGTGGGCGCCATCGTCGCCGTGAACAGCTGGGGTTCGGTGATCGCGCCGGGCGGCCGCACGTTCTGGGCCGCGCCGTACGAGCTCGATGGGGAGTTCGGTGGGCTCGGAGCCGCCGGCCTGGCGGCGGGGCCGGACGAGTGGGGTTCGGCCAAGCGGCCCGCCGAGACGCGCAACACCACCATCGCCTGCGTCGCCACCGACGCAGCGCTCACCCCTGCCCAGGCCAAACGCCTGGCGGTCATGGCGCAGGATGGGTTCGCGCGGGCGATCCGGCCCATCCATGCGCCGTTCGACGGAGATGTCGTCTTCGCCCTCTCGACGGGCGGCCGGCCACTCGCGGATCCCGAACCCTACACGCTCGCGCGCCTGGGCGCGCTGGCGGCCGACACCCTGGCCCGGGCCGTCGCCCGCGGCGTGTTTGAAGCCAAGCCCTGGCCGGATGCGTATGTCCCGTGCTGGCGGGACCTTCCGGCCTGAGGGGCCGGCTGTTAACTTCACGTCACAGGGTTAGTTCAGGAGAGATTTCCCATGGGTCTGGGACGCAAGCTCGCGCTGGTCGCGGGCGCCGCCGCGCTGGCGAACGCCGCTGTCGCGCAACCGGCCGGGCAGAAGGTGACCGGCCCCATCGCCGTCTACTGGATGAGCGCGCAGACCCAGACCGGGTTCGGCATGCCCTCAATGGGCGGCGGCGGCGGCGGCGGCCCGGACGCCGGCGCGATGATGCGCATGATGATGGGCGGCGGCGGCGGGGCGTCCAAGACGCTGCAGCTCGACCTCGGCTCCAGCCAGACCAATCCCGCGCCCGCCGCCGAGCACCTGCCGCCCCAGGGGCTGCAGGTGGGCCCCAGCCTGCCGCTGCTGACGCCCAAGCCGACGCAGACGACGCGTGAGGAACGCCACGACTACGTGCCGGAGGAATACCAGAAGCCCAAGGGAAAGATGCTGATCTTCTGGGGGTGCGGCGAGCGCGCGCGTCCAGGCCAGCCCTATGTGATCGACTTCGCCAAGATGGCCGAGGGCCGGCAGAATCCGGCCAACCTCTTCCGCGGCATCGACTATCGGCCGATGCAGCCGCCTTCCCCCGGCCGTAACCGCACCTACGGCGGCTGGCCCAACGAGAAGACCCGCGACCTGGTGCCGACGAACGGTTCGCTGGTCGGCGCACACACGATCAAGGGCAACTACAGCCCGCAGATCAACTTCAGCCTCGAGGAGGACCAGGACTTCCTGGGCGCCCTCAACCTGACCACCAACAGCAAGGCGGCCGGCGGCTGGGTGAACCTCGGCTGGAACCTCGTGCCGAACGCCCAGGCCTATTACGCCACCGCCATGGGCGGCGACGGCGACACCGTGGTCATGTGGTCGTCCTCCGAGGTGCAGGCCTCGGCCTTCAGCAACCCGGACTTCCTCAGCCAGTCCGACATCAACCGCCTGGTCGCCAACAAGACCCTGATGGGCCCAGGCCAGAAGACCTGCACGGTGCCGAAGGAAGTGATCGACGCGGCTCCTTCGGCAATCACCCAGCTGGTGGCCTACGGCGGTGAAGCGAACTTCGTCTATCCGCCGCGGCCGCAGGATCCCAAGGTGACCTGGAACCAGCAGTGGGTCGTGAAGGTCCGCTACCGGTCCGCCACCGGCGGCCTGCTCGGCCAGGAGATGCCCAGCATGGGCGGCGGCAGCCGTGGCCGTGCGCCCCGGGCGGGGCAACCCTCCGCACCGCAGCCGCAGCAGCCGGCCAAGCCGCCAAGCGCCGCGGACATCCTGCGCAAGGGCATCCTGGGCGGCGCTCTGCCGTTCCCGCGCTGACGGCGCCACTCGGCGCGGACTGGTCGGAAATTTTCCACGGGAGGGGTCTTGCGCTCCCTCCCGGCCCCGACTAGGTTCCGCGCCCTCGCCGAGAGGCAGTGCGCGCCCGTAGCTCAGCTGGATAGAGCATCAGACTACGAATCTGAGGGTCGGACGTTCGAATCGTTCCGGGCGCGCCATTTTCTCCAAGAAAACCAGTAACTTAATAATCTTCCCCTTGCCCGGGTCGGCCTTGTTTCATCTCTGGGGTCACACTGGGGTCACAAGATTTGATGTCTCTCCACGAGAGTTCGATCATATGCACCGCGGTTCACGGTGCCCACAGCCGGTGACGTCTCCCGGCGCGCCCGGTCCATATGCATAGGTTTTGGGGAGACTTCCGACGCATGCCGGCGACGTGCATAGGAAGGGGCGATTTTCTTTATGCATCCGCTCAGCATGTGCGGACCGTGTGCTAGGTCTATACACGTCGGCAAATCATGTATAGAAAATGGCCGATTCCTATACATGTGAGCTTCATATGGGTTTGGTCGCTAGCCACGTCCCACCGGTGCTGCCGCTTTCGGTCGACTTGGAAACGAAGCGTGTTCTGAAGAAACTCGCGAGCGCGCACCGCGCCTTGGCCGAGTTGAAGGGCGCCGCAGGCCTGGTCCCCAATGAAGCGATCCTGATCAACACGCTTTCGCTGCAGGAGGCGAAGGACAGCTCCGCGATCGAGAACATCGTCACCACCCATGACGATCTCTACCGAAGCGATGACGTTGCAAACCGATTTGCGAGCGTCGCCGCCAAGGAGGTCTACGCCTACGCCCGCGCCTTGCGCGAGGGCTTCCAGAAGATCCGCGAAACGGGGCTGATCACAATCAACGACATCCTCGCGATGCAGGCGACCCTGGAGCAGAATCAGGCGGGCTTTCGCCGCCTCCCCGGGACCGCGCTCAAGAACGACAAGACGGGCGAAGTCGTCTTCACGCCGCCTCAGAGCTACGAGGAAATCGCATCGCTGATGGCGAACCTGGAGGCGTTTCTGAACGGTGGGCTCGATGTCGATCTCGATCCCCTGGTGAAGATGGCGGTGATCCATCACCAGTTCGAAACGATCCATCCCTTCTACGATGGGAACGGCCGGACCGGCCGCATCCTCAACATCCTCTATCTGGTGAAGGAGGGGCTCCTCGGCACGCCCGTCCTCTACCTCTCTCGCTACATCAACCAGAACAAGGCCGACTACTATCGGCTCCTTCAGGCGGTTCGGACGGACGGCGTCTGGGAAGAGTGGTTGATCTACATGCTCGACGGCGTCGAGCAGACGGCCGGGCAAACCACTCGGCTCGTCCACCGCATCCGGGATCTCATGCTCGATCACAAGGTGCGGATGCGCCGCGAACTGCCCCGGATCTACAGCCAGGACCTGCTGAACAACATGTTCAGCCACCCCTACAGCAAGATCGCCTTCGTGGAGCGCGACCTCGGGGTCAGCCGCATCACCGCGACGCGATATCTCGACGAACTCACCCGCATTGGGCTGATGCGGAAGCACAAGCTCGGCCGGGAGAGCTACTACATGAACCGAGCCCTGCTCGACCTGCTCGGCAATGTCCAAGCCGTCTAAGGGTCGGCAAGCGTGGGCTCAGTCGTCACGTCGCGCCCGGGCTCGCCGTCGGCGGATCGCACGCATCAAATCCGGATGAAGCTTGGGACGATCCCATCGAGCGGCGCCGCCTATCCGGCCGAATTCCTCGGGGTAGCGGAAGTAGGTGAAGACCCTGTCGACGACGTCGACCATCAGCACCTTCATCTCCGCGTCGGAGATGCGCGAGAGGCGAGCCCAAGGAATCTCCCCATATGGCGTGACCACCTTCACGTCGCTAAAGTCGCCAGCCTGCGATGACGGGAAGGTCCCGGCATGGAGGTTCTCGAGTTCGGAGTTCCGCACGCAGGTCTCGACCAGCACCTTGGCGAGCACCTCAAGGTCGCGCAGTCCTGCCGCGCTTAGACGAGAACGCATCGCTGCCTCTTCTTCCCTTGGACAATCGCGCAGCAGCATGGCGCGTTCGCGCACGCCTGCTAGGCTTCGCAGATGTGCCACCTCTACGGCATAATCGACCCGCGTTGGCGCCAGATGGCAGATCACGCAGAGGTTCGCGACCATCCCAAACAGGGCGATTGACGCGTTTTTTGCGTCGTCGCCCGCTGCTGATCGTGACGTCGCGGCGGACGTGTGTCTCACCCGCGACTGAGATCGCTTCCGCGACCGAGGCTGTCGATCTGCGCACCCTTTGGCGTGGGGCTCAGCTCAACTTGCCGACCGACGGCCGCTGCAGTCTGACCAAGCTTCAGTCGCGCGAAGTGTTCGACGTCGTCTGCGCTGCGGACGATCAACCATCTCGACGCACCGAGCTCGTCGTGCTGTCCCGCCTTCACGACCTGGCCCTTGAGAGGCGCATCGCCCATTTCGCGCAGTTCACGACCAGACTGGAGGCGCCGCAGATGCAGCGTACGGATGACGTCACGCCGTAGCTGCAGCGTCCGAAGCTTGTTTTCCAACGACGGGTCGATCCGGTAGCGGCGCCCATGCCTGACGACAAGCCCGAGGGTTTCCAGGTGACGCAGCCGGCCGCGGCTGAGGGCGGCCCAGGCACCCGTCACGCCCACTCCGTCATCGACCTCCAGATTGGCGTCAGCAGCCTGCAGCAGCCGCCGGTCGAACCCCGTGAATCGGTCGGCTTGGGTCTCCCGCCAGATCCGCCGTTCCGCATCGGCTCGTGAGAGATCGCCGAGCCGCTCTTGGGCGACCTCCTGTGCTCGCATGCGGAAACCGACCGAGATGTAGTGGCGCGGAATGACAAGGTCCTTGCCGTTCGGCTTTCGACCTCTCACCAGGACGTGGGCATGCGGCTGGTCGGTGTCGTAGTGGCAGGTCGCGACCCATTGGAGGCCGGGCTGTCCGAGGTCGCCAGCCACACGGGTCATGACATCGCGCGTGTAGTTGCGAAGATCGGCCAATCGGTCCCCGTGCTCCGGCGAGATGATGAAACGGAAGTGGTGTCGGTCCGCCTCCCATCCCACCGTCGCGGTTGTGGGATCCGCCGCATCGGATCGGGCGTCGAAGAAGTCGGGACGGGCTCCTTCCAGACCCGCACCGGAGCGGCCGAGGTAGGCTATGTGCGCCGCGAGCGCTGCCCCGCGCGCGACGCCACGGCCCATGTGCCGTGACACTAGGGCCTTCACGATCACCCGCTGGCGGACGTCCAGCCGGAAGGCTCGGCCCGAACGCTTCTGGGCGGATCGAAGCACGCCGGCGCGATCACCGTAGGCGAAGAGTCGGGACGCCGACAGACGCTGCATCATGCCGAGACGGACGCCGCCGCTGTCCCGTTTCAGCGTGTAGGGAAGCCGTACGATGCGATCCACATCCTCAGGGCTTCCGGCGATGTTCAAACGGGCGCCGACGGCCTCACGGACTGACATTTTAGGTGTCCTGACAGATAGGGGTGTCATTCCGCGGGCCTGCGTCGTCGCAACTTACCAAGGCGCTCTAGCCGACGGCCAACTGTCCGAAATGATGAAGCAAAAGCGAGGCGAACACACCTCTTTTATCTTGCCCTAAGCCTCAAAATTCATGGTCAAGCTCAGTGAAATCAAACGTCAGAAAACGTGAGCAAATTAGGCAGATTCGAGACCTTCCAGAGATCTAATCCGAGTCGGACACGGCGCGCGGCCGAAACAAGAAACCCGCCCGGCCGGAGCCGAGCGGGTGGAGGTGGGTCTGGATCAGACG
>JBKOYY010000149.1:0-22760 GCA_046725615.1 Pseudomonadota bacterium
GTACAACCCCGTGCTGGACGAGACGGGCAAGCCGGTGAAGGTCGTGAAGTTCGCCTCCGACATCACCCAGGTGGAGCATGACCGCGCTCGCAGCGACGCCGAGCGGGCCGCCACGGCCAAGGAGCAGGACGAGGTCGTGTCGATCCTGGCTGAGGGACTGCAGCGCCTGGCTCAGGGCGATCTGACCGCTGCGATCGATGCGGAGTTCAAGGGCGCCTACGTGCGCATCCGCGACGACTTCAACAGCACCGCGGCCAGCCTGCGGACCGCGATCAGCGCGGTCATGCACACGACCGCGGCGATCCGCGGCGGCGCCGACGAGATCTCCAGCGCATCGGACGATCTTTCCCGGCGGACCGAGCAGCAGGCGGCGAGTCTCGAGGAGACCGCGGCCGCCCTCGATCAGATCACCGCCACGGTCAGGCGTAGCGCCGAAGGCGCCCGCGAGGCGTCCGCGGCCGCCTCCGGGGCCCGCACCCAGGCTGAACAGTCGGGCGAAGTCGTGCGGGACGCGGTCTCGGCGATCCACGACATCCAGGAAAGCTCGTCGAGGATCTCGAACATCATCGGCGTGATCGACGAGATCGCCTTCCAGACCAACCTGCTGGCGCTCAACGCCGGGGTGGAGGCTGCCCGGGCCGGCGACGCCGGCAAGGGCTTCGCGGTCGTCGCCTCGGAAGTGCGGGCCCTGGCCCAGCGCTCGGCCGAGGCCGCCAAGGAGATCAAGGCGCTCATCTCGGCGTCAGGCGCCCAGGTGGACCGGGGCGTGAAGCTGGTCACCGATACCGGCAAGGCGCTGGAGGCGATCGTCGATCGCGTCGCCAGCATCGACGGCCTGGTCTCCGAGATCGCCCAGTCGGCGCAGGAACAGTCCACCGGCCTTGGCCAGGTGAACACGGCGGTGAACCAGATGGACCAGGTCACCCAGCAGAACGCCGCCATGGTCGAGGAGGCCACCGCCGCCGCAGCCCAGCTCAAGCGCGAGGCCGTCGAACTGGCCCAGCTGGTCGCCCGCTTCGAGGTCGGCGCCCAGTCGACCCGACCGCTCCGCGCCGCGCCGCCCGTTCGCCAGGATGCGCCGGCGCTCCAGCGCAAGCTGCGGGCGGCGGTCGGGGGTGGTCACGGCGAGTGGAGCGAGTTCTGATCGCATCCGCTCTCGCTTGAGCGTCGGCCGGCTCGCCCGGCATTGCGCCTGAGCTGTGGCGGGCGGATATGCTGGTCGCGTGGGGCGGATCGGGGATGAATCACAGGCGCAGGCCGCTGACCGGGATGTCGGTGAGATCCTGGCCTGTCTGGTTGTGCGCGACGAGGCGGTGCGGCTGCCGTCGGTCCTCGCGCACCACCGGGCGCTCGGCGTGGATCGCTTCATCGTGGTCGACGACGGCTCGACGGACGGAACAGTGGCCTATCTGGAGGCCCAGCCGGACGTGCGGCTTGTCCAGGCCGAATACCGGTACGCTGCCCGGCATCGCGGCGTCGACTGGCTGAACCATATCCTCGACGCCTTCTGCGACGGCCACTGGACTCTGACGCTCGACGCGGACGAGCTCTTCGTCTTCCCGTCCTGTGAACACATCGGCCTCAAGGCGCTTTGCGGGCACCTCGATCGGCATGGCGCCCGGGCCGTGATGTCGCTGATGATCGACATGTACGGTTCCGGTGACGTCACCGAGGCGGTCCATCCGCCCACCGCGCCGCTGCTGCAGACCTGTCCTTGGTTCGACCCGGGCCCCTACCACGCAGTCCGCGCCGGGCCGTTCCCGCACGTGCAGTTCAGCGGCGGCCCGCGCGCGCGCCTCTTCGACTTCTCGCCCTACCAGCCGCGCCCGCCTGTGCTGACGAAGGCGCCGCTGGTCAGGTGGGAAAAGGGGACCCGCTACCTGCTCTCGACCCACGCGATCACCCCCACGCCGCTTTATCCGATGCTGGCGGGGCTGCTGCACTTCAAGTTCCTCAGCGACTTTCCGGAGCGCGTGGCGCGGGCGGTGGCCGAGGGGCAGTACTACGGCGGCTCGCAGGAATACCGCGCCTACAAGGACCTCCTGGACCGGGGCGAGGGCCTGCGCCTGCGCGACGAACGCTCGGTGCGCTACGCCGGCACGCAGCAGCTCATCGACCTGGAGATCATGTACGCCGACGCGGCCTACGAGGCGTTCGCGGCGGAGCAGGCGGCCGCTCAGGCCTGATAGACCGTCCTGCCGTCGACCAGCGTGCGGAGCACCCGACCCTGGAGCCGACGCCCGTCGAAGGGCGAGTTCTTCGACTTCGACACCAGCTTGTCGGCGTCGATGACCACCGGGGCGTTCAGGTCGCAGAGCACCATGTCGGCCGGCGCGCCCTTGGCGATGCGGCCGGCCGGCAGGCCCAGCAGCGCCGCCGGCGCGGCGGTGACCGTCCGGATCAGATCGATCAGCGGGATGCGGCCCTCGTGGTGGAAGGCGAGCAGGGCGGGCAGCAGGGTCTGCAGGCCCACGGCCCCGGGCGCGGCCTCGTCATAGGGCAGGCGCTTGTCCTCGGCCGGCGCAGGGGCGTGGGCCGATACGACCACCTGGACCAGGCCCGAGGCGATGGCGTCGATCACGGCCTGCCGGTCGTCCTCCGAGCGTAGCGGCGGGTCCACCTTGCAGAAGGTCCGGTAGTCGCCGATGTCGATCTCGTTGAACGACAGGTGGTTGATCGAGGTGGTGGCGGTGACCGGCAGGCCACGGTCCAGGCCGCGCTTCAGCGACTCCAGGGCGCCGGCGGTGGTCACCTGGTCGACGATCAGCCGTGCGCCAGTCAGCTCGACCAGAGCGAGGTCGCGCTCCAGCATGATCCGCTCGGCGATCGCCGGCACGCTGGGCAGGCCCATCCGCGCGGCGAACTCGCCCGAGGTGGCGGCCGCCCCGGCGGACAGCCAGGGGTCCGCGGGCCGGTGCGCGACCGGCGTGTCGAAGGCCTTGGCGTAGCTCAGCACCCGCTGGAACACCTTGGAGTCGACGATCGGCCGGTCGGCGTCGGTCACATAGAGACAACCGGCCTCGTGCATCAGGCCGATCTCGGCCATGCGCTTGCCCTCGGCGCCCTTGGTGGCGGCGCCGGCGGGATAGACGTTGACCAGCTCGATGTCGCGGGCTCGGCGCAGGATGAAGTCCACGACCGCCGGCTCGTCCATCACCGGATGGGTGTCGGGCTGGACGACGATGGTGGTGACCCCGCCCGCCGCCGCCGCCCGGGCCGCCGACTTCAGCGTCTCCTTCGGCTCGGCGCCGGGCTCTCCGGTCTTCACCCGGATGTCGACGAGGCCGGGGATCAGCAGCGCACCCCCCGCGTCGACCACCTCGACGTCCGCCGAGAGGGCGCCAAGGCTCGGTGTGTGGGCGACGTCGGCGATCACACCCTCGGTGACCACCACCGCGCCGGGGCCGTCGTAGCCGCTGGCCGGGTCGACAAGCCGGACGTTGGTGAAGGCGACGGGGCGCATCAACGCTCGTTCTCCAGCCGGGCCGCCAGCGAGGTCAGCACCGCCATCCGGGCGGCGACGCCCATTTCCACCTGGTCCTGGATCAGGCTGACCGACAGGTCGTCCGCCACCTCGGAATCGATCTCGACGCCGCGGTTCATCGGGCCCGGGTGCATCACCCGCACCTGCGGGGCCGCCAGGGCCAGCTTCTCGCGGTCGAGGCCGTAGAAGCGGAAGTATTCGCGCTGCGATGGGGCCATCACCCCGTCCATCCGCTCGAGCTGGAGGCGCAGCATCATCACCACGTCGCAGCCGGCGATGCCCTGGCGCATGTCGTGGAAGACCTCGACGTTCCAACGGTGGGCGGCCGGTGGGATCAGGGTCGGCGGGCCGACCAGCCGCACGTGCGCGCCCAGCATCTGCAGCATGGCGATGTTCGACCGCGCGACGCGGCTGTGCAGGACGTCGCCGCAGATGGCCACCTTCAGGCCTGCGATGCGCCCGAAGGCGCGGCGCATGGACAGCGCGTCCAGCAGCGCCTGGGTCGGATGCTCGTGCTGGCCGTCGCCGGCGTTGACCACCGAACATCCGACCTTCTGCGCGAGCAGCGAGGCCGCGCCCGACGAAGCGTGGCGCACCACCAGCAGGTCGGGCTGCATCGCGTTCAGCGTCACCGCCGTGTCGATCAGGGTTTCGCCCTTGGAGATCGAGGAGGAGCGGGGGCTCATGTTGACCACGTCGGCGCCCAGCCGCTTGCCGGCCAGCTCGAACGAGCTCTGCGTCCGGGTGGAGTTCTCGAAGAACAAGTTCATCAGCGTCCGACCCTTCAGCAGGTCGAGCTTCTTCGAGGTCTGGCGGTTTAGGCTGACGAAGCCGTCGGCGAGATCCAGCAGGTTCGCCACCTCGACCTCATTGAGATCGGTAGCGGAAAGGAAATGCCGCTTGGGGAAGGAGAAGGTCCGGGTGAGGACCTCGTTCAGGCCGGGGGGCGCGCCGTTCATTAAAGCGCCCTCTTAGGTGACCTCGCGCGGCAAGCCAAGCGGGGGAAGGATCAATCCCCAACTTCTTGCGGTCGCCGCGTTGCAGGCCGGGGACTCGGGTTCCTATCTCGCCGGCACGCCGCCGCAACGGGGGCGATCACATTGGGGGAAACGCGTGGCTGTCTGTCTCTTCACCTTCGTCGATCTCTATTCCAAGGGCCTGGCGACCCTGGACCACATCCTCGCCAAGGGCGCCGAGTTCGCTGCCGGGAACGGCGTGTCAGACGCCGAGATGCTGGAATGGCGTCTGGTGGACGACATGAATCCCCTGCGCTTCCAGGCCTTCGTGGTCATCAACTTCGCCAAGCAGTGGACCGCCCGCGCCGTCGGCGTCGAGGTTCCCGCCGATATCCCTGCCGACCTCGACCTCGCGGGCCTTCGCGCCGAGATCGCCAACGCGCGGACATATCTCGCGGGCCTGAAGCCCGAACAGTTCGCCGGCCGCGACGACGTCGTGATGCAGGTCACCTTGGGCAATGGCTTCGCGCCGGAAATGCCCGTCGGCCAGTGGCTCACCGGCTTTTCCACGACCAACTTCTATTTCCACCTGTCGATGGCCTACGCGATCCTGCGCGCCCGAGGCGTACAGATCGGCAAGGTCGACCTCTTCGCCGGCGGTCTCTAGCCGTTTCGCAGGCGGTCCAGCGCGCCCTGCAGGATCCAGGCGGCGGCGGCCTTGTCGACCACCTCGGCCCGGCGGGCGCGGCTGACGTCGGCCTCGGAGATCAGCATCCGGTTCACGGCCATCGAGCTCATCCGCTCGTCCCAGAAGGCGATCGGCAGCTCGGGGCGCAGCCGCAGCAGGTTGCGGGCGAAGGCCCGGCTGGATTGGCAGCGGGGGCCTTCGGTCCCGTCCATGTTCACCGGCAGGCCGACGACGATCCCGCCGGCGCCTCGGCTCTGCATCAGCTTGAAGAGCGCGTTGGCGTCGTCGGTGAACTTGCTCTTGCGGATGGTCTCGAGCGGGCTGGCGATCATCCGCGTGGCGTCCGACACCGCCACGCCGATGGTCTTCTCGCCCAGGTCGAGACCGACGAACGGCGAGCGCGGCGGCGCGTGGGCGGGAAGTTCCGAAAGGTCGAAGACGGCCATCGGCGCCTCATAGCATCCGCGCGCTTGTGATGTCCCGGGGCGGCGGATATGGCCGAACCATGGTCGACTGGCCGCGCAAGACGCGCGACATCCGCACCCCGCACATGGACTCCCGCGTCTGGGACCGCTTCGCGTTCCGCCCGGGCGACGTGGTCGTCGCCAGCTACGCCAAGAGTGGCACCACCTGGGTCCAGCAGATCGTGGCCCAGCTCATCCACGGCGCGGCCGCCCGTGTGGCGGTCAACGAACTCTCGCCCTGGCTGGACTATCGCCTGACCCCTCCGGAGGCGTTGGGGCGTCTGGAGGCCCAGGCCCATCGCCGGGTGGTCAAGACGCACCTGCCGCTCGACGCGCTAACCTTCTCGCCCCAGGCGCGCTACCTCTATGTCGCGCGCGACGGGCGGGACGTGCTGCTGAGCCTCCATCACCATCATCGGCACGGCAACGACCTCTGGTACCGGATGCTGGGCGAGGGGGAGGGCGGCGCCATCATGCCCCGGCCGGACCCGGACGTGCGCCGGTATTTCAGGACCTGGCTCGAGGAGGATGGCGCGCCGTTCTGGCCCTACTTCGGCCACGTGGCGTCCTGGTGGGCGGCGCGCGATCTGCCGAACGTCCGGCTGCTGCACTATGCCGACCTGCAGGCGGACCTCCCAGGCCAGGTCCGGGCCATAGCCGCCTTCCTGGGTTTGCCTTTGGACGAGGCCCAGTTGCCGGCGATCCTCGACCACTGCTCGTTCGATTACATGCAGGCGAACGCCGATCTGGTGGCGCCGCTGGGTGGGCGCATCTTCGACGGGGGCGCCCGGACTTTCGTCAACCGTGGCGAGACGGGCCGGTGGCGTGATGTCCTGCAGCCCGCCGACGTTGCGGCCTACGAGCGTCGCTCGGAGGACGCTCTCGGCCACGAATGCGCCCGCTGGCTCGCTGGCGGCTTGCAAAGCGGGGCCTCCCACGGCTAACCCACGCCCCTGACTTTAGGAGGGCCCCATGGCCATCGACGCCGCGACCGTGCGCAAGGTCGCGAAGCTCGCGCGCATCGCCGAGCCGGAAGACAGGCTGGAACCGCTGGCCAAGGAGCTCTCGGGCATCCTGAGCTGGATCGAGCAGCTCAACGAGGTCGACACCGATGGCGTCGAACCCATGACGACCTCCGTGGCCACAAAGCTGCCGATGCGGGAGGACGTGGTCACCGACGGCGGCGACCCCGCCAAGGTGCTGTCCAACGCCCCCAAGACCGACAAGAACTTCTTCGTCGTGCCGAAGGTGGTGGAATAGCCATGTCTAACCTCACCGGCCTGACCCTCAAGGCCGCCCTCGACGGGCTGGCCGCCAAGGACTTCTCCTCCGAGGAGATCACCCGAGCGCACGTGGAGGCGGTCGAGGCCGCCCGCGCCCTCAACGCCTATGTCGTCGAGACGCCCGAGAAGGCGCTGGACATGGCCCGCGCCTCCGACGCCCGCCGGGCGAAGGGCGAGGCGGGGCCGCTCGACGGCGCGCCGCTGGGGATCAAGGACCTGTTCTGCACCGAGGGCGTGGAGTCCACCGCCGCCTCGAAGATCCTGCGCGGCTTCAAGCCCACCTACGAAAGCACGGTCACGTCCAACCTCTGGCGCGACGGCGCGGTGATGCTGGGCAAGCTCAACATGGACGAGTTCGCCATGGGCTCGTCGAACGAGACCTCGGCCTGGGGCCCGGTGGCGAACCCGTGGCGGGCGGAAGGCGGCAACGCCAACCTGACGCCCGGCGGCTCTTCGGGCGGCTCGGCGTCGGCCGTCGCGGCCGAACTGTGCCTGGGGGCCACGGCCACCGACACCGGCGGTTCGATCCGCCAGCCGGCCGCTTTCACCGGCACCGTGGGCATCAAGCCGACCTACGGCCGCTGCTCGCGCTGGGGCGTCGTGGCCTTCGCCTCGTCGCTGGACCAGGCCGGTCCGATGGCGCGGACGGTCGAGGACACCGCCATCCTGCTGCGCTCGATGTGCGGCCACGACCCCAAGGACTCCACCAGCCTGCCGGTGGAAACGCCCGATTTCGCCAGCTTCTGCGGCAAGTCGGTGAAGGGCCTGCGGGTCGGCATCCCCAAGGAATACCGGGTCGACGGCATGCCGGCCGAGATCGAGAAGCTGTGGGAGCAGGGGATCGCCTGGCTGAAGGAGGCCGGCTGCGAGATCGTCGAAGTCAGCCTGCCGCACACCAAGTACGCCCTGCCGGCCTACTACATCATCGCCCCGGCCGAGGCTTCGTCGAACCTCGCCCGCTACGACGGCATGCGCTACGGCCTGCGCGTCGAGGGCGGCAACCTGACCGAGACCTACGAGAACACCCGCGCCGAGGGCTTCGGCGCGGAAGTGAAGCGCCGCATCCTGATCGGCACCTATGTGCTGTCGGCCGGCTACTACGACGCCTATTACCTCAAGGCGCTGAAGGTCCGCCGCCGCATCGCGGACGACTTCGACCAGGCCTGGCAGAAGGTGGACGCGCTGCTCACGCCGACCGCGCCCTCGGCGGCCTTCGCCCTGGGCCAGAAGTCGGACGATCCGGTGGCGATGTACTTGAACGACATCTTCACGGTGACGGTGAACCTGGCCGGCCTGCCAGGCATGAGCGTGCCTGCGGGCCTCGACGCCCAGGGCCTGCCCCTGGGCCTGCAGCTCATCGGCCGCAACCTCGACGAGGGCACCTTGTTCTCGCTGGGCTCGGCCATCGAGAAGGCCGCGGACTTCAAGGCCAAGCCGAAGAAGTGGTGGTGAAGTGATTTCCCTCCCCTTCATGGGGAGGGTGACTTGCGCCTCGGCGCAAGTCGGGTGGGGAACTGGCCTCAAGCACTGCGCTTGGCGACCGTCTCCCCACCCTGACCGCTCCGCGGTCTGTCCCTCCCCAGGGGAGGGATTCACGCATTACAGCTTGTCGAACTCGGCCTGGATTTCCTTCAGCTTCGCGTCGTCGATGGCGCCCTGGCTCATCGGCGCGATCTGCGTCAGCGTCATGGTGGCGATCTGGTCGTAGAACTGCGGAATCTGCGGGATCGCCTTCTCGAGGGCTTCCTTGGCCTTCTCGTTCTTGATGATGTCGCCGATCGGAGTGGATTCCACCGACAGCTTGCCGGCGGCGGCGGCCGGGGCGTGGTCGGCGTGGTCCTGCGCGAAAGCAGGCGCGGACACCGCGGCCACGGCGAGCGCGGCGGCGATAGCGATAGTCTTCATCTGGGTGTTCCTCATTCCCCGGTCTGAGCGCCGTTAAGACGCGCGCAAGCTTGAGGCCAATTTGGGGCGATTTCGCAAGAGGTCGCGTGCGCGCGCTTCCGATTTCCGGCGGAGAGCGGTAGGACCCGGCTCATGAACGACGTCGCCACCACCAAGCTGATCCAGGGCCGCACCGGACCTTGGGAGATCGTCCTCGGCCTCGAGGTGCACGCCCAGGTCTCCTCCAACGCCAAGCTGTTCTCGGGAGCCGCCGTTGGCTTCGGCGCCGGCCCGAACGCGCAGGTGAGCCTGGTGGACGCGGCCATGCCGGGCATGCTGCCGGTCATCAATCGCCATTGCGTGGAGCAGGCGATCAAGACCGGCCTCGGCCTCAAGGCGCAGATCAATGAACGCTCGCGCTTCGACCGGAAGAACTACTTCTACCCGGACCTGCCTCAGGGCTATCAGATCAGCCAGTTCAAGGACCCGATCGTGGGTGAGGGCGAGGTGATCGTCGAGCGGGACGACGGCTCCACCTTCACGGTGCGCATCGAGCGGCTTCACCTGGAACAGGACGCCGGCAAGAGCCTGCACGACCAGGACCCGAACTTCACCTACGTCGACCTCAACCGGGCCGGCACGGCGCTGATGGAGATCGTCTCGCGGCCCGACATGCGCTCGTCGGAGGAGGCCGCCGCCTACGTCAAGAAGCTCAGGACCATCCTGATCTATCTCGGCACCTGCGACGGCGACATGGAGAAGGGCAATCTGCGGGCCGACGTGAACGTCTCGGTCTGCCGCCCCGGCGCCTATGAGAAATATCGGGCCACCGGCGACTTCAGCCACCTGGGCACGCGCTGCGAGATCAAGAACGTCAACTCGTTCCGCTTCATGCAGCAGGCGATCGAGTACGAAGCCCGCCGCCAGATCGAGATCATCGAGGATGGCGGCAAGGTCGACCAGGAGACCCGGCTGTTCGACCCCAACAAGGGCGAGACGCGGTCCATGCGCTCGAAGGAAGAGGCGCACGACTACCGCTATTTCCCCGACCCCGACCTCCTGCCGCTCGAGCTGGACCCGGCCTGGATCAAGCAGATCGAGGCCAGCCTGCCCGAGCTGCCCGACGCCAAGAAGGCGCGCTTGCAATCGCAGTACGGCCTGTCGCCTTATGACGCCGGCGTGCTGATCGCCGAGCAGGCGAAGGCCGACTTCTACGAGGCGGCGGCGAAGGGGCGTGACGCCAAGCTGGTGGCCAACTGGGTGACCAACGACCTGGCGGCGAAGCTCTCGGCCGGCGGGATCGACATCGCCGACTCGCCGATCAAGCCGGCGGCCATCGCCGAGCTGGTCCTGCTGATCGAGGAGGGGGTGATCTCCTCCAAGATCGCCAAGGACGTCTTCGAACGGATGTGGGCCGGCGAGGGCGCGGCCGGCGAGATCGTCGAGAAGCAGGGCCTGAAGCAGGTCAGCGACACCGGCGCGCTCGAGAAGATCATCGACGACCTGATCGCCGCCAATCCCGGCCAGGCTTCCGCGGTGAAGGAAAAGCCCCAGGCCATCGGCTGGTTCGTCGGGCAGGTGATGAAGGCGACGGGGGGCAAGGCCAACCCAGGGACCGTCAACCAGCTCCTGAAGGCCAAGCTCGGCCTCTAGGGTCTACCGCACGCGGTCGAAGATCTGGCCGTCGTCCAACGAGATCAGGGCGAACCCGTCGCCCATCCGTACCCACGCGTAGCCGTGCGGCGGCGGGCGCAGGCGATAGCGGCGGTAGTCCTCGACCACCGCGCCCCGGTAGCTGTCGGGCGCGAAGCCGCGCCGCCGGGCGCTGTGGCCAGGCCCTTCGTCCCACCGTCCCTCATAGCGGGGGGCCTCGTCGTCCCAGCGGCCGCGGCGGTCGTCGCGTCGCTCGTAGCCCAGAGCGGGCCGGGTGTCGCGCCGGCGATCGTCCGCCCTGCGCTCGTCCCCGCGCTCATGGCCTTTCTCGCGCCCGTGTCCACGCCCCTGCGCCAGCGCCGCGTCGCCGAGGGGCGCGGTCGTGGCCAGGCAGGCGATGCCGGCGAGGGTGAGGAGGAGCCGCTTCATCTTGCGCCCGACCATGACTTCATCCGTCTGAACTGTCGCTGAACGTCCGGCTGTGTTTTTCAGGTAACCTTACTGCGGCGCGATGTCCCACGAAGGCGATCCTGTCGATTCGACAACGGCGCCCTTAACCATGTGTTCAACTGAAGCTTGGTTCTCTTCGCTCGTAGGCCGGTGGAAGGCTCGAAAATCGGGTCGGCCGGTCAGAGGACTGAAAACCATGCTGGCGAGCATCGACACGAAGTGTGATGGCCTGCCGCTGCCGACTCCGGACGCGACGGGCGACGAGCTGTTCCGTATGGGGCTGCTCTATTCCACGGGCCAGGGCGGCGCGCCGCTCGACTACGTCTCGGCCCACATGCTGTTCAACCTGGCCGCCATGCGCGGCTCGGTGGAAGCCAAGGTCTACCGCAAGGAGCTGGCCCACGAGATGGCGTCCGACGAGGTCGCCGAGGCCCAGCGCCAGGCGCGCCAGTGGCTGGCCCAGGGCTGATCTGATCCCGATCGGCGAGGTGTCGGGCGCATCCCGCGACGCCACCTCGCCGGACCGGAACATATGTGAGTCCAAAGGGTTAGTTGCAGGCGTGCCGCGTCCCCTCGGAGGGGTTGCTTCGGCCGGGCGCTACATTTGTCTATGTGCGCGTGGAGCGCCGGAACTAATTGTGGCGCCTTTTTGTTGAGCGGCCAGGGACACCCTTGGAGGCTCTTCTCAGTGAAAAAGTACGCTCTTGCCGTGACCGCCGCCGCGGCCGCGCTTCTGGCGTCTGCCGCGTCCGCGGCGACCTATTACAACGTCGGGCCGGTCGGCGCCGACGGCGGCTTTACCGTCGTGTTCGGCAACCTCGGCATCAATACGCCGACCTTCGACGACGCGTTCACCTTCACGGTCCCCACCGGTCCTGACGGCCGGGCCGACTTCTCGGTCAGTTCGACCATGAGCATCGACAGCCAGAACATCCAGTTCTCGAGCGTCACCTTCAACGGCCTGAACTTCCAGGTCGAGACCAACGGCTGGAACGAGAGCCGCTTCCTCAACGACGTGGATGTGGCTGCTGGCCAGAGCTACACGCTGCGCCTCATCGGCAACGCCGGTGTCCCGGGCGCCACGCCGAACGCTTCCTACAGCGGCGTGATCACCTTCGCCCCGAACGCGAGCGCGGTGGTGCCCGAGCCGGGCACCTGGGCGCTGATGATCGTCGGCTTCGGCGGGGCAGGGGCCATCCTGCGACGCCGCCGGGACCAGATGGCCCCCCTCGCGGCCTGATTTCCGACCTCGGTCGGACAGACGCCCCGGCTGGCGACGGCCGGGGCGTCTTTCGTTCCGTCAGCTGCGTTCGATGGTCCGAAGGCCCGTGGGGCTGCGGGCCGAGACGACGGCCTTGGCGCGTCCGGGCTCGGGTGCGGCGGCCGATCCGCTCCACAGGCTCGCGCCCAGCAACATGGCGACGAACAGGGCGAACTCGGCGACGATCAGGAAGATGAAGGGGTGGATCTCGGACATGGGAGGCTCCTTGACCTGAGGCGATCATGGTCGCGAGCCTGCGCCAGGGAAATTCGGGAGCACTCCCTACGTAGCGGCCCGGAGCACGCGCGGTCGGCGCGCCGGGGACCCGTCGTCAGGGGAGGAAGGTGGCGGTGACGGAGGGATTCGAACCCTCGATACCCTTTCGAGTATGACGATTTAGCAAACCGTTGCCTTCAGCCACTCGGCCACGTCACCAGTTGTTTTTGTTCGGGTTTTCTCCCGGCCCGCAGGATGGCTGGAGGCGGTGCGCCCCGAGCCGCCGAAGCGGGACGCCCTCCATAGCGAAAGAGGCCGCCGGGAGCAACGTGGGCCGCCCAGCCTAAGGCGCTCCGGTCAAAGAAAAAGCCCCGGCCGAAGCCGGGGCTCTCCCAATCGGTCTCGAACTGGCGTCAGGCCGCGACGAGGCGGCGGCGACGGATCGCCGTGCCAGCGGCGCCGAAGCCCAGGATCATCAGAGCCCAGGTGCCCGGTTCCGGGACCGCCACGAACTGCGCGTAGATCTCGCCGCTGTCCTTCCGGTAGCCCTGACCCTGGGCGCCGGTCACGAAATTCCAGCCGATCGTATCGAACATGGCGATGTCCGTACCCGTCACGGCGGCCTGACGGCCCCCGCAGAGGTAGGGGTTCATGATGCCGATGAAGTTCGAGCAGGTGTTGTTGGCGCCCCAGTGCGAGGCCTGCCAGCCGTCGCCGTTGTAGGTGCCTTCCGACAGGTCGGTGCGGCCGTAGATCTCGCTCGCACCCCGGTTGATGGAGAAGTAGGAGTCGACGCCCGGACGCCAGTCGAGCCGCGCCTGGCCGTCGTAGTCGGTGGAATACCGGAACAGATCCATGGTGTAGCCCCACCATTCGTCGTTCACGGGGTAGTTGTCGTACACGCCGCAATAGGGCCCGTTGGGGCAACCCACGTAGTCGTAATCGTCGGCGCCGCTGATGAAGCCGAGGGCGTGGCCCATCTCGTGGATCGCGACGCCGATGAAGTCGTACTGACCGGCGGTGACGCCATCGAGAGGATTGAAGTCGAAAGCGAAGGTGGAGCTGAACTGGATCGTGCCGTCGACCGTGTCGGGTGCGAAGGTATAGCCCAGCGCCTTCGCGTTCGCCGTGGAGACCGCCACCACGGAGTTGTTGTAGGAGCCGTCGTTGTCGAAGACGGCCGTGCTGTTGTCGATGCCGAGGTTGCCGGAGACATAGCCCGGCGTCACCACGTCCACCGCGCCGACGCCGTAGTCGCCCAGCGTCAGGGGTGCGAGCCCGCCGCTGGCCACCTGCTGGTCGACCGCCGAGGTGCTGCCGAAGGCGGCGATGCGCGTCTGCACGCCCTGGATCGACTTGATGGACAGATTGCTGTTGGTCCCGCCCAGGATGTTCGGGCCCAAGGCCGAGAAGCCGACGTCGAAGTTCACCGTGACGTTATTGGTGATCACGCTCTCCCAGTAGGAGGCGGCGATGTTGAAACCGACCTCGGCCTGCGAGCCCGTGACTCCCCCGATGTCGTTCAGATTGATGACCAGCGCGCTGGCCGGCGTCGCTGCAACCGTAGCGAGCAGGGCCGCTGCGGCGGCCGATGCCTTCAACTTCATGATAAGACCCCAAGCAACGCGTCCCCACGACGCGTTAAGGTGTGAGGACGTCACCCCGGTAATGTTACGTCAACCATGAATCGCGAAATACACCCTGGGCGGGAATTTCGGCGCGAAGATTCCCCTGTCAGAGGGCGTCGCTGTTCGGCCTCGTGCCGGCCTGCCGCCTTGCTGCGCACCCTGTCGTAGGCGCGCGAGTCTCCCGAGTCCTTGCCTGCCCTGGGGGCGATCTGACAGCCTGCCGCAAAATCAAGCGGGAGGATGGGATGCTCAGTTGGCAGGTCGGCGCGGTGAAGGTCACGCGGGTCGTCGAATTGCAGATGCCCGTCGCCTACAGCCCCGACACGGTCTTCCTGAAGGAAGCGACCCCGGCCGAACTGCGAAAGCTGCCCTGGCTTTACCCTCACTTCGTCTCCGAGAAGGACGAGCTGTTGCTGTCGATCCACGCGCTCCTCGTGGAAGCGCCCGGACTGCGGCTGGTCGTGGACACCTGCATCGGCAACGACAAGCCGCGCGGCATCACGGGCGGCAGGCCCCTGGCTACGACCTTCCTCCAGTCGCTCGCCGAGGCCGGCTGGAGCCCTGAGAGCGTGGACGCAGTCGTCTGCACGCACCTGCACGTCGATCATGTCGGCTGGAACACCATGCTCGTGGACGGGCGCTGGGTACCGACCTTCCCGAACGCCCGCTACCTGATCGGCCGCGCCGAGTTCGAGCACTGGACCGCAGAGGGAGATGGCGACGCCCAGGCGATCCTGGCCGATTCGGTGAAGCCGGTGATCGACGCGGGCCTGGCCGAGTTCGTGGCGCTGGATCACGTCATCTCGCCCGAGGTGCGCCTCACGCCCACGCTCGGCCACACGCCCGGTCACGTCAGCGTCGTCATCGAATCGGAAGGCCAGAAGGCCGTCATCACCGGCGACATGACTCACCATCCCTGCCAGCTCGCCCATCCGCACTGGAGTCCTTCGTTCGACAGCGACCCGAAGGCGGCCGCGGCGACCCGCGCGCGCATGTTCGCGGAGTGGGCGGACGAGCCGGTCCTGGTGATCGGCACGCACTACGCCGGTCCGACCGCCGGGCGGGTCCGCCGCGACGGCGCGGCCTTCCGCTTCGAGGTCTGACGCGTGGAATTGATCCTGATCCGCCACGGCCTGCCCGAGCGCCGCGACGACACCTCCGATCCGCCGCTGTCGGAGGCAGGTCACGACCAGGCGCGCCGCGTCGCGGCCTGGCTGCGGGACGAGCCGATTCACGCGGTCTATTCCTCCACCATGCTACGGGCTCGCCAGACGGCCGAACCCTTCGCGACCGAGGCGGGCCATGCGGTGAGCTGCCATGACGGGATCTGCGAGTTCGACCGCGACGCCGGCGCCTATATCCCGATGGAGGTCCTGAAGCGCGAAGACTACGCCGCCTGGCTGCGGATGGCCTCGGGAGACCACGGCGTCGACATCGGCACATTCCAGAGATCGGTGGTTGAGACCCTGGACGGCATCGTGGACGCCCACCCGGGCCAGCGGGTGGCGGTGTTCTGTCACGGCGGGGTCATCAACGTGTGGAGCGCTCACGTGCTGGGCATGGCGCCGCGCATGTTCTTCGAGCCGGACTACACCTCGATCCACCGCTTCATGTGCGCCAGGACGGGACAGCGGAACGTCCTGGCCCTGAACGAGCGGGCGCACCTGCGGGCCTGACGCCAGGGCAAGAACGGGCTGTTATCTGATCGTCGTTCAGTTATACCTGCGCCCACAACCTGGGGGCGGGACCAACATGGCGGCAGCCGAACATTTCGACGTGGTGATCGTGGGCGCCGGCCTGTCCGGCGTAGGCGCGGGCTATCACCTGAAGACGGCCTGTCCCGACCGCCGCTACGTGATCCTCGAGGGCCGCGACGCCATCGGCGGCACCTGGGACCTGTTCCGCTATCCGGGCATCCGTTCGGACAGCGACATGTATACCCTGGGCTACGCCTTCAAGCCCTGGACCGAGGCCAAGGCCATCGCCGACGGCCCGTCGATCCTGAAGTACGTGCGCGAGACCGCCACGGAGAACGGCATCGACCGCCACATCCGCTACAATCATCTGGTCAAGCGGGCCTCATGGTCGACCGAGGATGCGGCCTGGACCGTCGAAGCCGAGGTCGGCGGCGAGCTTCGCCGTTTCACCTGCAGTTTCCTGTTCCTGTGCGGCGGCTACTATTCCTACGAGGGCGGCTACACGCCGGAGTTCCCCGGGGTCGAGAGCTTCAAGGGCGCCGTCGTCCACCCGCAGAAGTGGCCGCAGGGCCTGGACTACGCCGGCAAGAAGGTCGTCGTGATCGGTTCGGGCGCCACCGCGGTGACCCTGGTTCCCGAGATGGCCAAGACCGCGGGCCATGTCACCATGCTGCAGCGCTCGCCGACCTATGTGGTCTCGCGCCCGGCCGAGGACGCCTTCGCCAACTGGCTGCGCAAGGTGCTCCCCGGCAAGCTGGCCTACGACATCGTCCGCTGGCGCAACGTGCTGTTCGGCATGTACTTCTTCAAGACGGCCCGCGAGAAGCCCGAGGCGGTCAAGCAGCGGATCATCGGCATGGTCCGCGAACAGCTCGGCCCGGACTACGACGTCGAGACCCACTTCACCCCCAGCTACAAGCCCTGGGACCAGCGCCTTTGCCTGGTGCCCGACGCCGACATGTTCAACGAGATCCGCTCCGGCCGCGCCTCGGTGGTGACCGACCACATCGAGCGGTTCACCGAGAAGGGCATCCTCCTGAGGTCGGGCCGGGAGCTGGAAGCGGATGTCGTCGTCACCGCTACTGGCCTGGTTCTGGAGGTCTGGAACGGCGTCGAGATCAGCGTCGACGGCCGCAAGGTCGATGCGTCCACGACGCTCAGCTACAAGGGCATGATGTACGAGGGCGTGCCGAACCTGGCCTCGGCTTTCGGCTACACCAACGCCTCCTGGACCCTGAAGTGCGACCTGACGTGCGAGTACGTCTGCCGCCTGCTGAATCACATGAAGCGGACGGGCATGCGTCAGGCGACGCCGATCAACGACGACCCGACGGTGACCTTCGAGCCCTGGCTCGACTTCTCGTCGGGCTATGTCCAGCGCGCCATGGCAAGGTTCCCCAAGCAGGGCAACAAGACGCCGTGGAAGCTCCATCAGAACTACGCGATGGATCTTATGAGCCTGCGCTACGCCAAGCTGGATGACGGGGTGTTGCGCTTCAGCAATCGGGCCGGGCAGGGCGCGCGCCCCGCGGAGAAGCTCGCCGCCTGACGGCTTGACCTACGAATGTAAATTTGCTCCGAGTTACGCATGTAATCCGGAGGCTTCACATGCGCTCGAAGAGCCTGGCCGCCCGCGCCGGCGCGCGTCACCCCCTTGAGCGCATCCCGGTGGGGGCCTGGGCGGCCATCGTCGGCGTGATCGTGGCCGCCAGCGGCTGGTACCTGTCGAGGAACTACGTCGACCTCAAGCACGAGCGGGTCGCCGACTACGACGCCTGGCAGATCCACGGGACAGCCTGCCCGGTCATCACCCCGGCCGAGTTCCTGAGCGGCCGTCACCGCGGTCCGCGCCGTTTCGCCTATGGCGGGGTCGATTTCTACAGGCGGCACGGCCACGTCTCCTGCGCGCCGATCTACTACGACCACGGGCGCTCCAGCCGCTTCTACCCCGTCTGCCAGTTCACCAGTCCCGGGGACCTCATGATCCGCTCGGACGGGCGGGATTGGTACTTCCGGCCCGGTCCGGGACAGCCGGCGACCGTGTCGGTCGCCTACGGCCGCCCGCGCTGCGTCATGGCGTCGAACTTCACGATCGAAGGCGAGATGCGGCGCTAGCTCGCGTAGCAGTCCGCGGCGGGTCGCTCCACAGGCACCGGGGCCTCGGCGCCGCCGGCGCCGCCCAGGGGACGGCGCGACGTCACGAAGTGTTCCCAGTCGGGTGGGGGATATCGGCCGGGGCGCGCCTTGGACCGCGAGGGCAGAGTCTTCAGGCGCGACAGGAGGTCTTCAAGGCTCTCGTCCGAGCCGGTCAGATCCTGGCGGAAACTGCGCTCTTGCATGGACCGGCGTTATACGCTCTTCGAGCGAGTGATTCCACCCTGCGGGGAAAGCGGGGAGGCAAGGCGGCGCTCACGAAGCCGCGATCAGGGAGGGATGACTACCGTGAAGCTTTACACCTCGATCGGGCCCAATCCGCGGGTCGTGAAGATGTTTCTGGCCGAGAAGGGCGTCGATCTTGACCGTGTCGAGGTAGACCTGCGCGGCGGCGAGAACCGTCGCGAGCCGTACCTGAAGGTGAACCCGGCGGGCCAGACGCCGGCGCTAGAGCTCGATGGCGGCGCGTGCGTCACGGAGATCACCGCCATCTGCGAGTACCTGGAGGAGAAGTTCCCCAGCCCGCCGCTGGTCGGCGCCACGCCCGAGGAACGCGCGGAGACGCGCATGTGGACCCGCCGTGTCGACCTGAAAGTGTGCGAGCCGATGGCCAACGGCTTCCGCTTCGGCGAGGGGCTGCCGATGTTCGAAAGCCGCATGCGCTGCCTGCCCGACGCCGCGCCGGGGCTGAAGGCCATTGCGCAGGACGGCGTGGCCTGGGTGGACGCCAACCTGAAGGGGCCCTGGCTCTGCGGCGACCGCTTCACCCTGGCCGACATCCTGCTGTTCGCCTTCCTCGACTTCGGCGCGGCCGTCGGCCAGCCTCTCGACCCGAAGTTCGCCAGGGTCGGCGACTGGTTCGCGCGCGTGCAGGCGCGGGCCAGCGCGGCGGCCTCCGCCTAACCCACCTTGCGGTCGCGGCCTTCCCAGTAGGGCTTGCGCAGCTCGCGCCGCAGCACCTTGCCGGACGGATTGCGGGGCAGGGCGTCGATGAAGTCCACGCTCTTCGGCGCCTTGTAGGCCGCGATCCGCTGGCGGGCCCAGGCGATGATTTCGGCCGGGTCGGGACTGGCGCCCGCGGCCGGCACGACGATCGCCTTCACCGCCTCGCCCCACTTGTCGTCGGGCACGCCGATGACGGCGGCGTCGGCGACGCCTGGGCAACCCAGGATCGCGTTCTCGACCTCGGCCGGATAGACGTTCTCCCCGCCCGACACGATCATGTCCTTCACCCGGTCGTGGACGAAGAAGAAGCCGTGCTCGTCCATGTAGCCGGCGTCGCCCGTCCGCAGCCATCCGTCCGGCCGGACCGTCTCGGCCGTGGCGTCGGGCCGGTTCCAGTATCCGGCCATGACGATCGGGCCGCGGATCTCGATCTCGCCGATCTCGCCCGGGGGCAGGGGGTTTCCGGCCTCGTCGGCGATGCGGGTCTCCAGCGTCGCCCAGGGCCGCCCGCAGGAGCGCAGCAGCTCGCCGCGGTGTTCGCAGGGGGCGAGGGTCGTGCCGGCGCCGGTCGTCTCGGTCATGCCGTAGAACTGGATGAAGCCGCAGCCGAAGGTCTGCGTCGCCTTGGCCAGCACCGCCTCGGAGATGGGCGAGGCGCCGTAGGAGACTGTCTTCAGGGTCGAGAAGTCCGCCTCCGCCACCTCGGGCGACTGGAGCAGGGCGTTGATCATCACCGGCGCGAGGAAGACGTGGTTGACCCGCGCCTCGCCGAAGGCGCGCAGCACCGCGCCGGGGACGAACTCGGCCTGCAGCACGATCCGCCCGCCCGACGCCAGCCCGGCGAAGCTGATGTTCGTGCCCGCCACGTGGAACAGCGGCATCAGGATCAGCACGTTGTCGTCGGCCTCGTACGAGAAGCCCTCGACGAGGTGGCGCAGGCGCAGGAACGCCGAATAGTTGGCGTTGGTCAGCCGAACGCCCTTGGGCAGTCCCGTGGTGCCGGACGTGTAGAGCTGCAGGACGTCGTCTTCGGCCTGCGGTTCGCTCAGCGTCGGCGCCGGCGCGGCGTCGCGCAGGGCGGCATAGCTTTCGAAGCCGGGATGCTCGCCGCCCACCGCGATGATCCGCATCGGGTGATGGATGTGTCCCGCCACGGCCTCGCCCGCGGCGAAGAACTCGGGCGAAACGAACAGCACGTCCGCCCCCGAATCCTTCACGATGAAGGCGATCTCGGGGATCGCGAGGCGCAGGTTGATCGGCGCGAAGCAGGCGCGGGCCTTGGCTACGCCGAAGAAGACTTCGTACCAGGCCTCGGATGGTCGACAGAGCCACGCCACCCGGTCGCCGGGCTTCACGCCCAACTTCTGTAGAAGGCCCGCCACCTGGTCGGATCGACGGTCCAGCTCGGCGTAGGTGAGTTCGCGCTTCTCGAAGGCGACGGCCACATGGTCGCCGCGCAGGCGCCCGTGCACCCGCGGGATGTCCGTCAGGATCCGGACCGGATCTTCGTTCATGCTGTCCCCATTCGCGCTTCCAGGACGCGGGCGTGTTCCCGCCCGTCGCCCCATTGCTAGCAAAGGCGGCGGCCTGACGTCAGGTCACGGCCGCGCGAGCCTGGAATTCCGGCCGGTCCCAGGCGCGTGTCGCCAGCACCTCGCGCAGGGTCTCCACGGCGTCCCAGACGTCGACGTGACGCAGGAACAGCGGCGAGAAGCCGAAGCGCATCACGTCCGGGTCACGGAAGTCGCCGATCACGCCGCGGGCGATCAGGGCCTGAACGATGGCGTAGCCGTCGGAGTGGGCGAAAGACACGTGCAGTCCGCGCTCCTTCAACGGGCGGGGTCCTGTCAGCGCAAGTCCGAAGCCGGCGCACCGGTCCTCCACCAGGCGGATGAACAGGTCGCAAAGCGCCAGCCCCTTGGCCTCCACCGCCGCCGGCTCTGCCTCCAGCTGCAGGTCGAGGCCAGCCTCCAGCGCCGCGAGCCCCAGCATGGGCGGCGTGCCGCACAGCATCCCGCGGATGTCCTGCGCCGGTCGGTATCGGTCCTCGAAGGCGAACGGGGCGGCGTGGCCCATCCAGCCGGACAGCGGCGAGCGGATCTGCGCCTGGTGCCGCTCGGCCACGTACAGGAACGCCGGCGCTCCCGGGCCGCCGTTGAGGTACTTGTAGCCGCAGCCGACCGCCAGGTCCGCCTGCGCCGCATTCAGGTCGCAGGCCAGGGCGCCCGCCGTGTGCGCAAGGTCCCAGAGGGCGAGGGCCCCGCGGGCGTGGGCAGTGGCGGTGACCGCCGCCATGTCCCAACGCCGGGCGGTCTTGTAATGCACGTGGGTCAGGACCACGGCGGCGGTGTCGTCGTCGATCGCCGCCAGCACCTGGTCGGGCGGCAGGGCCTCCAGCCGCGCGCCGGCCATCCTGCACACCCCTTCCAGCACATAGACGTCGGTGGGGAAGTTGCCGATCTCGGTGACGATCGTCGTGCGGCCGGGGCGCAGCGACAGGGCGCCTGCCGCAAGCTTGAAGAGGTTCACGGACGTGGAGTCGGCGACCACCACTTCGTCGGGCCGCGCGCCGATCAGACGCGCCAGCTTGGCCCCCGCGCGTTGCGGCGCCTCGATCCAGCCGGCCGTGTTCCAGCTCCGGATCAGGCCTTGTCCCCATTCCTCTCGCACGAGCCGCTCGACCCGCGCCGCCGTCGCGGCCGGCAACGGACCCAGCGAATTGCCGTCGAGGTAGATGATCCCTTCCGGGAGATCGAAGGCGTTACGGAAGCGGGCGAGGGGGTCCGCGGCGTCCAGCGCCGCAGCGTCATGGCGATCCATGCGCCGGTCATAGCGGCCGGTTTCCCGAGCGGAAAGGCGAGCGTGCGGTTTCCCCAATCGGCCGGCCGGGTTAAATCAGCCTGTCGATACCGGAGAGCGCGATGGCGCCACGCAAACGCACCGACGCCCTCGACGCGGCGCTGAAGGCGGCCTTCCAGCGGCTGGAGAGCCGACCCCTGCCCGAGCACCTTAAGCTGGTCGTCGATCAGTTGGACGACGACGGGCCCCTCAAGCCGTTCCCATCACCGCGACCGACTCCAGAGCCATGATGTCGTTGGCGTCCTCGGCGTCCATGATCTTCAGCAGCCGGGCTCGGGCGCGGTTCACACGGCTCTTGATGGTCCCCAGCGCGCATCCGCAGATCTCGGCCGCTTCCTCGTAGGACAGGCCCGCGGCGCCGACGAGGATCAGCGCCTCGCGATGTTCGTCCGGCAACTGCTGCAGCGCGGCCTGGAGCGAGCGCATGGCGACGCTCCACTCCTGGGTTGGCGGCGTGCGGAGGGTTCCGGCGTATTCGCCGTCCTCGTCGCGCACCTCGCGCCGGCGGCGCAGCACGTTGGTGTAGTAGGTGTTGCGCAGGATCGTGAACAGCCACGCCCGCAGGTTCGTGCCGGGCTCGAACTTGTCGCGGTTGGACCAGGCCTTGATGAGGGTGTCCTGCACCAGATCGTCGGCGTCGGAACCGTTGTGGCTGAGCGACCAGGCGAAGGCCCGGAGCGCTGGTATCAGGCCCACGACCTCGTCGCGCCAACCCGTCGCGGAACCCATGCCAAACCCTTTGCACTGACGCCCGGCCGCCCGACCGGCTGATCGCCTCACCACCAGCGGTGGTCTCAACGCAGCCGGGCGGCGAGCGTTCCCGCGCGTTGGGGCGCGGAACCGACCTCGTCGGCGTGACGTTCGTGTGCATCGGCCGATGCCGGAATTGCATCGGCGACACCGTTGCGATGTTCTGGTTTCGTGCCCATCTTGGCGGAGCGGGGCCGTGGGGATCGCGGCCCGAGAGGGAAGAATGCATGCGCGCCGACCGCCCCGCCGAACAATCCGAGCACCAGGAGCGGCCGCAGGCGCGAGCCGAAGACGCCGGGCCGCTGGCCCGGTATCGCGCCGTGCGCCGGGCGAGCGAGGCGCTCATCCGCTCTTTGACGCCCGAGGACATGGGCGCCCAGTCCATGCC
>JBKOYY010000087.1:0-26245 GCA_046725615.1 Pseudomonadota bacterium
CCCCACGAGCCAGTCGTCGGCAGCGTCAGATGTGTATAAGAGACAGGAACATCACCGTCACCGGCTGTTCCTTGCCCCCCAGCTCGGCCTCGCCCGCGGCCAGCAGCTGGTCGGCCACCTCCTTCGACATGTAGCGCGACATGGTCGAGCGGACGCGCTTCTCCTCGGTGATGTCCTCCAGCACCAGCATCGAACCGATCCGCGCCTCGCTGGAGTCGATCAGCGGCATGGCCGTCAGGTTCACCGACGCGGCCGACCCGTCGCCGCGCGCCAGTTCGGCGTCGACCGCCAGCGCCGTCTCGCCGGTCGCCTGGGTCTTGCCGAGGTTGTCCAGCACCCAGGCGTTGGCGCCCGCGAACTGCGCCTCGGCGGCCCGCCCGACCAGCGCCTCGCGGTTCGCGCCCAGCAGCTGCTCGGCCGCGTCGTTGGCCGTCACGATCCGCCCCTCGGCGTCCAGGGTGACGATGCCGTTCGAGGTGCTCTTCAGAATGCTCTCGGTGTAGTTCTTGGTGGTCAGCACGTCGTCGAACAGCTTGGCGTTCTCGAGGCTCACCGCCACCTGGGCCGCGAAGGCCTTCAGCCGCGCCTCGTCCCGCGCGGTGAACGCGCCGCCCTTCTTGTTCAGCGCCTGCGCCACCCCGATCCGCGCGCCCGCCTTGTTGGTGATCGGCACGCAGAGGATGCTGCGGGTCACGAACCCGGTCCGCAGGTCCACCTCGCGGTTGAAGCGCGGGTCGCCGTAAGGGTCGGTGATGTTCTCGGTGCGGCCCGTGGTGAACACCGCGCCCGCGATACCGGCCGCGGTCGGCACCCGGATCTCCCGCGTCTCCATCCCGTCGGCGTAGAGGCTGAACAGTTCGTCCGCCTTGTCATCGTAAACGAACAGCGAGGCGCGCTCGGCGTTGAGGAGCTGGGTGGTAGCCGTCATGATCCGGCCAATCAGCACCTCCAGCAGCAGCTCGCCGGCCAGGTCCTGGGTCACCTCCAGGATCTGCTGCTCCTCGCGCAGCGACGCCAGCATCAGGGCGAAGCCGCGGTTGATCTCGGCGTATTCGTCCGCGGTCAGCACCTCGACCCGCGCCTCGTCCAGGCGTCCGCGCTCGACCTCGCGGATCGCCTCGACCAGCCGCGCCGCCGAGCGCGAGACCTCGCTGGAGGTCAGCACCGCCATGGCCACTGCGCCCAGGATGCAGACCGCCACCACCGCCCCGCTCCAGACGTACAGCGAGACCAGTTCGCCGGCGGGCACGGCGTAGCCCGCGCCGGTGATCATCCGGTCGAACTTGTAGAGGAACGAGCCGGCGCTGAAGATCAGCGGCAGGGCGCAGACGAACACCGCCAGGAACAGCAGCTTGTTGCGCAGAGGCACGGAGATCAGCGCTGCCTGCTGCTCGGCCGGGATCAGGCCGCCAAGCTCGGTGGAAAGGCGTTTGACCACCGGCTCGATCGCCCGGCTGACGGCGAAGTATTCGAAGATCGCGTGGGCCGGCGAGGCGAACACCAGGATCAGGACCGCCAGTCCGACGAACTGCCACATGGCGATGCCGCCGGCGAAGAACGTGTTGATCACATAGATCGCCGCCACCAGGGACAGCGTCGCCATCGGCCCGTGCAGGACGGTCACCCGCACGGCCGACATCTGCGGCAGGTTCAGCGCCCGCACCGCCGCCGTCGCGATCGCCGCGTCGGCCGGCCGCTCGCGCCGGTCGAGGGCGCTCAGCACCGGCGCGAGCGGCGCCAGGTGGCTCCGGATCACCAGCACGTCCAGCGACGTGAAGAAGACCGTGGCCATCGGCACGCAGGCCCAGAACAGCAGCCACTGGCGCGGCGTGAACTCCAGGCCCAGCAGGCCCAGGCCCATCGAAACCGTCACCGCCGTCACCGTCGCGGCCAGGTAGATCGAGATCAGCCGCCAGAACAGCACGCGGCCGCTGTCGGCCGCCCCCCGGGTCGCGGCCGGAAACGCCGGCCGAAGCGGCGCCGAGGCGGTCATGGACGCGCCTCGCTCGAACTGGCTGCTCTCAGCCTCAACAACGCCCCCACCAAGCGACGCACGGCGAAGCCTACGATGGGAAGTCCGGTATGGACAGATGCCGCAGCGGCGCGCGCGGCGCCTGCACCGCCGGCAGGCAGAGGGACCGATCGCAGGAATAGCCGCATCCGTCGATAGATTTTCTATCTCGACTTAAATCCTACAGAATCGATAGGTTTTTGGCGTGGCGCTTCTCCTCCCTTTCGGAGCGCCGCAGCCGGCGTGCGCGGGTCGTCCTTCCCCGGCCCGCGCACGATCGGCGAGCCGACGGTCGCTTCCGGCCGCCATCTCCTAGTGCAGGAGCCGACGCCGATCATGTGTTTCGCCGCCCTGCCAAGTCCCTGTCGACCGCATCGCTGACGCCTGCAGGCGTCCCATCCACATCAGATCCGCACGCATCGCCGTCACCTTTCCAACGGCGAAGGGGGTAATTTTGCCTTCAGTAAAACTATTTATAACCGGCGCTGCCGCCTTAGCGCTCCTGACTGGAGCAGCGACCGCTGCCGAACCCGGAGCCGTCGCTGACGCGGGCGCCGACGGCGATGGCGCGGCGGTCGCCGAGGTGGACGGTCTCGTCGTCACCGCCCGCCGCCGGGTCGAGACCGCCCAGGAGGTGCCGATCGCGCTATCCGTCCTCGGCGGCGAGACCCTGGAGAAGACCGGGACGTACAACCTCGCCCAGGCCGTGCAGCTCGCGCCCAGCCTCTACCTCGGCTCGTTCAACCCCCGGAACACGACGGTCAACATCCGCGGCCTCGGCAACAACCTCGGCCTCGCCAACGACGGCCTGGAGGCCGGCGTCGGGGTCTATATCGATCAGGTCTATTACAGCCGCCCGGCCACCGCGACGTTCGACCTGTCGGACGTCGAGCGCATCGAGATCCTGCGCGGGCCGCAGGGCACGCTGTTCGGCAAGAACACTACCGCCGGCGCCATCAGCGTCACCACCCGACTGCCCACCTTCACGCCCGAGGGCCGGCTGGAGCTGTCGTACGGCGAATACCGGTTCGTCCAGGGCAAGGCCTCGGTCTCAGGACCGGTGAGCGACACGGTCGCCTTCCGCCTCTCCGCCGCCGCCACCCGCCGCGACGGCCTGGTGAAGAACGTCCTCACCGGCCGCAGCTTCAACGACCTCGGCAATGCGGCCGTGCGCGGCCAGCTCCTGTTCAAGCCGACTGACGACCTTTCGGTGCGGTTGGTGGCCGACTGGAACCGGCAGGAGACCGACTGCTGCGTCCTCGTCTACGCCGGCTACGGACCGACGCTGAAGGCGGCGGCCGTCCAGTACCCGGCCCTCGCCGCCGGGCTCGGCTACGCCCCGCCGAGCCGCGATCCGTTCGACCGCCTCACCGACATCAACGACGAGGCTCACGCCAACCAGACCCTGGGCGGCCTTTCGGCGGTCGTCGACTGGGACTTAGGCTTCGCCACACTGACCTCGGTCACCGCCTGGCGGTTCTGGGACTGGGACCCGGCCAACGACGCCGACTTCAGCCGCCTGTCGATCCTCGACAAGAGCATCAACGCCGACCAGCAGGATCAGTACAGCCAGGAGCTGCGGCTGGCCTCGAACGGCGACCGCGACCTCTCGTGGATCGTCGGCGTCTACGGCTTCCGCCAGGCGATCGACGCCCGCGGCCATCAGGTCTATGGCGCCAACTCCGCCTACTGGCTGCTCGGTCCCACGGCGCCGGCAGCGCTACTCAACGGCTATCGCGGCGATTTCGGGGCCAGTTCCACGACCAAGAGCTACGCCGCCTTCGGCCAGCTCACCTGGCGCGCCACCGAGCGCCTCTCGATCACGCCCGGCCTGCGCTTCACCCAGGAGGACAAGAAGGCCGCCTACGTTCAGGTGGTGTCGGGCGGCCTGCCGGCCACGACTCCGACCCTCGCCGCCCTGAAGCTGGCGGTCGCCCGGCCCCAGGCCTATGCCGCCGACGACAGCGACGGGCGCCTCTCCGGGCAGCTCAACGTCGCCTGGCAGCACACCCCGGACCTGCTGGTCTATGGAAACTACGCCCGCGGCTACAAGTCGGGGGGCCTGAACCTGTCGGGCCTGCCGGTAGACGCGGCCGGCGCGCCGGTGCTGGCCCGCGCCGTCATCGCGCCCGAGAAGACCGACGCCTGGGAACTGGGCCTCAAGAGTCAGCTCTTCGACCGACGCCTCGTGTTCAACGTCGCCGCGTTCTGGAGCGAGACCCGCGACTACCAGGCCAACGTCGTCGACACGGCGGGCGGGGCGCTGCGCCAGTTCCTCGACAACATCGACAAGGTCCGCTCGCGCGGGGTCGAGATCGACACCCGGCTGGCGCCAATCGGAGGCTTCTCGGCCTACGCGTCCGGCGCCTGGACCGAAGCCGAGTACCTCTCCTACGCCAACGGCCCCTGCCCGCTGGAACTCATCGGCGCCGTCACCCGGGCCTGCGACCTGTCGGGCCGCCCCTTGCCGGGCGTGTCGAAGTACGTGGTCTCGGCCGGCGCCGAATACCGCCGCCCGGCCCGCCTGCTTGGCCTGTCGGGCGAGGCCTACGCCGGCGCAGACTGGAATTGGCGGTCGGGCTTCTATTCCAACGCCTCGGACAGCGCCTATTCGCGCATCCCCGCCTACGGGCTCCTGAACCTGCGCGCCGGCTTCCGGGCCGACGATCGCTGGGAGGCCTTCGCCTGGGTGAAGAACGCCACCGACGAGAAATACTTCCAGTACGTCTCGGGCCACGTCGGCAATTCGGGAGCGCTGTACGGCAACCCGGGCGACCCACGCACCGTCGGCGTCACCCTCAGGGCCTGGTACTGACATGGCCCGCCCGTTCCGGCTCACCCTCGGCCCGTCCGGCTGGCGGCTGACGGCCTTCGCCAGCCCGGGCCTCGCCCTGGCCGCGGCGGGGCTGCCGCTCAGCGTCTACCTGCCGCCCTACTACGCCACCGAGCTGGGGCTCGGCCTGCCGCTGGTCGGCGCGATCTTCATGCTCTCGCGCCTGTGGGACGCAGTGAACGATCCGCTGATCGGCATCCTTTCGGACCGCACGCGCACCCGTTTCGGACGCCGCAAACCGTGGATCGCGGCGGGGACGCCCATCTTTGCCCTCGCCGCCGCCGCCGTCTTCGCGCCGGGGGTCTTCGGCGTCACGCCGGGGGCCGCCTGGCTCTCGGCGTGGCTCTTCGTCTTCTACCTGGGCTGGACGATGATCCAGATTCCGCTCTCGGCGTGGGGCGGGGAGCTGGCGGCCCAGTACCACCAGCGCAGCCGGGTTCAGACCTACGCCCACGTGGCCGGCGCCCTTGGTCTGCTGACTGTCCTGGTCCTGCCCGCCGCGCTGGACCGCATCGCCTACCAGGCCGGCGAGACCGCCGCCGCGGGCCTCAAGACGGCGCTGATGGGCGGCTTCGTGGTCGCGGCCCTGATCCCCGCCGTGATCGCGGCGCTGGCGTGCGTGGCCGAGCCGCCGCTTCCCGCCCGGCCGGCCGAGCGGCCCCTGCTGCGCCGCGCATTCGCCGAACTCGCCCGCGAGCCGCTGCTGCTCAGGGTGCTGGCGTCCGACTTCACGGTCACCCTCGGCCAGTCTGTGCGCGGTTCGCTGTTCGTCTTCTTCGTCTCGGCCTACGTCGGGCGCCCCGACCTCGCCGCCGGCCTCTTCCTGCTGCAGTTCGTGTTCGGGGTCTTCGCCGGTCCTATCTGGCTGCGAGTGGGCTACCGGCTCGGAAAGCACCGGGCCGTGGTCGCCGGCGAGCTGGCCCAGGTGGCCATCAACCTCGGCCTGCTGTTCGTCGCCTCCGGCGAGCTGGCCCTGCTGGTCGCCCTGACCATCGCCCAGGGCCTGGCCCAGGGGTCGGGCAACCTGATGCTCCGGGCGATCGTCGCCGACATCGCCGACAAACAGCGCCTGGAGACGGGCGAGGAGCGCACCGGCCTCTTCTTCTCGGTGTTCAGCCTCGCCGGAAAGGCCGGCCCCGCCGTGGCCGTGGGCCTCGCCCTGCCGCTGGTGTCGGTCCTCGGGTTCCAGCCCGGACGGGCCAACGCCCCCCAGACGCTGGAGGCGCTGAAGTGGGTCTTCGCCCTCGGGCCGGCCCTCGCCCACCTCGCCTCCGCCGCCCTCGTCGCCCGCTTTCCGCTGGACGAGGCCCGCCACCGCCAAATCCGCGACGGCCTCGCCGCCCGCGACCAGTCCCATTCCGCGCCCGGCGCCATCCCCGCCGCCGCCGAATAGCCCCCGCTCAGATCAAAGGAGCCCTCCCATGAGCGCAGACGGATACCTCTTCCACACCACCCAGCTCGACATCGCCCCGGTCGGCGGCGCGCTCGGCGCCGAAGTCCGCGGCTTCAGACTCGGCGCCGACCTCAACGAGGACCAGACCGCGGCCATCCTCGACGCCCTCTACCGGCACAAGGTGCTGTTCTTCCGCGACCAGCAGCACCTGGACGACGCCAGCCAGGAGGCCTTCGCCGCCCGCCTCGGCAGTCCCGTCGCCCACCCGACCGTGCCGGTGCGCGAGGGCTCGTCCTACCTGCTTGAGCTCGACAGCCTGCATGGGGGCCGCGCCTCGTCCTGGCACACTGACGTCACCTTCGTGGACGCCTACCCCGCCGCCTCGGTCCTGCGCGCGGTCGTCAGCCCGGCCAGCGGCGGGGACACCACCTGGGCCGACACCACCCTCGCCTACGCCCGACTGCCCGAGCCGCTGAAGGACCTCGTCGACAACCTCTGGGCCCTGCACACCAACGACTACGACTACGCCGCCACCCGCGCCAGCGTCGACCAGGAGCGGCTCCAGCGGCACAAGGAGGTCTTCGCCTCCACCGTCTACGAGACCGAGCACCCGGTGGTGCGCGTCCACCCTGTAACGGGCGAACGCACCCTGCTGCTCGGCCACTTCATCAAGAGGTTCGTCGGCCTCTCCGCCAGCGACAGTCAGGTGCTGCTGCGCCTGCTCCAAGACCACGTCATCCGGCTGGAGAACACAGTCCGCTGGCGCTGGCGCGAGGGCGACGTGGCCATCTGGGACAACCGCGCCACCCAGCACTACGCGGTGGACGACTATGGCGACCAACGCCGCGTGATGCGACGGGTCACTATCGCCGGGGACGTGCCGGTCGCCATCGACGGCCGCACCAGCCGGGTCCTGCGCCCCGCCCTCCAGGCGGCGGCCTGAGGCCCGGCGACGCCCTGCCGGTGGGGCGGCAGGGCGTCATCCCGTCCTCAGACCAGGACGTCGAGCGCGTCGTGGTCGATGGCGTGCTGGGCGCCCGACCCCAGCATCTGGATGAACATGTCGTCGCCGCGGGCGGTCCGCTTCACCACCATCGCGGCGAAGAAGGCCGTGAGGAACAGCAGCAGGCCGCCGCCCGCATAGTCGCGCTTCAGGCCGTCCATACCGTAGCCCGACACGCCAACGGCCTTCAGGCCGTTCAGGTAGCGAGCCAGCAGCTCGGGCTCGGCCGCGCGCCGCTGGTCGGGCGTCAGCGCCCCGGCCAGGAAATAGCCCACGTCCACCGCGCCCGTGCCGAACGACACCGACTGCCAGTCCAGAACCGTCACCGGCTTTCCGCGCGCCGACGTGGCGAACATCATGTTGTCTGGCCGGAAGTCGTTGTGGGTGAGGCAGCGCGGTCCCTCGCCCCGCTGCGAAAAGGCGCCGAACCGGGTGCTCAGCCGTTCGCCCACCTCGATCCATTCGGGCTTCAGTCGGGCGCCATAGCGGTCTCGGAAGGCCATCCACAGGCCCGCCACCATCTCGGGCGTCGCCGCTCCGGCCGGCGCAGCGCGCGTGCCCGACACCCAGGCCAGCTCCTCGATCGCCTCGTCGCCCCAGTGCGAGCCGTGCAGCTTGGCCGCCTCGTCCACGACCAGCCGCGCCTGCTCCAGGCTGACGCCCTTGAGCTGGTCGCCCTGCTCGGCCGGGGCCAGGTCCTCCATCATCAGCACGAAGCGGCCGCTGGCCTCGTCCAGGGCCGTCCCGTAGCAGTAGGGCGTCGAAACCAGGGCGGTCGGCGCGAGCTGCCGATAGAACTTCACCTCGCGCACGTAGTTGCCCAGCATCACCCCGGTGTTGAAGCTGTCCGGGTCCGCCGACGGGAATTTGCCGACGATCGAGGCTGGGGCGCCCTCGGCGGCGCGGGCGTAGGTCAGCGCGAAGCGCACGCTGTCGCCGATCTGGCCCGATCCCACCGGCTTGGCGGTGAAGCTGTCGACCAAGGCGTCGACGCCGGCCCCCTGCAGGAGCCCGGTCAGCCAAGCGGCGTCGATGTCTTGTGGGGCGCGCAGGTCGGGCGCCTCCGGGATCGGTTTCGTCATGCCGGGATCTGGTGCGTGTAGACTTCGTTCAGCGCGATCTCGCGCCCGCGCAGGACCACGAGATCGAAGCCGCGCAGCCGTCCGGCCCCGCCGCCGATCTCGCAGTACCAGCGGCCGCAGAATCCGTCCGCCGTCGGCCAGATCTCGTCCGGCGTGTAGGTCATCGGCGGCGTCGCCGCGAAAAGCTGGGTGAGGTAGGCTCCCAGCGCCGCGCGCCCCTTCAGCCCGCCGGCCGTCTGCGGGTCCATGTAGACGCAGTCCTCGGCGTAGAACGTCAGCAGCTTCGCCACGTCCTTGGCCGTCCAGGCCGCCAGCCAGTCGGCGTTGAACGCCGCCTTCTCCTCAGGGCTCATGCCGCCGCTCCTGTTTCGCCGAGGGCGTGGGCCCAGCCCTCGGGCGTGAAGAATTCCGCCGGCGCCGCCTCGGGCCCGGCCATGACCGCCAGGCCGTGCAGCCCGACCGACGGGTCTGCCGACGCGCGCTCGTGATAGCGCCGCCGCCGTTCGGCCGCCGCGGGCCCGAACTCCATGTCCAGTTTCGCCGTGATCGCCGCCGCGAATCGAAGGCGGCGCATCCGCTCGGCCCGCTCCTCCGCGTAGGGCGCCAGCAGCGCCGGCCCCCAGTCGTCCGAGCCCTTCAGGAGCTCGCTGACGATCCGCACATCGCGGTAAGTGATGGACAGGCCCAGCCCCGAGATCGGGTCGTTCCAGCCGGCGGAATCGCCCACCAGCACCGCGCCCTCCACGAAAGGCTCGTCGGTCCAGGAGTCGGCGTTGAAATAGCTGAACAGCGGCCCCGCGGGCCGTCCCGCGGCCAGGTGGGCGTTGAGCGGGCTCGATTCCATGCGAAAGGCGTCGAGGAAGCGCTGCGCCCCCTGGGGCCCCTTGAACCGCTGCGCCTGGTCGAGCGCATAGCCGCCGTAGACCCGCACGCGACCGCCGCCCTGCGGGAACGCCAGGTAGGCGAAGTCGCCCTCGGTGCCGATGCCCTGCAGGTCGGATGGCCACCCCGCGGCGTCCTCCACCAGCAATCCGGCGAACCAGTGGTGCGGCTTGTCCTGATGCAGGATGATCCCGCAGGCCTCGCGGACCTGCGAGGTGCGGCCGTCCGCGCCGACGATCATCCGCGCCCGCGCCTCGTGCGCCCCGGTCTCGTCGGTGAAGCTCACGGCCGGCTCCGACCCCACCGAGATCGCCGTCACCTGCACATTGCGCCGCGCGTCGGCGCCCGCCGCCTGCGCCGCGTCGAACAGGGTCTGGCAGTGGTGCGGATGGCCGATCGCCAGCGGCCCGGCCACGTCGGGCGCAAAGATTCCCAACGGCAGGGTCCGCGCCTCGGACGCCTCGGGCGAGCGCGTCTCGTCGTAGGTCACGTGGCGGGTGATATGGTGTCCGCCGGCGCCGGCCAGCAGGTCGTAGAGGCCCAGACGCTTCACTTCGGTCACGCCCCAGGGCGCTATCCACTCGCCGCGGACCCGGTCCTGGAACGCCTCGGACTGCTCCAGCAGCAGCACGCGCGCGCCGGTCCTCGCCATCACCGTGGCCAGGGCCGATCCGCCGATGCCGCCGCCGACGATGATCAGGTCGTAGCGGTCCACGCCTGTCCTCCCTGCCGGTTCTGTCTTGTCGGCAGGATGGGCGGACTATCGCAAGGTCAGCAAAGCGGTTTCAGGGAATGAGGGCGTCGAACTCGTCCACCAACCGCTCCAGCTGCCGCACGCCCGCCGCCCAGAATTCCTTCTTCCGCGGGTCCAGGCCGAACGGCGCCAGGGCCTCGACGTAGGTCTTCGTCCCGCCCGCAGCCAGCAGCTGCTCGTAGACCGGCGCGAACCCGGCCGGGTCCTCCCGCCGCTTCTCCATCAGCGCCCGCACCAGCAGGTCTCCGAAGGCGTAGGCGTAGACGTAGAACGGCGCGTGCACGAAGTGGCTGATGTAGGCCCAGTAGTGGCGATAGCCCTCGTCGAACCGGATCGCCGGCCCCAGGCTCTCGGCCATCACCTCGAGCCACAGGCTGCCGATCTCCTCGGACGAGAGCTCGCCCTCGGCCCGGGCGGCGTGGAACTTGGTCTCGAACCGGTGGAAGGCGATCTGGCGCACCACCGTGTTGATCCCATCCTCGATCTTCCCCGCCAGCAGCCCGCGGCGCTCGGCGGGCGTGGCCTCGGCCAGGAGTTTCTCGAACACCAGCCCCTCGCCGAAGATCGAGGCCGTCTCGGCCAGGGTCAGCGGCGTGTCGGCCAGCAGGGTGCCCAGCGGCCGGCACAGGGTCTGGTGCACCGCGTGGCCCAGCTCGTGCGCCAGGGTCAGCACGTCGCGCCGCTCGCCCATGTAGTTCATGAAGACATAGGGGTGCTTCTCGGCGGTGACCGAGTGCGAATAGGCGCCCGACTGCTTCCCAGGCCTGGGCCGCGCGTCGATCCACGGCTGGTTGAAGAAGGTCTGCGCGGTGTCGGCGAACTTCGGCGCCAGCGCCTGGAAGCTTTCCAGCACCATGCCCCGCGCCTCGTCCCAGCTGTAGGTGCGCGGCGCGGCGGTATCGAGCGGCGCGTTGCGGTCCCAGTGGTCCAGGCAGGTCTTCCCCATCGCCCGCGCCTTCAGCGCGTAGTAGCGGTGGCTGACGGTCTCGTAGCCCTCGACGACGGCCGCCTCCAGCGCCTCCACCGCTTCGGCGTCGACTTCATTGGCCAGGTGGCGGCCTGCGGCGGGACTGGCGTACTTGCGCCAGCGATCCTCCACCTGCTTCTCGAAGGCCAGGGTGTTGAGGCACAGCGCCAGCGTCGGGGTCCGCTCCTCCAGCGCCTTGGCGAGCGCGGCGGCCGCCTGCTTGCGGCGCGCCCCGTCGGGGTCCGACATGCGGTTCAAGAGCTCGGACAGGGTCAGGGTCTCGCGTCCCACCTTGGCCGACAGCTTCGCCAGGGTCTCGTCCGACAGCCTCGCCCAGTTGGCCACCGCCGGCGCCTTGTCCAGCAGCAGCTTCTCGAGGTCGGCCGACAGCTCGTGCGGCCGCCCCGCGCGCACCCGCCGCAGCCACGGCCGCCAGCGCTGCGCGGCCGGGTGCGCCGCCAGCGCGGCCTCCAGCTCGGCGTCCTCAAGCTGGTTCAGCTCCAGGGTGAAGAACAGGCTCAGCGAGGCGATCTGCGCGGTCCGGGCCCGCAGGTTCGCCTCGAACTTCGACCAGGCTGGATCGTCCCGCGCTACGGAGGCCGACAGTCCGGCGAAGGCGCCGACCGCCCACATGGCGTTGGTGGCCTGCTCATAGAGGTCGATGGCGCGGTCGATCAGTTCGCCCAGCTTCGCCGGCTCGTCACGCGCCGCGACGAAGGCGCCCTCAAGCTTCGCGAGCTCGCCGTTCAGCCGCTCCGCCTCGGCCATGTCGGCGGCGATGCGGGGATCCTCGCGGTCGGCGTACAGGTCGTCCAGCCGCCAGGTGGGCAGGGTGTCGGTCTTGAAGGGCGCGTTCATGCGCGAGGTTTAGCGCGCCCGCGCTCGTCGCTCCACCGTCGCCGGCGTTCCGGACCGCTCCGCCACCGCTTCACCCGCGCTCATCGGCTGGTTGTGTAAATCGGAATGCCGTCGAATAGTGGCTTCCGGAGTCTGTGAAAGGCTGGGTATGGCCGACCGTTCCCACACGCTGCGTTCGTCCAGCGACGCGCTTCAGACGATGCAGCGGCTCGAGGGAATCCTCGGCTCCGCCATGGACGCCATCATCACGGTCGACGACCGGCAGAGGATCGTGGTGTTCAATCCCGCCGCCGAGCGCATGTTCGGCCTGACGGCGACCGAGGCGCTCGGCCAGCCGATCTCGAGCCTGGTCCCGGAGCGGCATCGCAAGGTCCACGCCGCCCACATCCGCCGCTTCATCGAGACCGGCGACACCACCCGCCAGATGGGCTCCCTGGGCGCCATCAGCGGCGTGCGGGCCAACGGCGAGGAATTCCCGATCGAGGCCTCGATCTCGCAGGTCCAGATCGGCGACGAACGCCTGGCCACTGTCATCCTGCGCGACATCACCGAGCGCCGCGCCGCCGACGAGGCGGTGATCGAGAGCCGCCGCCGGATGGAGGCGATCGTCGAGTCGGCCATGGACGCGCTCATCACCATCGACGAGCAGCACCGCATCCTGGTGTTCAACCCCGCCGCCGAAGCCATGTTTGGCGTTGCGGCGGCGGACGCCATCGGCACGCCAATCGAGCGCTTCATCCCCGACCGCTTCCGGGCCGGCCACGCCGACCACATCGACCGCTTCCGGGAGCGGGGGGCGACCAACCGGCGCATGGGCGCACTGGGCGCGGTAAGCGGCATCCGCGCCAACGGCGAGGAATTCCCGGTCGAGGCCTCGATCTCGCACGTCCGAGTCGGCGGCGCGCGGCTGGGCACCGTCATCCTGCGCGACATCACCGAGCGCCAGGCCAGCGAACAGGCGCGCGAGCTGCTGGCCCGCGAGGTGGACCACCGCGCGAAGAACGCCCTGGCCGTCGTCCAGGCCGTGGTCTCCCTGACCCGCGCTGCCACCAAGGAGGACTTCATCGAGGCGGTGCGCGGGCGCATCTCCGCCCTCGGGCGCGCCCATTCGCTGCTCGCCCAGAACCGCTGGCAGGGCGGCGACCTCGAGCAGATCATCGCCGACGAGACCTCCGCCTACGGCCGCCACGGCCAGGTCACCATCACCGGCCCGCGGGTGGCGCTGCGGCCCAGCGCCGTGCAGCCGCTCGGGCTTCTCACGCACGAGCTGGCCACCAATGCGGTGAAATACGGCGCGCTGTCGGTCGAGACCGGCCGCGTGGCGGTCGCCTGGTCGGTGCTGCGGGGCGGCGAGCTCGAACTGAGCTGGACCGAGCGGCGCGGGCCTCCGGTACAGGCGCCGCAGTCCGGCGGCTTCGGCTCCACCCTGATCCGCGAAGTTGTCACCCGGCAGCTCAACGGCGCGCTCGACATCGACTGGCCCGTCGGCGGGATGCAGCTCGTGGCCACCCTTCCGGCCGCCGCGTATAAGGCCGAGCTCTCGCCACCGCCTTCCAGCGCCGCGATCGTCCGGGCGCTGGACGAGGCGCGCCTGTCCCGGCGCGGCAAGCTGATCGTCGTGGAGGACGAGACGCTGATCGCCATGGCGCTCGCCAAGGACCTTGCCGGGCTGGGCTGGGACATCGTCGGTCCCGCCACCACCATCGAGGAGGCCCGCCGCCTGATGGCGGACTCCTTGCCCGACGCGGCGGTGCTCGACGTGAACCTCAGCGGTGAGCTGGTCTATCCGCTGGCAGAGTGGCTCAAGGAGAACCGCGTCCCCTTCGTCTTCTGTTCGGGCTACGAACAGCTCGAGACCCACACCGCCTACGACCAGTGGCCGCGGGTGCGGAAGCCCGTGGACGTCCACCTGCTGGATAGCGAACTGCTCCGCGCCCGCCGAGCGGCCTAGAGAGTCTGCGTCAGGCTGCGGCGGCCTGCGTCGCCGGGACCGCCCGCCGCTCCAGCAGCCGGCGCTGTTCGGCGCGGCTGCGGTAGAGGAAGTCGTGCGGCAGGCCCAGGCGCACCGAGGCCTGGCACGGCGGCGAATTCGGGATCGCCACGCGCTCCGCCAGCGCGCCGGCCAGTTTCAGCGCGATCCGGTCCGACGCCTTGAGGTCGAACTCTCGGCCCAGCTCGAGCGTCTGACGCACCTTCGGCGGCAGGATCGACACCGCCGCCCGCGCCAGCGCCCTGTGGAAGGGCCGCGGCACGCCGGGCGCCGCCTTGCCCGAGGCAATGATGTCCAGGAACTCGCGCACGATCGGATGCGGCTCGAATCCGGGCGCCAGCCGGTCCATCATCGCCATGAAGTCGTCCGCGGAGTGGATCGGGGTCTGTACCCCGTACAGCCGCGCGATCGCCTCGCCCTCCCGATAGAAGGCGTCCTTCTCGGCTTGGCTCAGCGGCTGCACGAAGCGGTCGTAGGCGGTCAGGAAGCCGTAGGCCGCCGTCGCGCTCACCCAGTCCAGAAGCTCCACGTCCAGCGCCTGGTAGGCGCGGCCGCCGGGCGTCAGGCCGCCGACCTGGGCGTGCATGTTGGTGACCCCCTGGATCACCCGCCTCGCGGCGCTCTGCGGCCCGTAGACCCCGACCATCGCCGCCACGCCGGTCCGCTTCGAGCGCCCGATGGGATCGGCCTTGTAGGTGGAGTGATCCCATACGCCCGAGCGGATGCGCGGGTCGGCGAACTCCAGCAGCACTGCGGCCACGCCGCCGACCCCGAGCGCGATCGGGTTCTTGAACACCCGCCACTGCACCGAGCCCGGATCGAGGTAGGCTGGCTCTCCCGCGGGCGCAGCGAAGTCCACCTTCCAGCCCATGTAGGACGCGATGTCGGTCATGGCGGCGCCTCCGGTGCGGTCAACTGTATCAGTTGATAGAGTTGCGATGCGTATCGCTCGATACAGTTTGTCGCAAGACCTCTCTTCGCGCAGAAGCAACACCGATGACGACCGCTTCGCCGCCCGGCGCTTTCCAGACCGACCCCGCCGCCGGCGTCACGCGCGGCGAGGCCGCCCGCCGGCGCATCCTGGCGGCCGCGACCCGGGCGTTCGCCGAGTACGGTTTCAAGGCCGCCACGACCCGTGGCATCGCCGAAGCGGCCGGGGTCAATCTGCCGGCGCTCAAGTACTACTTTGGAGGCAAGCAGGGTCTCTACCTGGCCTGCGCCAACGAGATCGCCCGGCGTTACCAGGAGCGTATGCGCGGGCCGGCCTCGGCGGCGGCCGAGGCCCTCGCGGGGAGCCTGTCCCCCGCCGAGGCGCGCCATCACCTCAAGGCGGTGATCGGGGCGCTGGCCGAACAGCTCATGGCTGGCGGCGACGCCGGGGTCTGGACCGCCTTCGCCCTGCGCGAAATGGCCGACCAGGGCCCCGCGTTCGACATGCTCTACGCCCATCTCTGGGCGCCGGGGATCGAGCTCACCACCGCCCTCGTCGCCCGCGCGCGCGACGAGGCGGAGGCTGGCGAGGGCGCACGCCTGCGCGCCCTGACCCTGATCTCCGGGTTGATGGCGTTCAGCGTCGTCCGGCCGGTGGCCCTGCGCGCCATGGGCTGGAGCGGCCTTGAGGCCGCCCGCCTCGCCCGCATCAGGCGCGAGATCGACGACCAGATCGACGCCATCGCCTGAGCGGGCGCCGATCCGCCGCCGTTTCCCGTCAGGTCAGGACGGCCCGACGGCGGCGCACCGCCCCGCCGGCCAGACCGAAGCCCAGGATCATCAGCGCCCAGGTCCCCGGCTCGGGGATGGCGCCCGATTCACCGAAGCCGGCTACCCGGATCAGGTCGAGCTCGGGACTGCCCGTGACCCGCGCCGCGACGATGGTGTCGCCGGCGTTGAAGCCGAAGCTGCTGAGATCGACCGAGGTGACGTAGAGTTCGGAACCGAACGGCCCCCCGCCGCCGTAGAAATAGTTCCGGTTCACCCCGGTCGCGACGGCCAGGCCCGGCCCTAGAGCCTGGGTGGCCGAGAAGTTCACGCCATCGGTCGAGAAGGCGATGTTGACGGTGTCGCTGAACGAGAAGCGCGCGGTGACGATACCGAGGTCCGCGCCTGCGCCGTTCCCGATCCCGGTGGTGTAACCGATCGTGTAGGTCGCCGCGCCGCCGAAACCGATGTTGGCGATGCCGGTGTCGAAATTCGCGCCGGTCAGGTAACCGGGATTGCCTGGGTTGCCGTTGACGACGTTCAGCCAGTTGCTGGCAGAGAATGCGCCGCCATCGCTTTCGATCAGCGTATTGCCGAACTTCGCGTCGTCAAACTGGAAGGCGCCGAGCGTGGCAGCCTGGCCGGCGCCGGCGCCAAACAGGGTCGCCGCCGCGAGTCCGCAGAGGATCGTCTTGGAAATGGTCATAGCCCCACACTCCCTGGCGTCCCCCGACATAACACCGTTACATTGCCGTACTGGGCTGTCAAACGGTCGACGCAGAAAAGGCCGCCGGATGTCCGGCGGCCTTTCCTTCAGCCCGAGGGCTTGAACGCGGCGCGCTCTTACTTTGACGGGCTGGTGTCCGGGGTGTTGGCAGTGGTGGCGCCGCCGTCGGCGTTGCCGGCCTGTTGCTCGACGGCGTCGGCCTGGGCGTTCAGCGCCTTCTCCTGGGACTCGGTCGGCGCAGCGGCGGCCTGGGCTTCCAGTGCGTCGGCCTTGGCCTCGGCGGCCTTGTCCTGCGGGCTGTTGCAGGCGGCGAGCGAGAGGGCCAGCAGGCTGGCGGAAGCGACGGTCAGAGCGCGAAGTTTCATGGGTAAAGTCCTCGTGATGAGTGTGAGCTCCGCCGCAAAACGAGGCCGCCGCAGTATGGTTCCAGACGTTGCGGCAACTGCCCTACAACAGGCCCAAGCAACGAAGAACGGGAGGCAGCGATGGGTGAAGGTCAGCCGCAGACGGCGCTCGAAACGGTGGACGCCGTGGTCGTGGGGGCCGGGCTCAACGGCATCTACCAGCTCTACTCGCTGGTGCGGCGCGGCCTGACGGTGCGGGCGTTCGAGGCCGGCGAGGGCGTCGGCGGGGTCTGGTACTGGAACCGCTATCCCGGCGCGCGCTGCGACTCCCACTTCCCCTTCTACCAGTACTGGTTCTCCAAGGAGCTCTGGGACGAGGCAGACTGGAAGGAGCGCTTCCCCGGCCAGGCCGACATCGAGACCTACCTCAACCGCGTCTGCGACAAGTTCGACCTCAAGCGCCACATCACCTTCGGCGCCCTCGTCACCGCGGCGCACTTCGACGAGGCGTCCGGCCGCTGGCTGGTGACGACTGACAAGGGCGACCGGGTCAGCGCCCAGTTCCTCGTGCTCAACACCGGCGGCCTCTCGGTGGCCGCCAAGCCGCCGTTCGAGGGCGCCGACCGTTTCAAGGGCGTGAGCTGCCACACCAGCCGCTGGCCCCGCGAAGGCGTCGACATGAAGGGGAAACGCGTCGGCGTGATCGGCACCGCCGCGACCGGCATCCAGGTGATCCAGACCATCGCGCCGCAGGTCGGGCATCTGGTGGTCTTCCAGCGCACGCCCAACTACGCGATCTCCATGCGTAACGACCCGATCAGCGAGGGCGATCTCGCGCAGATGCGGGCCGACTACCCCGACCTGCTCGCCCGGGTCAGGCAGTCCGAGGGTGGCTTCGTCTACGACAGCGCGCCGCCGAACTACGCCGACCTCACCCCGGCCGAGCGCACCGCCCACCTGGAGCGGATCTGGAGCGAGGGGAACCTTCGCATGTGGGGCGGCTCGTTCGCCGACTCCGGCGACAACCCCGAGGCCTCGGAGTTCGTCTCCGATTTCGTGCGCGCCAAGATCCGCGAGAAGGTCAAGGACCCGGTGCTCGCAGACAAACTGACACCCCGGGACCACGCCTTCGCCAGCCGCCGGGTGCCGCTGGAGAACGGCTATTTCGACGCGTTCAACCGCGACAACGTCGAGCTGGTCGACCTGCGGACCGATCCCATCGTCTCGATCGACGAGACCGGGGTGAACACCGCCTCAGGCCACCACGATCTGGACGTCATCGTCTATGCAACGGGGTTCGAGGCGGGCATCGGCGCCATCAACCGCATCGACATCCGCGGCCGGGGCGGCGTCTCGCTCCGCGACCAGTGGCGGCGCGACGTCACCACCACCGTCGGCATGCAGGTCCACGGCTTCCCGAACCTCTTCATGACCATGGCGCCCTTCGCCCCGGCCTCGGCGCTCTGCAACATCCCCGTCTGCTCGGACCAGCAGGTGCAGTGGATCACCGACACCATCGAGTGGGTCCGCGAGCATGGCGCCCGCGCCATCGAGCCCTCAGCCGAGACCGAGGCCGCCTGGATGGCGCACCACGCCGAGGTCTCCGAGCCCACGCTGATCGGCCGCAACCGCAACTCCTGGTACAGGCTGCCGACGGGAAAACGCGAGCTGATCGCCTACCTGGGCGGCCTCAACCAGTACCGCGCCACATGCGAGGACTTCCGGACCAGCGGCTACAAGGGCTTCGTCGTCACCTGACGGCCCCGCCGAGCGGGCGCGTCCCCTCGTCCAACTCGCAATCCCAGCCGTAGATGTCGGTCCGGACCCTGCAAACGGAGACCCGCCTGATGCGCCTGCTGCCCCTTCTCGCCCTCGCCGTCGCGCTTCTCGCGCCGGCGGCGGCCTCGGCCCAGAACACGGCGCAGCATATGCTGGAGTCGGCCAGGCAGATGCGCGCCAACGCCGAGAAATTGAAGGACCGGATGCCGGCCGACGCCTTGGCCCAGATGCTGAAGCAGGCCGACGACATCGAGGCCGGCGTCCGTGCCGGCGACTACGGCCCGCTCGACGCCCCGGCCCCGCCCAAGCCGCAGACCCTCGCCGAACGCCTCATGGCCGAGCATGGTCGCCTGGAATGGCTCTCCGGCCACGGCGCCTGCGCGGGCTACACCCACGAGAACTTCCGGACTTTCCGCTACAATCAGGCGATCAACGACCTCGACGCCCACTGCCGCAACGCCTTCGGTCACTGGGCGACCTACGAACGCCACAGCCGGGACGGGGCGGCGGAAGCGGCCGATCAGGCTCTGTTCTACTACGACGCTGCGGCGCGACGGGCGGTGGAAGAACGCGGCGGAAATTAGCACGCCTCCCCCCTTGCGGCCCGGATTCTCGCGCCTATCTCAGGATTGCGGGACCGGGCCCCTCTGACGATCAGCGTTGATCGTGATGTCGGACCGCACAGGTGCGCCTGGGGTCCGGAGCTCTCTCCCCCATAAGCCAGCCGGGTCCCGGGCGCGCCTCCATTCGGAGGAGCACACATGACCCATCATCGTATCTGGCGCCTGCGCAACCAGCATCGTGAGCTGGACCGGCTGATCCGCGAGGAACAGCGCAAGCCCAACGCGGACGCCCTGGTCATCCAGGATCTCAAGCGGCGAAAGCTGCAGGTCAAGGACGAGCTGTTCCTGGCCGAGGCCGGCCTCGTCCCCATCACCGTGCGCATGAGCCACGCCTGACCCCCAGCGGGGACGCGCCCCCACCGCGCCCCCCCTTCCTGAAGGAGGCGCGGCCCTCGCCGCGCCTCCCCTTTTCTCAGGGCGATCCCCGATGACCGAACTACTCGCGGCGGCCGTGCTCGGCCAGCCGCTCTGGATGTGGCTGGCCTTCGCCGGGCTCGTCGTCCTCCTGCTAGCCCTCGACCTCGGGGTGCTCCATCGCGACCAGCACGAGATCGGCGTGCGCGAGAGCCTCCTGCTTTCCGGCGGATATCTCGCCCTGGGCCTCGGGTTCGGCGCCTGGGTCTGGAGCCAGCTGGGACGCGAGGCCGGCGTCGAATACGTCACCGGCTTCCTCATCGAGAAGAGTCTCGCGCTCGACAACGTGTTCGTGATCGCGACGATCTTCGCCGCCTTCGCCGTGCCCCGCGCCTATCAGCACCGCGTGCTGTTCTGGGGCGTTCTGGGCGTGATCGTTCTGCGCGGGATCATGATCGGCTTCGGCGCCGCGCTGGTGGCCAGCTTCGCCTGGGTGCTCTGGATCTTCGCCGCCTTCCTGATCGTCATGGGCGTGAAGATGTTCTTCGCGGACTCCACGCCCAAGGACCCGCATGACAGCCCCGTCTACCGCTGGCTGGCCCGCCATATCCGCCTGACGAAGGACTTCCACGGCCACCGCTTCTTCGTGAAGCAGCCCGGCAAGGCCGGACAGCTGGTGTGGTTCGCCACCCCACTCTTCATGGCCCTGGTGATGGTGGAACTGGCCGATGTGGTCTTCGCCGTGGACTCGGTCCCGGCGATCTTCTCGATCACCACCGACCCCTACATCGTCTACACGTCGAACATCTTCGCCATCCTGGGGCTCAGGGCGCTCTACTTCGCGCTGGCCGCGGTCGTCGCCCGGTTCGCCTACCTGAAGCAGGCGCTGGCCGCCCTGCTCGTGTTCATCGGCGGCAAGGTGTTCTTCGCCGAAGCCATGGGCTGGGAGAAGTTCCCCGCTCCCGTCTCCCTGGCGATCACCGCGGGCCTGCTGGCCGCCGGGATCGGCTGGTCCCTCTGGAAGACGCGCGGGACCGCGCCGCAGCCGGGTTGAGGCGGCGGAGGCCGGGGCGGATTCCGCGCCTCGGCCAACGCTCACTCAATCCGGGCCGTCCGCCTCCGCCACCAGGTGCAGCAGGTAAACCAGCCGGCCGCTCCCGTCGCGCAGGGCGCTGTTCTCGATCCGCCAGTAGCGCTCCACCCAGGCCCCGTCCTCGGGCGCGCGGGTGTCATACCGCTGCACCGGCATGGTCTCGGACGCCCCCGTCTCGGCCACCCGCCGCAGCGAGGCGTAGAGGTTGGCCACGCCATTGGCCTGCGGATCGTCGCCACGATCGGGAAAGGCGGCGAACAGCGGCCGTCCAGCGATGTCTGCGGGCGTCACGCCAGTCGCGGCGGCGTAGATCGGGTTCACGTCCACGATCGCCAGGCCCGGCCGCGGGTCGATCAGAGACGCCAGCACGGACGAGCCCTCGTATTCCTGCCGGAACCATTCGCGCCGGCGCACCCGCTCGGCCTCGAGCTCCGGGCTGTCACGGTCCCAGCTGTTGCGCGCGCCGCGCTCGCCGGCCTCGAACAGCGCCAGCTCCCGCTCGCCGGTCACGATCATCTGCCGGATCTGCCGGCCCAGGTCGTCCGGCGCCTGCGTCAGCCGCTCGCGCAGATGGCGCAGGTTCTCCGTCAGCACGAAGCGCTCGAGTTCCATCGCACGCCGCGGCCCGCCTCGGCCGCGCCCCCATCAGCCCGCCACGATACCGCAGCCACCCGGAGGTTCAATCACCACAGACCCAAACCTGGAGTGGCGCCGCAGGCCGCAGGCAAGAAGCGGCGCGCCTTGCGCCGGCAATCAGGACAATCGGATGCCTACGGAAATATAATCTGAGATATTTCTTGCAATTCCTTCAAAATTGGCCCATTTCTTCGGGGTCAAATCTCGTTTTGGACGGCTCGCTCTTTTTGGAGCGAAAAGTTTCGATCCTTCGGACTTCCCCGTCGACCCTCTCGAAATTTTGATCTCGCTGCTCATTTTGGGCGCGAGAATTCGTGTCCGAAAGGGACGACGACTATGCAAATCGGTACTGTGAAGTGGTTCAACGGCCAAAAGGGCTTCGGCTTCATCCAGCCGGAAGACGGCGGCGCGGATGTGTTCGTGCACATCTCGGCGGTCGAGCGTGCGGGCCTCGGTTCGCTGGCCGAGGGCCAGAAGATCGGCTTCGAACTCGAGCGTGACCGCAAGAGCGGCAAGATGTCGGCCGGCCAGCTCCAGCTCGCGGACTGAACGACCGCCGCTGCGTCGGGGCCGCGCCATCGCGCTCGGCCCCGTCCAGCTCTCCGGATCCACGAAAGGGAACCGCCATGTCAGAACCGCTGAAGCGGTCCCAGAACTACCTGGAGCAGGCCCAGCGCGCCGAAGAGGCCGCCGCGGCCACGCCACTGGAGAACCTGCGTCAACGCCACGCCCAGGCCGCCGTCGCCTGGCGCGACCTGGCCGCCGCCGAGATCCGGCGCGAGGCCGAGCGTGACCGTCGGGCCGAGATCGCCCGCGACCGCGACGCCGCGACCCGGGCCGCCGCCGAAGCCGGGTAACCGGCCCGGCAGGGGCCTGCCTATTCCGGGACCTGCCGCGGGACCGGCCGATACCAGACCAGCTGTTCGCTCGTGGCCAGCAGCTTGCCGTCGCGCCGCCAGTAACTCGACCGCTCGTCCGAGGTCCCGCCGCCGCCGACCCGGCCTTCATACTCGACCAGCAGATAGTCGTCGCCCGCCGCCGCCACCTCTTCGCGCGTTCCGTGCAGGTAGACGGTCAGCGAGATCGTCGTGGTCATCACGCCGTGACCGAACGCATAGAACGCGCGCGGCGGCGAATTGTCGGTCTGCATTCCCAGGAGCGGCTTCGACCAGGTCCCCCGCCGCGGCCGCACCCAGGCCACGGATCTGGCGTTGTCGGACGGGCGGATGGGGAAGGCTTCGGCCGTCCGCCGCTCGAACGCCTGCGCCCCGAAGTGCAGCGCCCCACCAGGGCTCTGCGGCTGGGGGAGCGTCTCCGGATCGGGCGCCTGGGGCATCTTCGCGAAGGCGAACGGCGGGGTGTCGGGCCGCCGCGCCAAGGTCACCATCGCATGTACGCTCGGCTGCTCGGCGCCCGCGGGCCGCAGCTCCACCTCCCACACTCCGATCGAGCCGCCCTGGCGCAGCCGGCGCGTACGGATGTCGATCTCCCCGGGGATCAGCGCAGCCGCATAGGTCAGGGTGATGGCGACAGGTTCGCCCACCGCCTCGGGTTCGGCCTCCAGCACGCTCATGCACAGCCCGATGGGATAGCCGCCCCACAGGGGCCCGTTCGGGTTGCGCCATTCGACGCCGGCCTGGGTGGTCCATCGGCCGGCGCCGGCCGGCGTGAAGCTGAAATAATCGGTGCTGAGCGCTGTCATCCGCCGCGCTTTAGTCCAACGACGCAGCGTCACCAAATGGCGATCCGCCGCGTGGGGCCGAAGCCGTCCCCCTGGACAGGCGCCGCACTCGCGTCCATGCACGATGCGTGAGCCCCCCACCCACTACGCCGCCCCGCGCGATGATCGTCGACCTTGACGACACCATCCTGGCCGCCGGCCAGCGGCCCGCCGTGCTGCTGCAGGTGGCCCAGGCGCACGCCGCCGACCTCGCACCTCACGCGCCTGCCGAACTCGCCGACCGCCTTGAGACCGCGCTGGAGCTCTTCTGGTCGGACCCTGCCCGCCACCGCGTGGCCCGCTTCGGCATCGCCGAGGCCCGCCGCCAGGTGGTGAGGGAGACCTTCGCCGCCCTCCGGCCAATCCTTCCGCAGGAGGTGGCCGACGCCTTCGCCGCCCGCTTCACCGCGATCCGCGAGGAGATGACTCAGTGCTTCCCTGGCGCCGTCGAAGGGCTCCAGGCGCTGCGGGCGCGCGGCGTGCGCCTGGCTCTCGTCACCAACGGCTCGTCCGCGACCCAGCGTGCAAAGATCGAGCGCTTCGACCTCGCCGCCTACTTCGACCACATCCAGATCGAGGGCGAGGCCGGCTTCGGCAAGCCCGAGGAGCGCGCCTATCGCCACGCCATGGCCGCCCTGGGCGCCGAGCCGCACGAGACGTGGATCGTCGGCGACCACCTGGAATGGGAAGTCGCCGCCCCCCAGCGCCTCGGCCTCACAGCCGTATGGTGCGATGCTTTCCGCTGCGGCCTGCCTCCGGACAGCCGCTGCAGGCCGGATCACATCGTGACCGCGCTGGACGAGATCGTAGGCCTGTTCGGGACCTAAGCGGCCCGCCTCACAGCTTCTGCGTCGCCAGCAGGATCGACGTCTCCGTCGAGGCGATGCCCTCGATCTGGCGGATCCGGTCCAGGGCGTGGCTGAACGCGGCCAGGCTTTCCACATCCAGCTCGGCCACCAGGTCCCAGCGGCCGTTGGTGGTGTGGACCGCCGCCACCTCGGGAAAGCCCTTCAGCGCCTTCAGCACCGCCCCCGACCGCTCGCCCTCGATGGCGATGGTCATCACCGCGCGCACGCGGCCAGCCTCCACGTCGGGGCGGGTCTTGATGGTGAAGCCCTGCACCACCCCGGTCCGCAGCAGCCGTTCGATCCGGTTCTGCACCGTCCCGCGCGAGACCTTCAGCGACTTCGCCAGGGCGGCGGCGGGGGTCCGCGAGTCGGCGCGCAGCAGGGCGATCAGGCGCCGGTCCAGGTCATCGATCACTTCGCCACCCGATGTTCGCATTTCGCTATTCTAATCAGCAAAATGTATCAGCTTGTCTGCTTTTCGCTAGCGGAGACGAGGGTCAACCTTGGGCGCAGGAAACGCCTCGAGGACCCGCATGGACCGCCCCTTCTTCCTGATGACCGATCCCGACTGCTTCGACGTCAGCTACCGGATCAATCCCTGGATGCGGCCCGAGACCTGGACCGACGAAAAGGCCGCCGCCGCCCGCGCGGCCTCGGCCGCCCTCCGCTCCGCGATTGAGGCCGCCGGGGGCCATGTGGAGACTGTCGGCGCGGTGAAAGGCCTGCCCGACCTGGTGTTCCCCGCCAACGCCGCCGTGGTGCTGGACGGCAAGGTGCTGCTGGCCCGCTTCCGCCACCCCGAACGCCAGGGCGAGGAGCCGCACTTCCGCGCCGCCTTCCAGCGCCTGAAAGCCCGGGGCCTGGTCGATGAGATCGTGGACCTGCCGGAGGGCCTGTTCCACGAAGGCGCCGGCGACGCGATCTGGGACGCCGACCGCCGCCACTTCTGGTGCGGCTACGGCCCCCGCTCCAGCCAGGGCGCCCTGAGCGCGGTCCGCCGCACCTTCGGCCAGGAGATCGTGCCGCTGGAACTGGCCACCGATCGCTTCTACCACCTCGACACCTGCTTCTGCCCGCTGGCCGGCGGCAAGGTGCTCTACTATCCGCCCGCCTTCACGCCCGAGGCCCGCGCCACGATCCGCGCCCATGTGGCCGAGGCGGACCGCATCGAGGCCAGCGACGAGGAGGCCGCCGCCTTCTGCGTCAATGCGGTGAACCTGGGCCCGCGGATCATCATGGCCCGCGCGCCCGAGAGCCTGCGGGCCAAGCTGCGCGCCAAGGGCTACGCCCTGACCGAGGTCGACCTCTCCCCGTTCATCCTCTCGGGCGGCGCCGCCTACTGCATGACCCTGCGCCTCGACCGCCGCTCGGTCCCCTCCGCCCAGCTTCACGCCGCCGAATAGGGAGCGCCCCCATGAACGACATCGCCCTCCAGCGCTCGCTCACCGACCGCTACATCGAGACCGAGGCCCTCTACGGCGCCAAGAACTACAAGCCGCTCGACGTCGTCCTGACCCGGGGCGAGGGCGTCTACGTCTGGGACGTGGACGGCCGCCGCTATATGGACTGCCTGTCGGCCTATTCCGCCGTGAACCAGGGCCACTGCCATCCGAAGATCCTGGCCGCCATGGTGGAGCAGGCCGGGCGGCTGACCCTGACCTCGCGGGCCTTCCGCAACGATCAGCTGGCCGCCTTCTATGAGGAGCTCTGCGCCCTCACCAACAGCCACAAGGTGCTACCGATGAACTCGGGCGCCGAGGCGGTGGAGACGGCGCTGAAGGTGGCCCGCAAGTGGGGCTATGAGGTCAAGGGCGTGCCCGACGGCCAGGCCGAGATCATCGTCGCCGCCGACAACTTCCACGGCCGCACCGTGGCCATCGTCGGCTTCTCGACCGATCCGCAGTCGAGAGGCGGCTTCGGCCCCTTCGCGCCGGGCTTCGTGACCGTGCCGTTCGGCGACGCCGCGGCGCTGGAGGCGGCGATCACGCCGAACACCGTCGCCTTCCTGGTCGAGCCGATCCAGGGAGAGGCCGGCGTGATCATCCCGCCCGCCCGCTACCTGAAGCGGGCCCGCGAGCTGTGCACACAGCACAACGTCATCCTGATCCTCGACGAGATCCAGACCGGGCTCGGCCGGACCGGCAAGCTGCTGGCCGAAGCGCACGAGGGGATCGAGGCCGACCTCACCCTGATCGGCAAGGCGCTCTCCGGCGGCTTCTACCCGGTGTCGGCCGTGCTCTCGAACAGCGAGGTGATGAGCGTGCTGCATCCCGGTGAGCACGGCTCCACTTTCGGCGGCAACCCGCTGGCCTGCGCGGTCGCCCGGGCCGCGCTGAAGGTGCTGGTCGAGGAGGGCATGGTCGAGAACGCGGCCCGGGTCGGCGCGCGCCTGATGGGCCGCCTCGCCGAAATCCGCGCGCCCCAGGTCAAGGAGGTGCGCGGCCGGGGTCTGATGCTGGCCGTCGAACTGCACGCCGACGCCGGCGGCGCCCGTCGGGTCTGCGAGGCGCTGCAGGCCCGCGGCCTCCTCGCCAAGGAGACCCACGAGCATACCATCCGCATTGCCCCGCCGCTGATCCTCACCGAGGAACAGGCCGATTGGATCGCCGACCAGTTCGCCGAGGTGCTGGCCTAGGGCCGAGGCGGCGGC
>JBKOYY010000041.1:0-14851 GCA_046725615.1 Pseudomonadota bacterium
TCTCCAGACACTACGCGAGCGCTTGTTAGCGTCTGCCATTGCCTGTCCCTATTGCGGCTTTGGAGAAGTTCGGGATCTCGATCACTACTTACCCAGGAGCGACTACGGGGAACTGGCGATCTATCCCAGCAATCTGATCCCCAGCTGCAGCCCCTGCAATAACGCAAAGCGGCGAATAGTGCCGGGCGCCGCGCCAGCCTACGGACCCGGGCTGATTCATCCCTACTTTGAACCGCTCCCGGACGTGGAATTTCTTGTCGCGGATGTGGCCTTCTCTGGCACCGCGCTGGAAGTATCGTTCCGCATCGATGCGGCACAGGTTCCCCAAATCGCAGACAAGCTTCAGTTTCAGCTTGACAGATTGAAGCTCAACGAACGCTACCCAAAGCAGATCAACAAATTTCTTAATGAGCAACGCACCGCTATGCTCATGTTCAGTGAAATGGGCGCGGCCCTCTTCAGCGAATTCTTACAGCGCTCAGCCGTCGCTCTAGGAGACTCGTTTGGTCGAAACGACTGGCGCGCCTCTCTGATACGAGCGCTATCGGCCAATGCAGCCTTCTGTGCGGAACCAGCCCAGTATTTGGGGACACTGCCGCAAGCCGAACTTTAAGTTCCCGGAAATCTTGGGGGAAACCGACCGCCGGCTCGCTCGCTGAACGCAAAGCTGCTCAAGCTGCGGTCGGGCGCTCTCCGCCCCCTCACCCCAGCGGCTTCTGGTAGATCTGCCCCTCGTCCGCGAAGCTGCGGCGCGCGCTGCTCGGAGGCACGTGGGCGGCGTAGCGGTCGAACTCCTCGCGGAAGCGGCGGGTGAGGAAGGCCTGGTCGTCGTAGTCCTTCTTGAGGTCCAGGAACCAGGTCCCCTCCTCCTCGAAGATGTGGCGCCCGACCGCGCGGCGGACCAGCTTGTCGGCCCAGGCCTGGGCGTTCGGGTCGATGCGCTCCAGCTCGGCCATCTGCATCTTGGCTGTTCGCCGTAGGCCATGCGGGCGTGGCTCTTCTCGCCCGACTTCGCCGTGGCGGGGGTGGGACAACTGCTGAGTCAGCGCTCCGCCCCACACTCCCCCACCCGTCTCGCGTTCGCTCGCCACCCCCATGAAGGGGAGGGATTGGGGGCGGGGTGTCTTCCCTGCCCTCAGATGGCGGGGTCGGGCAGCTCTCGCGCCGGGCGGCGGCGGAGGGCGGTTCCGAGGGCGCCGAAGCCCAGGAGCATCAGGGCCCAGGTCGCCGGCTCGGGCACGCCAGGCGGTGGCGGCGGGGGCTCGTCCAGGCGGCCGGCGACCGCGCTGCCCAGACGCGTGACCAGGGTGTAGTTGCGGCCGACGGTGAGGCCCGTGACCGTGAAGGCGAAGTGCTGGTCGATCGTATAGCTGTCGGTTCCGACACCGGTGACGCCGACCGTGCGGTTCAGCGCCTCGGGCGCGAACTCGGCGATCAGGGAGCCGCCGTCGTAGACCTGGGCCACCCAGCTGAAAGACGCGCCGCCGACGCCGCCGAGGTCGTCGCTGGTGGCGAGGAGCGAGCCGGTCACGTCGAAGCCGAAGGTCACCTGCTCGATGGTGCGCCACGTGCCCTCGAGCTGGGCATGGCTGACGCCGGAGGCATAGGAGCCCAGGCTGTCGAGGTTCATCTCGGCCGCGGTGTCGGCGGCCAGATAGGCCAGGTTGAAGGGGCCGAAGTTGTCGCCGCCGGAATGGGCGACGGCGCCGACGTAGTCCTGCGGATGACCGGGGGAGACGTCCGAGACGCCCCCGCCGGCGACGTAGTTCACGCAGTCGTACCAGCAGTTGACGCCGGAGCCGTCCCACCAGTCCGTGCCTGGCCCCCAGCTGACCTCCAGGCCGCCGTCGGCGTAGAACCTGTATGGACCGGGATAGAGGAAGGCCTCGTCGGGGCTGATGTTGCGGACCTGCAGCGAGGAGCGGGCGAAGACCGCCGCCTGCAGGGGCGCGGCGACGCCGAGGGCCATTACGCCGGCCGCCACTCCCGCCACGAGGCTGCGCCAGGATTGCGAACGCATCGGCCGTGCTCCTTCGACATCACCGGTCAGGGGACGGCCGTTGATGCCCCAGGCGCGCACGGTGCGCGTTGACGCCGATCAACCTTAACGGGTTGATTTGAGGGGGCGGTCGGTTTCCCCACCCGTCGCCCCCGCCGGGGCGACACCCTCCCCATGACGGGGAGGGATTGGGCGCCCCTGCCCTCAGCCGGCGGCGGTGAGGCGCGCGAGGGCGCTTTCCAGCTTGGCCTTGGCGGCCTGCGCGTCAGCGAGGCGTTCGCGGTTTTCCTCGACGACCTCCTCCGGCGCGCGGGCGACGAAGTCGGGGTTGCCGAGCTTCTTGGCCGTCTTGTCGATGTCGGCGGCGAGGCCGGCGACCTCCTTGGCCAGGCGCGCGCGCTCGGCGGCGAGGTCGATGAACTCGGCGACCGGCAGGGCCAGGGTGACGCCCTCGACCACATAGGGGATCGAGCCTTCCGGCGCGGCGTCGACGCTTTTCACCTCGGCCACGCGCAGGAGCTGGGCGATCAGGGGGGCGGCGGCGTCGAGGACGCGGCGCTGGGCCTCGCCGGCCTCCACGATCAGCAGCGGCGGGCGGGCCGAGTTGGGCACGTTCAGCTCGGCGCGGACCGAGCGGCCCTCGCTGATCGCCTCGATGATGAGGCCGATCTCGGCGTCGGCGGCCGAGTCGATCAGCTCGGGGCCGAGGTCGGGCCAGCGGGCGGTCATCAGGAAGCCGTCGTGGCCGCGCGGGGCGCCGAGGTCGGCGGTCTGGGCCCACAGCTCCTCGGTGATGTAGGGCATCACCGGGTGGAGCAGTTTCAGCACCACGTCGAGCACCCAGGCGGTGGTAGCCTGCGTCTCGGCCTTGGCGGCTTCGTCGGCGCCGTTCAGCAGCGGCTTGGCCAGCTCCACGTACCAGTCGCAGAAGCGGTTCCAGATGAAGCGGTAGAGCTGGTTCGCCGCCTCGTCGAAGCCGCAGTCGGCCAGGGCCGCGGTGACCGCCTGGGCCGTGCGGGCCGTCTCGCCGACGATCCAGCGGTTGAGCGGCGCCTTGACGGCGGCGGGGTCGAAGCCCTCGGCCCGGGCGCAACCGTTCATCTGGCAGAAGCGGGTGGCGTTCCAGAGCTTGGTGCCGAAGTTGCGGTAGCCCTCGATGCGGGGCTTGGCGAGCTTGATGTCGCGCGCCTGGCCCGACATGGCGGTCAGGGTGAAGCGCAGGGCGTCGGCCCCGAACTCGTCCACCAGCTCCAGGGGGTCCATGACGTTGCCCTTGGACTTCGACATCTTGGCCCCGCTGGCGTCGCGCACCAGGGCGTTGATGAAGACCCGCTTGAAGGGGACCTCGCCGGTGAAGTGGATGCCCTGCATCATCATCCGGGCGACCCAGAAGAAGATGATGTCGAAGCCGGTGACCAGGGTGTGGGTCGGGTAGAACCGGCGCAGGTCGTCGGTCTTTTCCGGCCAGCCCAGGGTGGAGAACGGCCAGAGGCCCGAGGAGAACCAGGTGTCGAGGACGTCCTCGTCCTGGCGCAGGTCGACGTCGCGGCCGTAGAGCTCGCGCGCCTGGCGGCGGGCCTCGTCCTCCGTCTCCTCGACGAAGACCTTGCCGTCGGGGCCGTACCAGGCCGGGATGCGGTGGCCCCACCAGAGCTGGCGGGAGACGCACCACGGCTGGATGTTCCGCATCCACTCGAAGTAGGTCTTCTCCCAGTGCTTGGGCACGAAGACGGTGGCGCCCTCTTCCACGGCCTTGATGGCCGGCTGGGCCAGGACGTCGGCGGCGACGTACCATTGGTCGGTCAGGTAGGGTTCGACCACGACGCCCGAGCGGTCGCCGTGGGGGACGACGTGGCGGGTCTTCTCGATGCCGCGCAGCAGGCCCAGGGCCTCGAAGGTCTCGACCACCTTCTTGCGCGCCGCGAAGCGGTCGAGGCCGCGGTACTCGGGCGGGGCGTTGTCGTTGATCTTGGCGAAGTCGTCGAAGACGCTGATGAGCGGCAGGTTGTGGCGCTTGCCGACCGCGAAGTCGTTGAAGTCGTGGGCCGGGGTGATCTTCACCGCGCCCGAGCCCTTTTCCGGATCGGCGTACTCGTCGGCGACGATGGGGACCGGGCGGTTCACGATCGGCAGGCGGACGCACTTGCCGATCAGGTGCTGGTAGCGCTCGTCGGTCGGGTGGACCGCCACGGCGACGTCGCCGAGCATGGTCTCAGGGCGCGTGGTGGCGACGACGATCTCGCCCGAGCCGTCCTCCAGCGGATAGGCGAAGTGCCAGAAGTGGCCCTCGACCTCGCGCTGCTCGACCTCGAGGTCCGAGATGGCGGTCTGGAAGTGGGGGTCCCAGTTGACCAGGCGCTTGTCGCGGTAGAGCAGCTTTTCCTTGTAGAGCCGGACGAACACCTTGCGGACGGCGGCGCTGAGGCCCTCGTCCAGGGTGAAGCGCTCGCGGCTCCAGTCGCAGGAGGCGCCGAGGCGCTTCAGCTGGTTGACGATCGTGCCGCCGGACTGGGCCTTCCACTCCCACACCTTGGCGACGAAATCCTCGCGGCCGAGGTCGCGCCGGCCGACGTTGCCCTGGGCCGCCAGCTGGCGCTCGACCACCATCTGGGTGGCGATGCCGGCGTGGTCGGTGCCGGGCAGCCACAGGGCCGCCTTGCCGCGCATGCGCTCGAAGCGGATCAGCACGTCCTGCAGGGTGTTGTTCAGCGCGTGGCCGATGTGCAGCGAGCCGGTGACGTTGGGCGGCGGGATGACGATGGAGAACGGCTCGGCGGCCGGGTCGTCGGTCGGCGCAAAGGCGCCCGAGGCCTCCCAGGCGGCGTAGAGGCGCGGTTCGGCGGTCTTGGGATCGAAGGTCTTGTCGAGCATCGGAGGCGGATTTCTGTGTGAGGGGCGTGCATACACACGCGCTTGCGCGGGCGCTACCTCCCGCGCGGCGCAGCAGGAGGGTCACGCCCTCCCGCGCTCGGCATTCCGGCCGACGGCCCGCGCCCCCGCGCGGCGGGGACGCCAGGGATCCTAGCGTACTCGGCCGCGGGCGATGCGCTCGACCTCGGCCTCGACCGCGGTCTGGACGATGCCGGGCAGGTTGTCGTCGAGCCACTGCTGGAGCAGCGGACGGAGCAGCTCGCGGACCACGTCCTCCAGGGTGCGGCCTTCGGCCGGCATCAGGATGTTGCTGGAGAGGCGGCCGAAGGCGGCGGCGGCGACGGCGGCCACCGGCTCGCTGACCAGGCCCTCGCCGGGCGGGGCGAGCGGGGCCTCGAACGCCGGCTCGGGCAGCGGCGGCGGGGCGGCTTGGGGCTCGGGCGCGAAGCTGGACGGCGGCGGGGCGGCGTCGACGAAATCGAGGTCGCCGTGGGTCTCGACCTTCTGGGTCAGCTCCAGGTCGCCGTCGTCGTCGTCCTCCTCGACGGCCGGCGCGGCGGCGGCGCGCTCGCGCTCGGGCTCCGGCTCGGGCAGCGACATGCCGCCGGCCGCGCGCTCGGGCACGGGCTCGGGACGGACATCGATCTCGGGGGCCGGAGCCGCCTCGCCCGCCGGCGCCTCATCTTCGGAGATGATGCGGCGGATGGAGGCGAGGATCTCCTCCATCGTCGGTTCTTGGGAACTCTGTTCGGACATGTGCCTGCCGCCGCGAGTGAATCTGCGGGGTGAGCCTAAGCGCGCCCGGACGATCCTGCAATTTCCCCCGCGCGCGACGCGTCGAAGCGTCGCCGCAGGTTATTTGGCGGGCGCCGCCGGCGGCGGCTCGAGGCCGGGACCGATCGGGGCTTCCAGCGGCTTGGCGGCCGGGGCCTTGGCCGGATACGGCGTCAGCACCTGGTCGATGATGCTGATCGGCTCCTCCCAGGGCGTCCAGCCCCAGGTCATCCGCAGGCGGCGGAAGTTCTTGGCCGCGTCGTACTGGCCGACGCTGGGCACGAGGTTGCGGCCCTCGAGCCGGCCCATGGTGGCCAGGACGTTGGCGGCGGCCACGTACTCGTCGCGGCGCGAGCTGACGGCGTTCAGCTCGGCCTGGCGCAGCTCCTGTTCGGCGTTCAGCACGTCGATGGTGGTGCGCAGGCCGACCTGCTGCTCCTGGCGCGTGCCCTCGGCGGCGATGCGCGCGGCGCGCACCTGCTCCTCGCTGGAGGCGATGGTCGCCCGGGCGGCGATCAGCTGGCTCCAGAACTGGGTGACGCCCTGCAGCACGTTGCGGCGCACGCCCTCGACCGTGATGCGGTCGGCGGTGTTGCGCTCCACCGCCTGACGGACGCGCGAGGAGGTCAGGCCGCCGGAGAACAGCGGCACGGAGGCGTTGATCGTTGCGGTGTAGGCCCGGCCGAAGCGGTCCTCGGGCTCGAACGGGTCGACCACCCCGCGCTGGGCCACGGAGATCTGGGCGCTGACCTGGGGCATCCGCTCGGCGCGAGCGCCGGCGACGCGCGCCCGGCTGGCCTGCTCGGCGAATTGCTGGGCGCGAAGCTGCGGATTGAACTGCTCGGCAGTCTGGTAGGCCTGGTCGGGATCGGACGGCAGCAGATAGGCCAGCGACGGCTCGGGGGCGAGCTCGCCGGGGTTCTGGCCCACGAGGGTCGCATAGGTCGCCCGGCTGATGGAGATCTGCGCCTGGGCGCTCTGCAGCGAGGCCTGGGCCTGGGCGAGGCGCGCCTGCGACTGGGCCACGTCGGTCCGGGTCACCTCACCGACGTCGAATCGGGCCTGGGACTCCTGGAGCTGGCGGGTGAGGACGTTGACGTTCTCCTGCCGGATCCGCAGCACCTCCTGGTCGCGGCGCACGTCGGCGTAGGCCTGGATCACGCTGACCAGCACCTGCGCCTCGACGCGGCGCAGGTTCTCGCGACCCGCCAGCACGTCGGCGTTGGCGGCGTTGACGGCTGCGGCGGCGCGGCCACCCGTCCACAGGGGTTGGGTGAAGGTTAGCTGGGCGGCGCCCGAGTTGCTGCGCACCGATCCGGCTCGGCCGCTGGAGTCGGGCACGCCATCGCCGTTGAAGTCCTGCAGACGGCCGAGCAGCGGCGTCTGGCTCTCGGTCCATTGCGCTTGGGCGCCGAGCGTCAGCGTCGGCCGCCAGCCGGTGCGGGCCTGGACGTAGGTCTCGTCGAGCGCGCGCTGGGTCGCGCGCTGGGCCTGCAAGGTGGGGTTGTTCTGGTAGGCCAGGGCGATGGCGTCGGCCAAGGTCTCGGCGCTGGCGGAAGCGGCGGCGCCAAGGACGCCTACACACACGGTCGCAGCCAGCAGACGGCCACGGAAGTCGATCGACATCTGTTATCCCCGATCTCGCGAGAGACTCGTCGTTATAGTCTGACCTCTGCCGCGTCGGCCAAGCAGCGTCACCTTAAGCTTTTTTCACGCCAGGGTTTCGTGGGTGTTTCATCCAGCCTTCGTCAGAAGGCGAAACCGTGACGCGCCTCGAAGCCGGCGAGAACCGGCGGGAAGCTGTCGAAGAGGTCGCGGCGGCCGACGCCCTCAGGCGTGCGCACATAGAGGCAGGCCTTGCCCACGGGACCGTCACGTTCGACCACGCCCAGCCGCCCGTGCGGCGCCAGGGCGGCGGTCCAGGCGTCGGGCACGCGGGCGACGGCGCCCTCGCAGACCACGATGTCGAAGGCGCCGGCCGGGACCGATTCGCCGGCCTCGGCGCGGGTGACCTCGCAGCCCATCTCCTCCATCACCGCGGCGGCGTACGGCGCGCTGATCGCCAGCACCTTCTCGCCCGGCATCGGCCGCAGGGCCTGGAGCAGCTTGGAGACGTCGCGCGGCTTCAGCAGGAAGCGGCCCGGGGCGTACTCCACCTCGATGTCGGTGTAGGCCAGGTGCTGGCGGCCGGCGGGCACGAAGCGCTCGCGCGGGATGTCGCGCATGGCGTCGTGGATGCGCACGTCCGTGACGTCCTGGGTGCGCACCTGGCTTTCCACCATGTTCAGGCGGGCGGCGGCGAAGTCGGCCATCGAGTCCCTCGAGGGTAAGATCACTGCGGCGGGTTATAGGCCGCCACGGGCGGAAGGCAATTGCGGCCGAAGGGCCGTTCTGTTAGCACCGCGCCTCACCTCCGGCGGCCTGATGGCGGAGTGGTGACGCACCGGACTGCAAATCCGTGAACCCGGGTTCGATTCCCGGTCAGGCCTCCAACTTCCAGCATCTCCGGATCATCCCTGCCACAGCAGGGCCGCGCCTGCCGCGGCCCCGGCGACGAGCGTGCCGGCGGCGTACATCAGGCCGAAGCGCCTGCCGCCGACGACCAGGGCGATGACCGACTTGGAGACGCTGTCCACGGCGGCGGCCACCAGGACAGCCAGGGCCGCGAGGCGCAGGTCCAGCCCCTGCCCCACCATCCGGCTCACCGTCAGGGTGATGGCGTCGACGTCCACGAGGCCGGCGAGCGCCGCCACCGGCAGCAGGCCGCCCGAGCCGTAGAGGCCGGAGAGGATGCGGGCGGCGGCCATGACCACGCCGAGGACCAGGGCAAACTTCAGCACCAGGCCGAGGTCGAAGGGACTCTTCATGCCCGAGAGGTCCTGCGACGCCTCTCCGGCCTTGGCCCGGAGCGCCGCGGCGAGGCCCAGGATCGCCGAGACCGCCGCGAAAGCCGCCAGCGGCGGCAGCAGGCGGTAGAACAGCGCCGGCGCAAGGACGGCCGCGATGGCCGCGATCCGCGCCACCATCACCCCGCCCGCCAGCAGGGCCCCGCCGGCGTGGGCCAGCGTGCCGTCCGGCGCCTCGCGGTTCAGCCGCCCGAGCTGGATGGTCACCGCCGTCGACGAGACCAGGGCGCCGGCGACGCTGGCGACGATAACGCCCCGTGTCGGCCCCAGCACGCGCATGGCCGTGTAGGCGAGGAACGAAATCCCCGCCATGGCGATGGTCAGAAGCCACAGTTCGCGCGGATTGACGCTGGCGTACGGACCATAGGCCTGGTCCGGCAGCAGCGGCAGGGCCACGAAGGTCATGGCCAACAGGATCAGGGCGCTGCGCAGCTCGGGCCACGTCAGCTTCTTCAGCCATTCGTGCAGCACCGGCTTGAAGGCCAGCAGCGCAGTGACGACCACCGCCGCCGCCGCGGCGACCCGCCAGTCGCCGATGCAGGCGTAGGCGCCGAGGGCGAAGACCAGCAGGCCGGCGACGATCGCCGTGACCGAGTGGTCGTCCTCCTCGGCCTGTTCGTGCTGCTTGAAGAGGATGAACGCGGCGGCGAGCGGCAGGCCCACCGTGGCGAACGCCCAGCCGCCGAGGTCGTGCGCCAGCAGCGCCGCGACGCCGCCCAGGAGGCCCATCAGCGCATAGGTGCGGATACCCGCCGTGCGGCCGCCCTCGGCGATGTCGCGCCCGCGCCAGCCGCGCTCGACCCCGACCAGGAAGCCGATCGCCAGCGACAGACCCAGCCGTTCGAACTCCTCCGGCATCAGCCCTCACCTTGCCTCGGCGGAAGACCTACACCGGTTCGACGCTTGAACCCAAAGGCCCGCGCGGCCTAACCAGCGGCATGACTCACGAACTTCCGCACATCCTGGTCACCGGCTCCACCCGCGGCATCGGCGCGGCGATCGTGGACGCACTCTCCGGCCGCGCGAACGTGGTCGGCCACGGCCGCAGCGACGGCCCGGCGACCATCGGCGCCGACTTCTCCGACCCGGCCGCCGCCGACCGCCTGTGGGGCGCGGCGCTGGAGCGCCTCGGCGGCCGGATCGACGTGCTGGTCAACAACGCCGGGGTGTTCGAGCCGGTGGCGGTGGACGCGCCCCTCGACGACTGGCAGGCCGGCTGGGGCCGGACGATGCAGATCAACCTGCAGGCCTCGGCCGACCTCTGCCGGCGGGCGATCCTGCACTGGCGCGAGCGGGAGAGCGGCGGGCGGATCATCAACATCGCCAGCCGGGCGGCCTATCGGGGGGACTCGCCCGCCCACTGGCACTATGCGGCCTCGAAGGCGGGCATGGTCGGCATGACCAAGTCGATCGCCCGCGGCTACGCCCGCGAGCAGATCCTGGCTTTCGCCGTCTGCCCCGGCTTCACCATGACCGGCATGGCCGAGGACTACCTGGCCAGCCGCGGCGGCGACAAGCTGCTGGCCGACATCCCGCTTGGTCGCGTCGCCATGCCCGAGGAAGTGGCCAGCGCCGCCGCCTACCTGGCGCTGGAAGCCCCGGCCTCGATGACCGGCGCGGTGCTCGACATCAACGGGGCCAGCTTCGTGCGTTAGACGATGGGGAGGCGCAGGAGGCCGGCATGACGCACCCAACTCGCCCTGGGGGACGCGCCGCCTGGGCCGGACAGCTCGAGATGACGGCCGCCGGCGCCCGCTGGCGGGGTCCAGTGGGCCACAACCAACCGCACCGGCATCTGGCGGCGCAGGCCGTCTTCGCGGCGTCTCCAGCCACGATCCGGGACGGACACGGTCAGGTCTGGACCGGTCGCTGCCTGCTCGTCGATCCCCTCGCCTTGCACGCCCTGGAAACCGAGGGTGACGCCGAACTGATCTTCATCGAGCCGACACGCAGCCGCGCGGTGCTTGAGTCCCTCGTAGGGGACTTGGGGCCACGGCTGCGCGACCCGGTGATCGTCGAGGCGACCGAGCCGTCGCTGCGCTTCTGGGGCCCCCTGCTCGCCGAGCCGGCCGTTCCACGCCGCGCCGTCCCGCCGGCCCTGCTGGCCTCGCTGGAGACAATCAACGCGGCGCTGGAGGATGGGACCGTCCGACTGGCCGGGGTGGCCGCCGCGGCGGGCCTTTCGCCGGACCGGTACCGCCACGCCTTTTCGGAGGCGTTCGGCGTCTCCTTCCGCCGCCATCTGCTCTGGCGCCGGATCACGCGCGCGGTGGACCTGATCTCGGGCGGCCAGGAGATCACCGCCGCCGCCCACGCCGCCGGTTTCGCCGACAGCGCGCACCTGGCGCGGACGGTGCGCGCCTGCTTCGGCATCTCCGCCGGACGGCTTTCCGCGACCCGCACGCGCCAGCCGCTACGTTCAATCGGCGGACCTTCCGCCGTGGCATGAGCGCTCCGAAAGGAGCCTCATATGAACAGATCCCCCGAACGACGCGCGGCCTATGCGGTCGAGGCCGCAGCCGCGCGCGAGGCGCTGGCCGCCGGCGACCTCGACGTAGCGTTCGCCCGCCTGGAGCGCGCCCACATCCTGGGCCAGCCCTGGGTCGGCGCCCACAGCTGGACCCACTGGATGATGCTCCGCGTGGGCTGGCGGCGGCGCGACCCGCGCGAGGTGGCCGGCCAGATCCTGAGGCTGGCGGGCGGCGGCCTCTTCACGTGGCTCGGCTGGGCGCCAGCGGGCAACACCGGCGGCGCGGATGTCCCGGCCTTCCGACCGATGCCCTACCCCGGCGATCTCGAGCCGCTGTGCCGCGAGCCCTAGCGGCCCCGAGCGGGACGCAGGCTCCCAGATGCTCCCCCTCAGGGGGAGCTCCCGCAACGCGGGTGAGGGGGTTGAATCCGCCGAGCCCCGTGGTCGGCACCCCCCTCCGTCGCCTTCGGCGACACCTCCCCCTGAGGGGAGGATCGGGCCACTCACCTCCACCGCGAAGCGGCGGGAGGTGAAGCACTCACGCCACGCCCAGGTGCCGCGCGAGCTTTCCGAGGGTCTGGTAGCCGTACTCCACGGCGCCGAAGCCGATGCCGGCGTCGCGCTGCTCGCGGGTCGGGTGGAGCTGGCGCATGGTCAGCACGGTCTTGCCATCGCTCTGGGCGTCGAAGGTGACGGTGACGTGGAAGCGCGCGGGATCGTCGTCCTTGTCGGAGCCGTGCTCCATCTCGATCAGCCGCGGCGCCTCGAGGCGCAGGAAGACGATGCGGTTGTCCCAGCGCGCGCCGTCGGGGCCGGTGTAGACGAAGCGCCACCGGCCGCCGGGGCGGATCTCGCACTCCAGGGTCTCCACCTTGAAGCCCTCGGGGCCGAACCATTGCGTGACCTGGGCCGGGTCGGTCCAGGCCTGGAACACCCGCTCACGCGGCGCGGCGATGACGCGGCTCAGCACGATCTCGCGATCGAGGGCCCAGGTGGTGCGCGGATCAGCGGTCATGGTCGTCCCGTTCGGTTTTCGTGGTGGCGAGGAAGCGTTCCAGGCGGTCGAGGCGGGATTCCCAGGCCTGCCGCGTGTGGTTCAGCCAGTGGGCCGCCTCGGCGAGGCGGTCGGCGCGCAGCGAGCACGGCCGCTTCTGGCCGTCGCGGCCCCGCGCGATCAACCCGGCGCGCTCCAACACCTTCAGGTGCTGGGAGACCGCCGGCAGGCTCATGGCGAAGGGCTCGGCGATCTCCTGCACGGTGAGGTCGCCCTGGTCGGCGAGGCGGCTGAGGATCGCCATTCGGGTCGGATCGCCGAGCGCGGCGAAGGTCTGTCCGAGATCCTGCGGCGTGGGCATGTGTCCTGGACCCCGTATTTAAGTGATCGCTTAAATATACATGCCCCGTCGATGCGTCAAGCGGGCGGCGTCCGCCTGCAGATAATTTTACGAATGTCATTCCGCCGCCCGAGCTTCGCCACAGACGCGCCACGATGCCGGCGCGAGCTGGATTGCGAGACAACCGTGGGAGGATCGAGACATGGCCCGCCAACCCCTGCCGGCGATCGGCCTGGCCCTGTTGACCGCCGTCAGCGGGACGCCCGCCCCGGCCCAGGCTCCGGTTCGGGACCGCGACGACGGGCCGAGCCCCGCCGACTGCGAGGCGCTCGGCTTCCGGTTTGCGCCGGACGCGCCGGGCCGGGCCTATCCGATCCAGGCCCGGCCCGCGCCGGCCTACGCCCCGCCGCCGCCGCCACCCTCCCCGGCCATCCTCATCCCGCCCCTGCCCGTTCCGCCGGTGGAACGGCGGATCCAGGAGCCCCGGCCGCCGGCCGCCGCGGCCGTGCAGGAGATGGTCGTCACCAGCGGCCGGCGCCTGCCCGTCCCGCCCGCCTATGCGCCCCGCGACACCGAGCGCTATCCGGACGCAGCCGCCAACCCGATCCGCCAGACGGCGGCCGACCCGGTCTCCACCTTCTCCGTGGACGTCGACACGGCCGCCTACGCCAATATCCGCCGGTTCCTGAACGACGGCGCGCGGCCGCCGACCGACGCGGTGCGGATCGAGGAGCTGGTGAACTACTTCGACTACGGCTACGCCAAGCCCGCGGATCGGACCCAGCCGTTCACGACCTATGTGGCCCTGGCCCCCTCGCCGTGGTCGGCCGATCGCCAGATCCTGCACATCGGCATCCAGGGTTATGACCTGACGCGGACCGAGCCGCCCCCGCTGAACCTGGTGTTCCTGATCGACACCTCGGGCTCGATGTCGGGCCCAGACCGTCTGCCCCTGGCGCGCAAGTCGCTGAGCCTGCTGATCGAGCAGCTCCGGCCGCAGGACCGGGTCGCGATGGTGGCCTATGCCGGCTCGGCAGGCGCCGTGCTGGGGCCGACCAGCGGGCGCGAGAAGCTGAAGATGAAGTGCGCGCTCGGCGCCTTGCACGCCGGCGGCTCGACGGCCGGGGGCCAGGGGCTGCAACTGGCCTACGCCCTGGCGAAGGAGCGGTTCGACCCGAAGGCGGTGAACCGGGTGATCCTCGTGACCGACGGCGACTTCAACGTCGGCGTCGCCGACCCGCGGCGCCTTAAGGACTTCGTGGCCGAGAAGCGCAAGGACGGGGTCTATCTGTCGGTCTACGGCTTCGGGCGCGGCAACTACAACGACGCGATGATGCAGGCCCTGGCGCAGAACGGGAACGGGACCGCCGCCTATGTCGACAGCCTGCAGGAGGCACGCAAGCTGTTCCGCGAGGACTTCACAAAGAGCCTGTTCCCCATCGCCGACGACGTGAAGGTGCAGGTGGAGTTCAACCCCGCCCAGGTCTCCGAGTACCGGCTGATCGGCTACGAGACCCGGATGCTGGCGCGGGAGGACTTCAACAACGACCGGGTGGACGCGGGCGACGTCGGCGCGGGGGCGTCGGTGACGGCGCTGTACGAAATCACCCCGGCGGGGGCGCGGCCCTCGTCCGACCCGCTGCGCTACGGCCGCGCGGCGCCCCGCGGCGGACCGCCCGGCGAACTGGCCTACCTGAAGATCCGCTACAAGCTGCCGGGCGAGGACCGCTCGCGGCTGATCGAGCGGCCGCTCACGCGGGCCGACGCCCGGCCGAGCCTCGCCGCCGCGCCCGAGCCCACCCGCTGGGCCGTGGCGGTGGCGGGCTTCGGCCAGAAGCTGAAGCAGGATCCGCGCCTGTCGGACGCCTTCGGCTGGGACGACGTCCTGGCCCTGGCCCAGGGCGCGCGGGGCGCCGACCCGTTCGGCGAGCGGGCCGAGTTCGTGCAGCTGGTCCGGACGGCCCGGGACGCTCGCGCGCCAGGGGAATAGTGCTGGTTTGGGCGCAGACTCCCGCCGCTTCGTCGCAGGTTCGATTGTTCGCGCGCCTCACCGCCTCGCACACCCGCCCCCTCAACAGACGGAAATGGGTGTACGATGAAGGCACTACTATCAACGGTTGGCGCCTTGGCGATCCTCTGCGGCGCCCCTGTCGCCCAGGCTGGCGTCATCATCCAGCCCAAGGCGGTGACGGTGAACATCGGCGGCGAACTGCTGAACTACTCCGCCGCCAACATGATCAACCAGTCGGGCCTGTCGAAGACGTACGTCAGCGGCGTCACGGATTTCGACACCTACATCGCCTCGAACCCGATCCACTCGGCGTCCGCCGGGGAATGGCTCAGCACCGGCCCCGTCAGCTTTGCGCGGGTGACGTTCGACCTGGGCGAGGTCACGGAGTTCAACGGTTTTGCGATCTGGAACGAGGACTCGTCCAGCATCGGCTCCATCATCGCCAGCGTGTTCCCGGGCGGCAGCTACATTGGGGTTGGCCTGAAC
>JBKOYY010000007.1:0-5798 GCA_046725615.1 Pseudomonadota bacterium
CTACTACACCGTGCGTAACGGCGCCGGGCCCAGCACCCAGGGCGACAACGACGATCAGGACGTCTTCACCGTCCGCGGCCAGGTCTCGTGGCTGCCGACGGACGCGCTGACCTTCCGCCTCATGGCCGACTACACCAAGCGCGACGAGCATTGCTGTCTGGACGTGACGACCTCGGTGGGCGCGACGGGGGCGATCATCGACGCCCTGGCGGCCGACGCGGGCCTCGGCCGGCCGGCCGATCCGTTCAGCCGGATCGCCTATGCGAACCGGGAGTCCACTCAAGAAATCAAGGACAAGGGTGTTTCGCTTCAGGCGGACTGGGAGATCAACGACGATCTTACCCTGACCTCGATCACCGCCTGGCGGGACTGGTCGAATGTGCAGGGCAACGACATCGACTTCTCGTCGGCCGACCTCTGGTCCCGGCCGTTCGACGGCCAGACCTACAGCAAGTTCGAGGTCTTCTCCCAGGAGACGCGCCTCGCGGGCACGGCCGGTCCGCTCGACTGGATGGTGGGCGCCTACTATTCGGACGAACAGCTCGATTCGAAGAACTTCACGCCCTACGGCGTGTCGTACGAGACCTACTTCGGCCTGCTGCTGTCGTCGGGGGCCAACCCCAACACCGTCTCGCTGCTGACCGGCCTGCCGGCGGGCACGAACTACGTGCCGGGGCAGGGGCCGCTGGACACGTTCGACCACTCGAACAAGGGCTGGGCGCTCTTCACCAACAACACCTGGCGGATCGCCGAGGGGCTCGATCTGACCTTCGGCCTTCGCTACAGCGACGACACCAAGAAGGTGTTCTCGCAGTACCGGAACACCTCGCCGGGCGTGGCCTGCGCCGCCGCGATCGCCCGGCCGATCCCGGCCGCCGCCCGCGCCGCCCTCTGCGCGCCAGGCTCGGATCCGGCGTTCAACAACGTCGACACCCGGCAGAAGCGCAGCGAGGACCGCCTGGGCGGCACGGTCAAGCTGAGCTACCGCATCAACCCCGACCTGATGACCTATGTGTCGTATGCGTCGAGCCACAAGAGCGGCGGCTTCAACCTGGACCGCGCCCGTCTGAGCGCCGGCGTGATCAATCCGGACACCAGCTTCCCGGCCGAGACGGTCGAGAGCTGGGAAGCCGGCTTCAAGAGCCAACTCTTCGACCGGCGGCTGACCCTGAACGCGGCGGCGTTCGACCAGACCTTCAAGCACTTCCAGCTGAACACCTTCACCGGCATCAGCTTTGTGGTCGCCTCGATCCCGAAGGTGACGTCGAAGGGCGTCGACATGGACCTGGTCTGGCGCACGCCGGTCCCCGGCCTGACCACGACCGGCGGCGTCACCTATGCGGTCACCCAGTACGGCAACTTCGTGCCGGGCGCCGGGGTCGGGCCGCGCCTGCCGGGCTCGCGCCTGGGCTACGCGCCGCTGTGGTCGGCGTCCTGGTCGGCGGCCTACGAGAACGACATCGGCTCGAACCTCAAGCTGCGCGCCAGCCTCTCGGGTCGCTACACCTCGGCCTACAACACCGGCTCCAACCTCGACCCGGCGAAGATCCAGAAGGAACTGACGCTGTGGAACGGCCGGATCGGCGTCGGCACGGCGGACGAGCGCTGGACCGTTGAGCTGTTCGCCCAGAACCTGACGAACGAGGACTACTACCAGGTGGTGGTGGACCAGCCGCTGCAGTCGGGCACCTTTGCAGCCTTCCTGGGCGCCCCGCGCACCTGGGGGGTCACCCTTCGGTCGCGGTTCTAACTCGGGAGTGATGTTGTGGATCTGGAGCTCAGCAAAGAGGACCTGGCGTTCCGCGATGAGGTTCGCGCCTTCATCGAGGCCAACCTCACGCCCGAGCTCCAGGCCGCCGGCCGCAGACTGACCAGCGTGTTCTGCGAGCCGCGCCACAGCCTGCCCTGGCAGAAGATCCTGCACGCCCGGGGCTGGGCTGCGCCGGCCTGGCCCAAGGAGTACGGCGGGCCGGGATGGAACGAGGTCCAGCGGGCGATCTTCGCGGCCGAATGCGCGCGGGCGGGGGCTCCGTCGCTATCGCCCATGGGCCTGAAGATGGTGGGGCCGGTGATCATGGGCTTCGGCACGCCGGAGCAGAAGGCCTACTACCTCCCGCGCATCCTGGCGGGCGACGACTACTGGTGTCAGGGCTACTCCGAGCCTGGGTCGGGATCGGATCTCGCCTCGCTGCAGCTACGCGCCGTGAGCGACGGAGATTACTACGTTCTCGACGGGTCGAAGATCTGGACGACCCATGCTCACCACGCCAATCGGATGTTCTGCCTGGTTCGCACCTCGACCGAGGGCAAGGCGCAGCAGGGGATCAGCTTCCTGCTGCTGGAGATGAACACCCCCGGGATCAGCGTGAAGCCGATCATCACCCTGGCCGGCGAGCACGAGGTGAACCAGGTGTTCTTCGACGGGGTGCGGGTTCCGAAGGCGAACCGCATCGGCCAGGAGAACCAGGGCTGGACGGTCGCCAAGTACCTGCTGGAGTTCGAGCGCGGCGGCGGATCCGCGCCCGGCCTGTTCGTGGGCCTGGAGCGGGCGCAGGCGATCGCCGACGCGGCCGACGGCGACGACCGCTGGCACCGGCGGCGGCTGGCGGAAGCCGAGATCTCCGTGGCGGCGATCGACATGTCCGAACGGCGGGTGTTGTCGGAACTGGCCAGCGGGAAGAATCCGGGACCGGCGTCGTCGATGCTGAAGATCAACGGCACCGAGGCCATGCAGCGGATCGACGAGATCTCGGTCGCCGCGCTCGGCGACTATGCGCACGTCGAGCAGATGGACGCGCGCGAGCCAGGCTCGAACGTCTCGCCGGTCGGCCCCGAGGAAGGCCTGGTCGCCATGCCACGGTATCTGAACAACCGGGCGGCTTCGATCTATGGTGGCTCCAACGAGATCCAGAGGGACATCATCGCCCGGCTCGTGCTCGGGCTTTGAGGAGGAAACACGGATGACCAGCCTGCTTGGCCTGCGGAGGCCGCCGTTCCGGACCTATTCGATCACCCAGCTCTGCCGCGAATTCGGCGCGACCCCGCGCGCGCTGCGGTTCTACGAGGAGCAGGGGCTGCTCTCGCCGGCGCGGCGCGACACCGCGCGGGTCTATTCCTACAAGGATCGAGCGCGCCTGCAGCTGATCATGCGCGGCCGGAGGGTCGGGCTGTCGATCGCCGAGATCCGGGACATCCTCGACACCTACGAGGAGGAGGGCCCGGCGGCGCAGGACGCCGAGGCCCTGCGGATTCACAAGAAGCGCGTGGCCCAGCTCGAAGCCCAGCGGCATGACGTGGAAGAGGCCATCAAGGCCCTTGAAGACGCCGCCTCGCGCCTTGAGAAGAAGTTCCCCGAGGCGGTCCGGATGCTCGATTCCTGAGGTCGGCCTGAGGCGAGGGACCCGCGGCTAAGGCGTGGCTTGGCGCCTAGATATCGACCCAGGCCTGGAACGACCGGTTCAGCGCCGGCGCCGGTGCGACCAAGGGCGCCCGGATCGTGAAGCTGGCCCCGGTCTCGGTCTGGGCCGTTAGGCTGCCTTTCAGGTCGCGGACAATGGCGGCGATGATCGACATGCCAAGGCCGCTGCCGCCGGCGCCGCCGTCACCCAGGCCCTTGCCCTCGTCGGACACCGACAGCACCAGCTCGCTCCCGTCGCGACGCGCAGCGACGTTGAGCCGGCCTCCAGGCTGGCCGGCATAGGCGTGCTTGGCGGCGTTGATGGCGATCTCGTTGACGGCGATTCCGAGCTGCTGGGCCATGTCGCCGGGAACGCTGGTCGCGTCGGCCGAGACCGACACCCGCAGTCCCGTCGTCGCGGCGATCGCCGCGGCGAGGCCGGTGAGGAAGGGTCGCAGCTCCACGGCCGGCTTGCCGGCGTGTTCGTAGAGATAGCGGTGCAGCTCGCCGACGGCCACGAGGCGCGCGCGGCTGGCCTCGAGCGCCGCCTGGGCCAGCGGGTCGCGGGCGCGGAGCTGTTCGAACACCAGCATGTCGGCCGCCAGCTGAAGGCTGTTGGCGATGCGGTGGTTCAGTTCCTGGATCTGGCGTTCCTGGCTGGCCAGGCGCGCTCGGGCCGAGGAGAGTTCTCGGGCCAGTCCGGTGTCGTTGGTCGCGGCGCTCAAGAGCATGTCCGCCCCGGGTCCTTACAGTGGAGCTTGTTCCGTTGTGAGACGACACCTTCTGTATCGCCGTCGATGAACCGCCCGTCCCGGTTATCTGTTCCCTCTACTGAAGAATAATTAGGGCGAAAGAACGGCGGTCGTCGTGGGAATACACGAGCGCCGGAAAGGTTAACGAGAAGTTAAGGTGAATTCTGTTCTAGGCGCAGATAACGCCCGAGCGAGACTGTGTATAGGCGCCGTCGGAATATGCGATCTGACCATTGACCAGCACCGTATCGACGCCGCGCGCGGCCCGGGTGTAGCGCATCCCGTCGCCCGGCATGTCGAAGGCGGGCATTTCGGCGCCGCGGTCGATGGTCTCGGCGTCGAAGACCACGATGTCGGCGGCAAGACCCTCTGCCAGACGGCCGCGGTCCTTGAGGCCCCAGATGTCGGCCGTCTCGCTGGTGACCTTGGCCACGGCCTTTTCCAGCGTCAGGTACCCGCCCTTGCGGACGAACTCGCTGAACAGGTAGCCGGTGTCGCCGTAGGTGGCGAAGGAGGCCAGGTGCGCGCCGCCGTCGCTGGCGCCGATGTGCACAAGCGGGTGGGCCAGCATCGGGCCGATGCGGTCGGTGACCTGGTGGCCCTGGCTGGCGCTAAGGAAGGCGACGTCCAGACCGTGTTCCAACGAGAGATTGATCAGCGCGCGCGCGGGGACTTCGCCGCGCGCGGCGGCGATCTCGGAAAGGGTCTTGCCGACGAGCTCGGCCGGGGCGGCGTCCCCGCCGCGCACCACGAGGCGGCCCATCATCTGCTCGCCCCCGTCGGGACCGAGGTCCGCCACCATCTTGTCGGCGGTCTCGGGGTCCCGCAGCGCGGCCAGGCGCTCGTCCAGCGGCTGGCGCAGGATCCGCACCCAGCGCGGCAGGCGAGCGAAGAACAGGCTGGGCCGCAGCAGGCTGAAGCTGATGTCGATGGGGCGGGTCTGCATCTGCGGCCAGACGCGGGCGCCGCGGGCGAACTGCTCCTCGACCCGGGCGATGGCGCGGGGGGCGTTGTCGGACACGGCCGCTGTGTCGAACAGCGGCGAGAAGGTCGTGGGGATGTTGTGCTTCAGGCTCAGCTCGGCGAGCTGATCGATGCGCGCGATGGTGATGTCGGTGGCGTAGAACTCGGGCACGCACTGGAGCATGCGGCCGTATTCGCCCAGCACGGCGCAGAGGGCGTCCAGTTCCTCGAACTGGGCGAAGCGGCTGGGCACCGGGCGACCGTTTTCGTCGACGTCCACGAAGCTGGTGGAGAGGCCCACGGCGCCGGCCTCCAGGCACTCGCGCAGCAGGTCCTGCATGGCGGCGATCTCGTCAGGCGTGGCGGCGCGCTCCTGCGAGGCGTTCCCCATCACCCACAGGCGGATGACGCTGTGGCCGACCAGCGGGGCGACGTTGATCGACAGCGCCTTCTCGATGGCGGCGCGGTAGCCGGCGAAGTCTTCCCAGGTCCACTCGAACGCCTGGGTGAATGCTTCAGGCGGCAGCTCCTCGATCTGCTGGAACATGCCGATCAGGCCCGGGCGGTCGGCCGCCTTGAGCGGAGCCAGGGAGAGCGAACAATTGCCCGGCACGATCGCCGTTACGCCATGCTCCAGGGCCGGCCGCGCTGCGCCGTCCCACAACAGCTGGACATCGAAGTGGGTG
>JBKOYY010000086.1:0-12824 GCA_046725615.1 Pseudomonadota bacterium
AGGCCGCCCAGGATCCGGTAGTGGTCCGGCATCTTCGTTTCCCCCGTCAGTCGTTGCGCCGACGATAGCGCGCGGGCGTGCGGCTGGCCCAGCCGGAAGGCCACCCAATCTGGTCGATGCGGATCGCGCCGACGGGACCTAGGTCTTGAGCGCCCTGGGGATCACCGCCTTGAACGCCTCCACGACCGGCGGAATGAGGGCCGGCGAGACACAGCGCAGGTCGTCGGTTCGCGCATGATGGAACCTGTGCGCCCCGAAGACGCCCATCACGGGGTCGTAGCCCGCCTGGACGATGCTCGCGAGTTCGCCGGCCGCCAGCTTCGGATCGACGGGATAGGTCTGCTCCAGTCCCGGCAGCCCGGCGAACGCCGCCTTGCAGGCGGTGACCAGCGGCGGGCTGGCCAGCAGGAAACGCTGGGGATCGGCGCTCGGCAGCGGCGAGAGAAGCTGGCCCCGTTCGTGCCAGTCGCGCGCGGCCACATTGGCGCCCAGGTGGACCCACAGCGCGGTGTCGGCGGGCTTGGGCGCCAGGTGCGCGATGAAGTGCTCGCCGCCCGCATACTCGTATTCGTGACCGCTGGTGGCCACGAGGGCGATGTTGGCCGGCAGCCTGGCCTTCGCGGCCCACTCGACCAGCAGCCGCCAGACCGCGAGTCCCGAGCCGCGCTCGCCCACGCAGCCGAACCAGCCCGAGCGGGGAGTCGAGATCACCAGCCATCGGCCCATTCCCCGGTCGAGCGTGGCGGTGACGTTGAAGGCCGGCCGGCGGAACGAGCGGCCCGGCATCCGGAAGGCGGCCTGAGCGCCTTTCGCCGCGCCCTCGATGAACGGCTGCGCGTCGCGCGGGGCCAGCACGGCCGTGGGCAGGTCGAACAGCGGCTTGTCGGGCGGCGTGTTCAGCGCCAGCGCCTCGCCGGTGGGGCCCGTGGTGATCAGGATCGCCGCCCGGGCGCCGGCGCCCGCCGCCGCCTGCACCCGCCGCGCCACCTCGCCCTTGGCGGTCGACCAGCGTGCATGCGGCAGGATGATCAGGGCGATCTCGCCTTCGCGTCGCCCGGGGACGAACAGCCGGCCGCGGATCCCCTCCTGCGGCGTCGGGGTGACGATGGCCTGAGGGATGAGCGTGGCGGTGATGTCGCCCAGCGACAGGGTCGGGGCGTCGCCCTCGTAGGCCGGCACGTCGAAGGGCTGGCGATGGGTCGCAAAGCCGAGGTCCTTCAGCTCCGCCTCCAGCCACTCGCCCGAGGCGATGTCGCCGGGACCGCCGGAGGCCTTGTCGCCGAGGGCCTGGTAGCGTTCGAGAATGGCCTTGGCCCGCGCCTCAGCCGAGCCCCCGCCGGCCTTGGAGGCCGCCATCGCGGGCGCCGCGGTCATCGCCGCGCCGACGCCAAGGAGGGTTCTGCGCGAGGTTCCGGGCCGGACGGTCATGAGGTCACGCTAGCGCAGGCCGGCCACGGGGGCGATGGGCGTCGGCGGACCGCAGCGGGGCGCCTTCACATAGCCGTCGCCCGCCGGGTCGATACGGGCAGGCAGTCGGCAAAGCTCGGCCAGCGCCGTCTTGTCGTCCTTGAGATAGGCGCGCCAGAAGCGGATCGTCTCGGCCTTGATGATCTCCATCTGCGACGGATCGCTGGGCCGCAGGCGGCCCATCAGCGCGCGGCGGCCGCCGAACACGCCATGGTCGGCCCCGTCGAGGACAATCAGATATTGGTCGGCCCCCTGGATGGCCTGGAACGGCGTGGTGCGCTCGAAGGCGGACTTCTCCAGGTCGAAGGGCGTCACGTCCTCGGTCCCCGTGAAGTGCAGCATCGGAGTCTTCACCCGCGCGAACGCCAGTTTCGGATCGTCGCCCCGCGGCTTGTTCGGGCTGTAGGCGATGGCCGCCTTGATCCGCGGCTCGGCGAATTCCGTGTTGTCGGGCGCCGAGGGCAGGCGCTGGCCCACCGCCGTCAGCGTCGACAAGGCGCCGTAGGAATGCCCGGACATGCCGATCCGCGAGAGGTCGGCCTTGCCCTTGAGCGCGGGGTCGCCGGCAAGCTGGTCGATGGCGAAGGGTACGTCGCCGTAGCGCCCGCGGGCGGCGTCGCTGGTCATGCCCGCCCGGCCGGCCGCGACCACCGCCGCCTCGTTGATCGATGGACCGCCGCCGGCAAGCAGGCCCGTGTCGGACCCTGCGTGCTGCAGCGTCACGACGATGAAGCCCGACGCGGCGACCGCCTCCAGGATGTAGGTCGAGGCGTCGCGGTTGCCGCCGAGACCGTGGGAGTGGATCACCACCGGGAACGGGCCCGGTCCGGAGGGCATGTAGAGCTTGTAGGGCACGACCCGGCCGCCGCGGGCCGGGTCCGTCCACTCTCCGTACCGCACCTCCACCCCCTGGGCGGCCGCAGCGGCCGGCTGCGCCAGGGCGGATGCTGCGCCTGCCGGGAGAAGGAGAACGGCAAGCGCGGCGAAAGCGGGCGCGACAGTCGAGCGGATCATCGGGTCACCAGGCGTAGCGGACCTGGGCGCCGTAGGTGCGCGGCAGGTTCCAGCGGCGGGTCGTGGGGGCGTCGAACACGATGTAGGACTCGTTGCCGACGTTGTTGGAGTAGACGGACAGCTCCAGACCGTCCTTCTTCACGCCCGCCCGGACGTCGAGGTTCTGGTAGTCGTGGAGTTCCGGGGTCTGGGCGATCTCCTGCACGCCGCCCCAGCGGCCATTGCCCTTGAGGTTGAAGAAACCGTCCCAGTCGTCGGTGATCGGCCGGACGTAGTTCAGCGAGAACGTCGCGGTCCAGTCAGGGCGCTGCGGGCCCTTCTTGCCCTTGTCGGGACCCGACCTGATCTCGCCCCCCTGGCGCGAGCCGCCGAGCGAGATCCGGGCGACGCCGCCCGCCAGTTCGGCGGCGGCGTTCAGCTCGGCCTCGAAGCCCCAGAGCTCGGCCTTGCCGGCATTGAACACGAACGGGGTGGCCTGCACCGGGCACCGCGGAAGGCCGACGCGGCACCCGTCGTCGCTCTGGACCAGCAGATCGTCGACGTCGGTCTTGTAGGCCGCCAGGGTCAGGAAGACGCGTGGCGCGATCGCGCCCTTCAGGCCGACCTCGTACGCCCTGGCCTTCTCGTCGTTGAAGGCGGGCGGGATCGGGATCGGCTGGCGCGGATCGCCGAGCGCGAGGTTGAAGCCGCCGGCCCGGTAGGCCGTTCCGACCTTGCCGTAGGCCAGCCAGCCGTCGAGCTTGTAGGACGCGGTGACGTTGTAGGAGAAGTTGTCGGTCTCGCGGCCGGTGTCGATCTTGAAGCCCGTGCCCGACGGCCGCCCGGTGCCGAAGTCCAGACGATTGGACAGCAGCTCCTTGTCGTCCTTGGTGAAGCGGCCTTCCGCGGTGACGTTGAACGCCTCGGTGAAGTCGTAGCCGACCGAGCCGTAGGCCGCCCACGACACGAAATCGAGCCGGCTGACCGCCACCGTGCCGAACGAGCGACCGTTGGCGGCGGTGGGCGGTCCGGCCAGGGTGTTCTGGTACTTGTCGTTGAGATCGTAGTACTCGAAGCCGGCCAGCCAGCTCAGGCCGCCGACCTTCTCCCCGACCAGGTGCACGTCCTGGAAGAGGATGCGGGCGTAGTCGTTCTGCGAGCCGCCGAGGTCGGGACTGCCCTGCACGGCGCCGGGCGCCACAAGGCCGGCCGCCGCGGTCCGGGCGAGGAATTCGGCCGAGGTCGCGTCACGGTCATAGGCGTTCTGGGAGCGCCGCTCGCGCAGCGAGGTGGTCGACGTCAGGGCGGCGAATCCCAGGTCATACTCCAGGACCAGCTCGGCGTAGTTCACCTGCTGCTTGGCCGAGGACGGATGGTTCCACTCGACCCGGTACTTGTCCTGGAACACGCCCCGCGGATAGGTCGCGTTCGTCCCGGCCGGGATCAGGAGCTGGTACATCAGGCCGGGAAGCTGGTCGCGGCCGTGCTCCAGCAGCAGGTTGGCGCTGAACGGGCCGTTCTCGTAGCGGACCTGGCCCCGGTAGATCTCGGTCTCCTGGCGGTCGAAGTACTCGTCCCGGATCGGGTTGTAGTAGAAGCCCTTGCTCTGCTTCATCAGGTTGGCGCCGAGGCGCACCGCCCAGTTCTCGTTGATCGGCTGGTTGACCACGAGCTGGCCTTCGAAGCGGTCGTTGTTGGCGGCCTCGACCAGAGCGAAGCCCTCCTGGCGCTGGGTCGGTCGGGCGGAGACGACGTTGACCGCCCCGCCGACGGCGTTGCGCCCGTTGAGCGCGCCCTGGACGCCGCGCAGGACCTCGATCCGGCCCACGTCGAAGAAGTCAGGCTTGGAGAAGGTGCGTCCGCCGACGTAGCCGCCGCCGATGTAGACGCCGTTCCGGTAGAGTCCGACCGCCGCGTCCGCCGCGGTGGCGCGACTGGTCCCCGAGCCGCGGATCGAGACTTCCGACGTCACCGGGTTCGAGGTGTTGGCGAAGTTCACCGCCGGCACGTTGGAGAGCAACGCCTGGGTATTGGCGATGCCGCCCATGGCCTGGATCTGCTCCGCGCCCAGCGCGGCGCCGGCCACAGGGATCTCGCGCAGGCTCTCCTCGCGCTTGCGGGCCGTGATCAGCACCTCATCCAGCTCGGGCGCGGCGGCCTGGGCCGCAGCGGGGCCGGCGATGGCGCAGCACAGCGCCGTCAGCGAAACGTCTCTCAAGATCCTGCGCGCGTTCATGGTCCCCCTCGCGGTCGTAGGCCGATACTGAGCGCCACTTATTCCCATTTATCCCGTAGGCGAATTAGGAATGCGTGACGCCGGATTCAGAAATGCTGAAGGCCGCCGACGTGGCGTCCCCTCTCCTGTCCCGCCTCTTTCAGACCGTTACTGGGCGGTAACAGCGATGGCGAAGCTACAGCAGCGAGACCGGCGATTTCCAATGCCCGGGGGGACTGGACCCATAGCGCGCTGTCCCCTTGACGCCACCCGGAGCGGGGCGGAGCGTGCCCGAATGATCGCCGTCGACCGTCGGAGCTGGCTTTCCGGAGCCGTGGCGTCCCTGCTTTTTCCGGCCGTGGCGCGCGCCGAGGGAGCCGCCGTGTACGACTATCTGTTCCTGGACCTGGAGCGCGCGCCGCCCGGCCCCGCCGTGGCGGCCCGGCTGAAAGCCGCGGCGCCCGCGCTCGCTGCGGCCGGCGGCGAGGTGCTGGGCGTCTTCACGCCCCAGCTCGGCTGGCGAGCGCGGCAGGCGGCGGTGCTCTTGCGGTGGTCGGGCGCCTCTGACGATCGGGAAGGAGTCGTCGCCGCGTTGGGCGGACATCGCGATCGCCTGACGCCAACCGCGCGCCCAGCCCCTTCCGACCGCCCGAAGCCGGGCGGGATCTACGTCCACCGATGGTTCGTGATCGACACGCAGGCGCTGGACGAGTTCGTCGCGCTCTCCACGGAGGGCTGGCGCGACTTCGAGGCGAGGTTCGACACCCACATCTTCGGGCTCTTCACGGCCGATCCCACCGAGGCCGACCGGGCGGCGAAGCAGACGCGCCTGCTGCTGCTGACCCGCTACGGCGACCACGGCGTGTGGGAAACCTCGCGCGATCCCTCGACCGCCGCGATGGCGGCCTTCATGCGCCGCCAGAAGCTGACCCGCGAGACCTGGGCGGCCAGCACCCTGCTGGCGCCGCCGGCCTGAACGTCAGGGCGCGTAGCTCGACCTGCCCTGGATGCCCCAGCGTCCGTCCTGGCGGGTGACGATGTAGATGGAATCGAACCCGCCGATGACGCTGCCGTCCTTGCGGTAGCGGGCGAAGCGCGTGTCGATGTGCACCTTGTCGGCGCCGGCATGGATGACGTCGCGCCGCTGCCAGGCCGAGTGGTCCCAGTCGCTCAGCGCGCCGCTGGTGAACATCTCGGGCTTGTGGAATCCGGGATTGATGATCGTGACCTTGCCCGACGCGAACCGGACGTGCGGGAAGTTGAAGGTGGCCTCGTAGGCGGCGATGTCCCTGGCGTTGAAGGCCTTCATGAACGCGTCGAGGCAGGCCTGGGCGGCGGCGATCTCGGCGGTGAACTTCGCGTGCTCGGGCTTCACCGGCGGGGCGGCGACCGACTGGCCGAGGGCGGGCCCGGCCGCCATGGCGGCGCCGGCGGCGATGAGTGTCTGGCGGCGGTTGACCATGGGCGTCCTTCCCGTGTTGTCCCGGCTCACGGCAGCAGGCCCTCGGTGTCGAAGGGCCATTCCTGCTCGGGCGAGTCGAGGTTGAGCATCTCGGCGGCGTTGTGGCGCCAGGCGCGGATCATCTGGGCGCACCAGCGGACGAAGAGCTCGTCCCTGGCGGGGTCGCCCTTTTCCACCCAGTAGGCCAGGGCGTCGTTGCAGAACGAGATCATCGGCTCCAGCGACAGCTCCAGCAGCGCGGGGCGCTCGGCCGCGGGCGGCGGCTTGTCGGGATACCAGAGCAGCGAGCGCAGGCGCTGGCCGGTCCGCCGGCGAAGCTGGGCGTGCGCGGCCTTGTAGGTCGGATCCTGGTCGCCGTGCCGGACCAGGAGGATGAAACCGTCCTCGAACGAGCGCGCCGCCGCCAGCGCCCGCCGCATGCCGCCGCCGTAGCCCGTCCAGGGCTTGGCGTCCTGAAGCTTCATCCGGCGGATCGCCTCGGCGAAGATCGCCAGGATCAGCGCATCCTTCGAGGGGAAGCGCCGGTAGAGCACCACCTTGGTGACCCCCGCCGCGGCCGCCACCTGCTCCATGGTGGCGCCGGCCAGGCCGTGCGCGCGGAACACCGCTGCGGCGACGCGCATGAACGTCTCCCGGCGCTCGATTTCGCGCGGGCTGGGAGCTTGCTCGTCATTGGCGGCGGCCAGGGCCATGGGCGTCTGTCGTCCGAATACCGGGAAGGGGACCCTGGCATGGCGGCGCCCCGGCCGCCATGCCATCGCCGGATAGCCGGCGGCTATGCCGCGTCAGTCGTAGATCTTCAGGAGCTGGCCGTCCTGGCGCTTCACCGACTGGCGCATGCTGGTCCATTGCGGCGGGACGTTGCTCTTGTCCCAGGCCTCGATCCGCGCCTTCAGGGACTGGACGATCCCCGGGTTGGCCGCGGCCAGGTTCTTCGACTCCGCGAGGTCCTGCGAGAGATCGTAGAGCATCACGTGCTGGCCGTGCGGCGAGATCGTCGCGTGCGTGCCGTCGGGCGTGATCGCGGCCGCGTTGGACGCCGTCTCCGACGGGTCGGCCTTGTTGGCGACCCACATCTTCCACTTGGTGCTGCGGATCGCGTAGTTCGGACCCGCCCGCCAGTAGAGGTTCGGATTGGGCGTACGCAGGTCGCCGCCCGCCAGGTAGGGCATCAGGTCGACGCCGTCGCTCTGCCTGGGCAGCTTGGCCCCGGCCAGCGCCGCGGCGGTGGGGGCGATGTCGAGGCTGGAGACCAGTCGCTCGTCCACCTTCCCGGCCGGGATCCGCCCCGGCCAGGCGACGATGAAGGGCACTCGCACGCCGCCCTCCAGATGCGTGCCCTTGTGGCCGGAGAGCGGCGAGTTCGAACAGGCGGTCCCGACGTAGGCCGCGCAGCCGTTGTCGGACAGGAAGACGATGAGGGTGTTCTTCTCCAGCCCTTCGGCTTTCAGCTTCGCGCGGATCGCCCCGACGCTGTCGTCCAGCGAAGAGACCATGGCGGCGTACACCCGCTGGCCCTTGTCCGGGATGTGCCGGTAGCGGTCGACGTACTTCTTCGTCGCCTGCAGCGGCGTGTGCGGCGCGGTGTGAGCCACGTAGAGGAAGAACGGCCGGCTCTTGTTGGCGTCGATGAAGCGGACGGCCTCGTCGGTGAAGGCGTCGGTCAGGTACGCCTTCACCTCCACCACCTGGCGGCCCCGCCGGACGGGCGCCCGCTCGCGCACGAACGCCATCCGGTCCTGCTCCGTGGCCGTGGGCGGCAGCGGATCGGCGACCGTCGTGCGGTACGAACCTTCGGAGCCGGGCGGCGTGTGCATCTCGTCGCCGGGCTGGGCGTCGACGATGAAGGCCGTCGCGCCGGCGGTGACGCCGAAGAACTCGTCGAAGCCGCGGTCGAGCGGCTGGTAGCCGGCGGCCTCGCCCAGGTGCCACTTGCCGACCATGCCGGTGCGATAGCCGGCCGTCCGCATCACGTCGCCGATGAAGGTCTCGGTCCGCGCCACACCGCCGGTCCGGTCGCGGCCGACGGGATTGAACTCCCAGCCGAAGCGCTGCTGGTAGCGGCCGGTCAGGATCGCGGCCCGCGACGGCGCGCAGACCGGATGGGTCACATAGGCCTGGGTGAAGCGCACCCCGTCGGCGGCCAGGGCGTCGATGTTCGGCGTCTTCACGATCTTGCTGCCGTAGACGCCCGTGTCCCCATAGCCCAGGTCGTCGGCGAGGATGACGATCACGTTGGGCCGGCGTTCGGGCAGCCGGTCGGCGCCGACCGAGCTGATGGGCGTCAGGGCCAGGGCCACCAGAGCCGCGCAGGTCAGGATCTTCCGCTTCATGTGCTCTCCCCGCTGTCGGCGCAAACCTAGCCGCAACCGACGCAACGATCTGCACATTCCGCGATCGCGATGCTATAGCCTGCGGGCATGGAGCTTCGGCATCTCGAACAGATCCTGGAAATCTGCCGTGCGGGCGGGTTCTCCGGCGCAGCGCGCAAGCTCGAGATCTCTCAACCGACGCTGTCGAAGAGCATCGCGCGCCTCGAGGACCAGCTTTCGCTGAAGCTGTTCGAGCGCAGCAACGGCGCCGCCCGCCCCACCGCCTATGGGACCTTCGTCGCCCAGCGGGCCGAGGCCCTGCTGCAAGGGGTGGCCGCCCTGACCCGCGACCTTGAGCAGCTCGCCCGCGGCGAAGAGGGGCGCGTGCGGATCGCGGTGGGCCCGGCCTCGCGGCTGAAGCCCCTGCCCGAACTGATGCGCCGCGTCGCCGTGCGGTTCCCGAGGCTGCACGTGGAGACCCTTCAGGAAACCGGCCCGGGGGTGATGACCGCGCTGCAGGAAGGGCGGGTCGACATGGCCTTCGGATACTCCGAACACGCCGCGCGCTATGGCGAACTGATCCGCAAGAAGCTGTTCGAAGACCAGATCATCGCCGTCGCCCGCCCCGGCCACCCCGCGCTGGACCTGACCGACGCCGGCCCGCGCGAGCTGCTGCGGCATCCGATCGCCCTGCCGAACGTCGTCCCGGGCGTGGCGCGCTGGGCCGGCGAACTGACGCGCGAGGAAGCCGACAACCTTCGCGCCTTCGTCAGCGACGACTTTGGCCTGATCATCCAGCGGGCGCTCGACACCGACACCCTGGCCCTCGGCGCCTCGTTCATCTTCGCCGAGCACATGGCGGCCGGACGCCTGGTCCAGGTCTCGACGACCTTGGATGTGCCGTACGACTGCTGGATGCTGACGACCGCCGAGCGGTGGCGCTCACCGCTCATCAAGGCGATGGCCGAGTTATCGAAGGCGGCGGTCAGCGAACGGCCCGCCGTCGCAGCGGCCTGATAGCCACCAGCTATGGGTAGCGACGCGGAATGTGGCGGCGAGGACATGACGCCGCCGCTTTCGCCCAGGATCGTCGACGCGAGACGCCAGGAGAGTCCGGAATGCGCGTGAGGATGTTGGCCGCCGCGGCCGGCGCGTTGCTGATGGCCGGCTGCATGGGCGGGCCGCAGGGCCCTCCGCCGGGCTCTGACGAGGACGGGCCGCCCCGACCGAGGGTCCAGCTCTTCATCAGTCCCTCCGGCCAGCCGTTCCGCGCTCCGCCAGGACAGCCCTACCCCTCGGCCGCCTGGTTCGCGGAGGCCGACGCCAACCACGACGGCCGCCTGACGCGGTCGGAATTCCGGGCCGACGCCGAGCGCTGGTTCAAGGCGCTGGACGTGGACGGCGACGGACAGATCGCGATGCCCGAGGTCAGCCGCTGGGAAGAGACCCTCGTGCCCGAGCTCAGCCGTTTCGACGGCCCGGGCAGCGGCGTGGCCCGAGGGCGCAACGTGCTGGACACCCGGCGCGAGGGCGCGGCCGCCTACAGCCTCATCAACGAACCTCATCCGATCCGAGGGGCGGACTCCGACTTCTCCATGCGCGTGAGCGCCACCGAATGGAGGGCGGCCGCCGACCGCCGCTTCGCCCTCCTCGATCCGGAGGGCGATGGCGCCATCCTGCCGAGCGACCTGCGTCCGACGCCGGCGCAGCGGGTGCAGGGCGACGCCGCACCGCCCGGGCGGCCTCCCAGGCCGGGACGGTGACCTACTCGGCGGCGTAGGACAGGGCCGTGGCCCGGCTCCAGAGGTGCGCGCGGTAGGCTTCGAAGCACTGCTCGCCGCACATCAGCCGCATCATCGCACCCTCGGCGATGTGGCGGGCGCAGGCCGGCTCGGCCTCCACCAGCGGCGCCAGCGCCTCGGCGTTCCAGGCGCGCGAATGCTCGACGTCGAGCTGGGCATGGAGGACGAAATACTTCCGCGCCTCCGGCGGGCAGCCCAGCCGCTTCAGGCCCTCGGCCACCATGGCGACGCGCGTCGGCGCGGTCAGTTCCACCACACCCAGCGCGCCGATCGACTGGTAGACGTACCGCCGCGTGGTCGCGAGGGCGGTCATGGTGTTGGCGAGGCACAGCGACTGCCAGAACGTGCCCTCGATCGAGGGCGTCAGGCCGAGGGCCTCGACCGCCCGGTCGAGCATCGGACCGTGCATCCCGCCGGCGTTGCCGCGCCCCATCTCGTCCCAGTAGTTCCGGGCCAGCTCCAGCTTCGGCCGGGCGGGAAGCTTGACCTGGGTATAGGCCACGAGGTCGTCGAAGCCGGCCTCGCCCGCCGCCTCCTGCGTCAGGAACCACTTCAGATCTTCGAGCGAAGACGTCGAGGCCAGCCATGGAAACAGCGGGTCCCACTGGCCTGGGCCGCCGTCCTTGAGCGCTTCGAACCATCCGATGAAGCCGGCAGGATCGGACGGGACGCCGGCGACCAGGGGCGCCACCCGCGCCCGAAAAGCCTCGATGAAGGCGCCCTCCAGCCGCAACAGGCTGAAGTCAGTGTCGAGCTCACTCCGCCAGTCATCGCCGGGAAGCTGGACCGCCAGCCGGCGTCGGTTCCAGTTGGCCAGGGCGCGGTGGAACGCCTCCGGATCTCGGTGGCCGGCGGCGCTGGGCGTCAGGCCGGCCAGGGTTTCGTCGGAACGCACGTCTGTCTCCTCGTGGAGGCGACAGAGCGCGCAACCGATGCGAGAGGTTCCTACGGCGCCGCCCGTAGGTCAGGTCAGCTCGGCCTTCAGCACACGGCGCAGGAGCTTGCCCGTATCGTTGTAGGGCAGCTCTTCCCGAAAGACCCACGTCTCGGGCGTCTTGGTGGAACGGAGCCTGGCCTTGACCCATTCCGACAGCTCGGCCGTCGGGGGCGCATCGCCCCGCGGCGCGATGACGGCGGCGACGCGCTCGCCCCACTGCTCGTCCGGCACGCCGATGACGGCCACGTCGGCCACGCCCGGGTGGGACCGCAGCACGTCCTCGATCTCGCCGGGCGAGATGTTCTCCCCGCCGCGCACGATGACGTCGTCGAGCCGACCGTCGAGGAAGAGGTAGCCCGCCTCGTCGATCCAGCCGGAATCCTTGGTGGCGAACCAGCCCTCGTCGTCGGTGACCTTCTTGCCCAGATACTCGCCCGAGACCTGCTCGCCCCGGACGAAGACCTCGCCCTGCTCGCCGGGCCCCAGCACCTCGCCAGCCGGTCCGCGGATCTGGATCTCGACGCTCGGCAGCGGCTGTCCGACCGATCCGAGGCGCGCCTGCGTCTGCGGATCGTCCGAGAACATCGCCATCCGGTGATCGTCGGGTCCGAGCACGGAGATCGTGGAGCTGGTTTCGGTGAGGCCGTAGGCGTTCGCGAACTCCACGTGGGGCAACAGCTCCAGCGCCCGGCGGATGACGGTGACCGGCATCCGGCCGCCGCCGTACGACAGCGCGCGCAGGGAAGGCAGCCGCTCGCCGGTCGCCTCGAGCACGTCCAGCACCCGCCCCAGCATCGTGGGCACCAGCATGGCGTGGGTGATGTCCTCGGCCGCCGCCGCGGCCACCCAGGCCTCCGGCGTGAAGGCCTCCAGGTGGACGATCCGCCGCCCGCCGTAGATCCCGGTCAGCACCGCCGAGACCCCGGCGATGTGGTAAGGCGGCACGCTGACCAGCGCCGCCTCGCCTTCCTCAGCCCCCATGAACTCCACGGTCGAAATGACGTAGGAGGCCAGATTCGCGTGACGCAGGACGGCGGCCTTCGGCTCCCCGGTCGTGCCGCTGGTGAAGAGCAGCACGGCCACGTCGGGATCGAGCGGCTCGTGGCGGGTGTCCCGCAAGGCCGGATCGCGGCAGGCGGCCTCGAAGGCGCTCCGCGCGACCAGCACCACGCCCTCGACGCCCACCACCCGGGCCAGCATATCGTCGTCGACCACCGCCACGGACGGCGCGGTGCGCGCCAGCAGGCGCCGGAGATCTGCGTCGGGCAGCCGGTAGTTCAGCGGGGCGAAGGGGCGCGCAAGAAGCCCCGCCGCGAACACGGCCGTCGGCAGGGCCGGACCATTGAGCCCAAGGAACACGACGCCGCCCTCCCCCTGCCCCGCCAGGAACGAGGCTCCCGCGCGGGCCCGCGCCGACAGCTCGTCGAAGGTGATTCCTTCGGCCTTGGGGCCCAGCGCCAGCCGGTCGGGAAACGCGCCGGCGGCCATCTCGAGCAGGAGTGCGGTGTGCATCGGTCTTGTGTGTCCTCCCAGGTATTGTGTGTTTTTCCGGGGCGCGGACCATACCCAGGATTCAGACGGTTGTCGGCGCCTCTCGCGCCCCGCCGTCGGCTGGGCTAACAGCGCGCCATGAGCC
>JBKOYY010000131.1:0-13294 GCA_046725615.1 Pseudomonadota bacterium
GCTCTCCGGCCACCGCGAGCTTGACGCTCAGACCAACGCCTGACTCCATGCCCACGTCGGCCGACTGCGCCGCCCACGATCACGTGGAATAGGCGCCCGCCATCGCGTGGAATGAGCGCCCACGATCACTGGAATGCGCACTCGACACGCCCTTCGCGCCAGCCGAGGGCGCGGCGCCCCTCCCCGTCGGCAACTACCGATGGGGCGTGTACGCCTTCTTCGATTACGACGGCGAGCCGATCTACGTCGGCCAGACCAATGAGCGGCTGCGCACGCGCATCCGCCGGCACCTTACCAACCAGCGGACCGATGCGGTGGCGATGTCGGTGCTCGACCCCTTCGAGGTGTTCGAGATCGAGGTCTGGCCCTTACCCGAGTATCAAGCGGCGAACCGGAGCACCGAAGAGGCGCGTCACCATCTTGACGCGCTTGAGCGGCTCATCACCGAGCAAGCAATCGAAGGCTCCCAGTTCAAGGCGATCCTCAACGAGAAGGATCCGCCGCCAGGCCGGCTTGCGGTCGAGGCGCCGCCCTCATTGCGCGGCCGCATCGTGTCCGAGCGCGTGTTCGAGCTGCGCTCACATCCGGACTTCCGGCTCGCTAGGCGGGCGCTCATCCTCTCCCGGCTCGCGCAGGTGATTTCGGAGCGCAAGGTGCAGGGCGGGTTGAGGCGTGTGTTGCTGACCCAAGCCAAACGCCTGCAATGGCTGGCCTCACGGCGTTATGAGGCGCTCGGCGGCGCCGCTTCCGTTCAGACGGAATCGGAAGAGGACAGCGAGACTTGAGGATGATGGCGCGATGGCGGCCTACTTTCCTAGAGCGTGCGGAAACGAAGCTGAGCCGATGTGCGATCTCTAACTGTTCGCCGCTGCGCGCCTAGTCCGCCGGGTCGACAAGGAGGCGGGTCTCGCCTTCGCATTGGATGGCGCGGTAGCGCCGCCCCCAGGGAAACTGATCTTCCGGCAGCCGCGCGGATGCGGTCGGATTGTGAACCGTGACCCATCGGTTGGGCTGCAAGTCGCCCGGCCAAGTCGAGATGAACGCGCTGTCGTGCAGCACCGCGGAGATCTGTCCATAGGCCTCTGGATCCTCAAAGGCCGTGGTCGCAACCGACGCATCCCGGGCATTGCGGATCTCAGGCCGATGTTCATGGCTCACCTCGAGAACCTCCCCGCTCATGCGATCGATCGTCACCACCTCATCGCCGAACGGCAGGACGGCGCTCACCACGCGGGGAAGGCCGACGCCCTCGACATGCGGATGCAGCCCGCCGGAACTCATGGCGACGACACAGCAGTCGTCTGGCCCCACCACGCCCTTCTCCCGATAGCCTCTGAACTTGTCCCGCTTCTCCTTCAGAGCGGCTGTGTGCCTCAAGAGCGCCTCGCGTATGGGGGCAGGTTGGAACCGCTCCCCGAGGGGCGGCGGCCGATCCGGATTGTCGGGACGACCCCAGGAGAGTGTGATGGCTTCGATCCACAGCTTGCGGCCGTCCGCTAATCGCGTGCCGATGTCGGGCCGACCTTCCTGGGCGGGATCGAGTTCGAAACCGTGGTCCAGCAAGGTGGCGACCAGCCGCAGTTCGAAGAATCGCTCGTTCGTGCACCGCGCGAACTGATCCTTGAAATTGCTGTCAAGATAAGGCTGCGCCCGCTCGAACAACGCGTCGAAACGCGCGCGATCTTCCTCGCGGCCCTCGACCTGCATGCGCCGATAAATCTCGGTCGCGGCGTCGATGTCGAGGTCGAATAGGGTCATGTCAACGGCTCTGCAGCCCGTCCCAAGGGGAAGGGCCCCCTCCCTTTCCCTTCAGCCTCGTTTGAGTCGCACGCCAGGACCGCCGCTCGCCTCATCGGCGGCGATGAACACCACCCCGGCGGCTTCGAGCGCCCGCTTCACGGCTTCGACGTTTGCGGCGCTGCTACGGCCAGGGCCGACCTCCCCTTCCATTCGCCGGATGGTCTGAAGCGAGACGCCAGCAGCTTGCGCCAGCTGCGCTCCGCTCCACCCAAGCAGCCCTCTTGCAGCGCGTAGTTGAGCCGCCGTCAGCATGAGGTGGCACTTTTTGAGCCGTTCATGGTATTTTTAGATTGATCTCTCGGAGTGATCCGTGGCACTAAAAGACTAATACACCGGAGAAGCTCACTCATGGGCTCACGTCAACAGACGGAGGGCGAAGGCGCGCATCTGCCCGCGCTCTCCCGGCGGGCCATGCTCGTCGGAACCTCGGCCGCCGCGGCAGCGTCCGGCGCCAACGCCACAGCGCCGCTTTCGGCGCGCCCTCACACATTCAGCGACCCCGCGACGCTCTACAAGCACTGGGTCTCCCTCGATCGGGAGATCGAGCGCCTGCTCCTCCAGTGGGGGAATGTCGAGGGCCGGCTCATGCAGGAGCACAACTGGTACCAGTTGAGCGAGGCCGAACGCGCCGGGCTGCCCGAGGGACAGGACTTTCGAGACCTGGACGCGTCTTTGAATCGCCTGTTGGCTGAGCGCGACGGCCTACTCGGCAAGCTCCCCACGCGCGGAGCCACCACGATCGAAACCGTGGCCGCGAGGCTGGCCGTGGTGGAACGGCTGCTCTACCGGGACGACCATCCGGAAGCCCACGCCATGGTGGTCGGCTCGCGACGCGACCTCGCCGCAATCGTGGCCGGCCGGGCCGCTCCAGCCGGGCTTTGATCGTGGGCTCGCGTCAAGGCACGGCGAGCGGCGCGGCAGGCCCACCGTCGCTCTCCCGTCGGGTCGTGCTCGTTGGCGCGGCGGCCGCCCCCGCAGCCAGCGCCGCCGATCCGCTGAGCGTGGCGAGCCCTGCCGCCGCCGATCCGACCAAGCCCTACAAGACCCTTCTCTACATCGACGCTAAGATCTCACGCCTGCGGCGGCGCTGGGCGCGGCTCGACAACTACCTTTCGGACCAACTCCAGTCGTTGCCCCTTGGATCTGAGCTGCAGACTCTGCGGGGCGCCGAAGAGCTCCGCGACATCGACGGCATGATCGAATTGCTGTCGGAGAAGCGGGCCGCGCTGCTGGAGACGCTTCCGGCGAAGGGAGCGGCCAGCCTTGAGGAGCTCATCGCACGGCTGGCCGTCGCCGAGCGCTTGATCTCGACCGACGATCATCTTGAAGCCCACACCCTGATCGCAGGCGCCCGGCAGGACCTAACGTGGCTGCTGAAGCACGGCCGCCTGCCGGGCGGCTGAATAGGTTGGCAAACGACCGGAGTTTGCGCTCTGTGAGATGATCACAGGCGCTGCCAACGTCTGTGGCTAGCTCTGTAAATTACGATCGGCGTCCCGCATGACCGGTGGGGCGAATGATCCTCGTCAAGACTGGCCTGCGATCTACCCTCGTCCGAGAACGCGCTTGCGGCCGCGATGGCGTGGTTCTCGGGTTGTCGGGTAGTCTACACACTTGAAGCGCAGCAATCGCTAGTAGCCGTGAACCTGCCACTTACAGCCGAACGGGCCCTCACCTACTCATGCCGAAAGCGAACGCCCTCCTCTCTCAGATTGAGTCCTCGGTATGGGGCGAGGTGCAGCAGCGGCTGACCGCCGTCGAACTCGAGCGCGGTCAGGTCCTGCAGCGCCCTGGAGAGGATATTGCGTCGGTGTACTTCCCGACCTCAGCCGTCCTGGCGCTCGGCTTGGAAACCGTCGCCGGCGAGAGCGTGAATGTCACCTTGCTGGGCCGTGAAGGCGCCTTGGGCGCTTTTGAGGCCTGCGGCAGCCGGCAAAGCTACACCCGCGCGACGGCGTGGGTGGCCGGAACGGTCTGGCGTCTACCCGCAAGCGCTTATCGGGAGCTCTTCGGGAACAGCTCAGTCCTTCGGCGCGAGATTCACAAGTACGTAGAGGTCCTGCTGGCGGAGTCCCGGCAGAACGTCGCCTGCAATGCGCTCCATACCGTCGAGAACCGCCTGGCGCGCGCTCTGCTCGATGTCGCCGACCGGTCCGGCGCTCGGCGGCTTCCCATTACGCAGGATGCGATCTCGCAGCTTCTTGGCGTTCAGAGGACGACAGTCGCCGCATCGGTGTCTGCGCTTCAGCGCGAGGGTCTGATCCGCAGCGGCCGTGGCGCCATCGAGATCCTCGACCTGGACCGTTTGCAGGCGGCCACCTGCAGCTGCCGTGAGACGCTCGCCTACGTGCGCGAAGACATTCAGTCCCGCACCGAGGACGTCTGCGAGGCCTGATGCTCGGCCGCACGTTCGGCGGCCTTGGCGAGCTCCGCCGCGGTTTCGGCGGCGGCTTGGGGTGTGAGGGAGACACCCATCGGTCCATCGAAGGAGCGGATCACCACCTCCCCGTCGTACACCTCCACTGACAGCGCCCTGTCGTATGCGCTTTTCCGGGTCATCGCGCGTCTCGTCGTCAGAGCCCGCCAGAGCGTGAGAGCTGGCGGCCCTAGAACACGCCGACCTGCCAAATGTTGCAGCCGCTTAGCTATCGTCGGCGAACTGCTTTTGCGCTTGGCCAGTGAGGTTGTCGGGTTTCCTACACTCGTCCCAGAAGACCTGAGCAATAGTGACGCCGATGCTGCGGGGACCTAGCGAAGCTGTCTACACGGTGTTGGGAGTGCGCGAGGATGGCGCCATCCCCGTCGTCGAGCTGCTGGCGTGCGAGACTGACGAAACCGCGCTTGAACGGGCCGCCTCCTGGCTGGCGACCCACGCCAGCTGCGCGCGTGCCCAGGTCTGGCGAGAGGCGGTGCTCGTCGGAGAGGTTGACCCGCCAAGCACGGGCTCATCGTTGCGGCGGATGGGCTGAATCTGCGTCGTGTCGGCTTATCGGTTCTTCATGCTGGACGCGAGGGGACGCATCCAAAACGCAGAGGTTATCGAAGCGGTGGACGATGCCGCCGCCATTGCCGCGGCCGACGAGCTCCAACAAAGACATCGAATTCCCGGATACGAACTCTGGCAGGCCGCGCGACGGGTGATCTCGAAGCAGGCGCCGCCCTCGTAGCGTTTGCAGTCCACGAGCAGGGGCGGCAAACGGTCCACGACCGCCCAGGACCCCGCCGAGTGTTGCGACACCCCGCGCGGAGCGCTCATGCGCCGAGGAGCTGCTTGAACACCGCGCCAGCCAACCTACCGCGACGGTCGGCGTTTACGCCGCCGGAACTTTACAGCTGGAGGCCCTTGTGAAGCTACTTGCCGCCGTCCTTGCACTGTCCGTCGCGACCCCGGGAGCTGCCACGGCCCAATCACCAGTCACCCCTGCGATCGCGCTCGGACCGAACACCACCCTCTTGAACGTGACAGCCGAAGGCCGCGCGCAGCGCAGGCCCGACCTCGCCAACTTCAATGCCGGCGTGGTGACCCAGGCTCGCACTGCCGGCGAAGCCCTAAGCGCCAACTCGAGCCGTATGGACGCGGTGATCGCCGCCCTGAAGCGGAGCGGTGTGGCCGACCGCGACATCCAGACTTCGACGCTCAGTCTCCAGCCGCAATACTACTATCCTCAGCGGGAACGCCCTGTCCGCGAGCCCACGGGGGCGGTCATCGAACCGGCGGAGCCGCAGGCGCCCCGCATCGTCGGCTATGAAGCGCGCAACAGTGTGACCGTTCGCGTCCGTAGGATCGATGACATGGGCCGGATCATCGACGCTCTCGTCGGTGCAGGCGTCAATCAGGTGGAGGGGCCCTACTTCACCGTCGAGAACCAGGAAGCCGCTGCGAACGAGGCGCGCACCGAAGCCATGAAGAATGCGCAAGCGCGCGCGGAGCTGTACGCCCGCGCGGCCGGAATGCGGGTATCGCGGATCCTGACGATCACGGAAGGCGGCGGCTATTACCCGGTTGCGCGCGAGAATTTCATCACGGCGACGGCGACAGGGTCCACGATGGTGCCGCCCCCTCCCCCGCCCACTGCGGTGCAAGCCGGTGAAGTCACCCTCGGCGTCTCGCTTTCGGTGCAGTTCGCGCTGGAGCGCCAGTGACCCAACCCCTGGGACACGAGGACAGCCGTTGGAAGCCCGGCGGCCGGCTGAACGTGGCCACCGCCGCACGCATGGCAGGGCTCGATTCTCCCTAATCCGGCCTCGCCACCTCCACCTGGAGACCAAGGCCGGTCAGCTGAGGATGCACCCGGCCCGCGTCGCCCACGACCACCCAGACAATCTTTCCGGGGTCGATCATCGCGCGCGCCGCGGCGTCGAGCTGCGGCGCGGTCATGGCGCGGTAGCGGTCAGCCACCTTCTCCCAATAATCATCCGGCCGCCGGTAGAGGGCGTTGCTCCGGAGCGCGCCCAAAACAGCAGCTGACGTCTCGAACTGCCCCGCGAGCTGGCGGGTGTTCGCGTTCACCACCTGACGCAGCTCCACCGGCGTCACGCCCTTGCCGCTCACGAGGTCACGGACGTGGTTCAAGAGGGCCTGCACCGCAGGCCCGGTCTTGTCGGCTTGGACGGGCGCGATCAGAAGCAGGCTCGATCGATCCTCCAGCAGGTCCACGCTGCTGCGCGCGCCATAGGACCACCCCTTGGTTTCGCGAAGGTCCATATTGATCCGCGAGAGGAAGTTGCCCCCGAGGACTTCGTTCACGGCCCGCAGGTCGAGCGTATCATCGGTCCCGCGCACGGGGAGAACCTGCCCCGCGTAGATGTACGACTGGGGCGACTGAGGCCGGTCGACCAGCACCACACGCGTCCGCGCGAGTGGAGGTTCGACCGCGAAGTTCTTCCGGCCCACCGGCGCGGCGGGCGCCCCCCAGTCGCCGAAGCGGCGCTCCAGCTCGGCCACCAGCGTTGAGAGCGGGATGTCGCCCACCGCGAAGAAGGTCGCCGTGTCAGGGCGAATCCAAGTCTGATGCAGCCGGACCAAGTCGTCTCGCATCACGGCCTTGATCGCCGCCGCGCGACCGGCGCCGCTCGGCGGGTGTCCGTAAGGGTGAATGGGACCGTAGATGAGGGGCGGCAGCGCCCGCTGCGCCAAGCCGGCCGGCTGCGTCAGCTCCTCAGCGATCAGCGCCAGCTGCTGGGCCCGCATCCGATCGACTTCGGCTGGCGCGAACGCAGGATTGCGGATGATGTCGGCGAAAAGGTCGAGCGAACGCCCCAGGTTCGGCGTCAGCGCCGTGAGCATGATCGCCGACCGATCCCGCGTGACAGCAGGTTGGATCTGGGCGCCGAGCCGCTCCTGCTCCTCGGCGATCTCTACGGAGCTGCGGGTCGTGGTCCCTTCCGGCAGCAGCCGCAGCATCAGGGACTGCTGACCAGAAGCCTCGGGCAGGTCAGCGGCGACGCCGGCGTTGAATTCCGCGGCCAGGCGGATCACCGGCACAGTCTGCCGGCGGGCGTAGACAATCTCGATCCCGTTGGAGAGGCGCGCGCGCTCCACAGCGGGGAAGTCGAGGTTTGCGATCTGGCCCACCGGCGGCGGCGTCCGCTGGGCGCGCACAGCGGCGTTGGTCGCCTTCCGCGCAGGCTCCCCAGAGCTCCCCTCCCCCTCCGGTTCAGGCGGTTGTTGCCTCAGGGAGGCTCGGGCGCCCGCCGCCTCCTCGTACGGTCCCCGTTCGCCGGGCGCCACGGTGAGGGCGTAAACCGGGCGGGCCAGCCACTTCTGCAGGACCCGCTGAACGTCGGACGGCCTCACTTGGCCGAGCGCCAGGAGCCGCTTGCGGTAAAATTCCGGGTCGTTCGCATAGAGCGCCCCCTCGGCGAGCGCCGTGGCCTTGCCGTCGAAACCACCGACCTGCTCCAGGCCGCGGATCCGGCCGGCGACCTCTGTCATCACAACACGCTGGACCTCATCCTCTGTCGGTCCCTTGGTGATGAGCTCCGCGATGATGGCGTCGAGCCTTCGCGCCACGGCGCCTGCGTCGACGCCAGGCTTCACATCCACTTGGACCTCGAAGATGCCTACCCGATGGAAAGCCTGGTTGTCGGCGGAGACCCGCACCGCCGTCTGGTCCTTGCGTACGAGCTCGTTATCCAGTCGCGAGCTGGACAAGCCCCCAAGGACGCCCGCGGCGACTGTCAAGGCGGCGCTGTCCGGGTCGAGCAGGCCCGGCACGGCCCAGTTGCGATAAAGCCGCGTGTTGGCGACGCGATCCTTCATCTCTTCCGTCGCCGGAGCCGAAAGGGTCGGCACCGGCGCATCGGCCGGCCGGTTGTCCGGGCCGCGCGGGATGTCGCCGAAGTACTTCTCCACCAGCGGCCGCGCTTCTGCGGTCGAAATGTCGCCGGCCAGCACCAGCACGGCGTTGTTCGGCCCGTACTTGGCGCGGAACCAGGACCTCACATCCTCGAGCGTCGCAGCGTCGAGATCGGCCATGGAGCCGATCGTGGCGTGGCGGTACGGATGTCCTTCGGGGAACAGCGCCGCCAGCTGCGCATACTGGACCAGGCCGAAGGGCTGATTGTCGCCCTGGCGCTTTTCGTTCTGAACGACGCCGACCTGGTTGGCGAGCGTCTCCTGATTGACCGCGCCAAGCAGGTGACCCATCCGGTCGCTTTCGAGGAAGAGCACACGCTCGAGAGCCGGCCGCGGCACAGTCTGGAAGTAGTTGGTCCGGTCGAACCAGGTGGTGCCGTTGAAGTCCGTCGCGCCCACTTCGCGCAGCGGCTCGAAGTAGTCACCGGGCGCGTTCTCCGAGCCGTTGAACATGAGGTGCTCGAAGAGATGGGCGAAGCCGGTTCGGCCCGGCGGCTCGTCCTTGGACCCCACATTGTACCAGACCGACACCGCCACCACGGGAGCCTTGCGGTCTTCGTGCACGATCACCCTCAGCCCGTTGGCCAGGGTGAACTGATCGTAGGGGATATCGACCTTTCGCAGCAGCTCCGAGACCGCCGCGGGCGGCGTGTCGGAGATTGAGGGGCCCGGCGCCTGCCGAGCCTCGGCCGCTGAACCAGCGACCATCACTGTTGGGAACATCAGTAGGCCCATAAGCAACCGGCGCATCCGACCTCGTCTGGGTAAGAAGCTGAGACCGCGGCCTAAGACGCCGCGCATCCGCTCGGGCGATGTAGGGCGAAAGGATCGGCGCGGAAGACTCGCCGCGTGCAGTCACGCCGCCCCGACTCGGCGAAGGGCGTCACGGATCTCCATGAGCGGAACCGGCTCGTCGGAACCGGGAAGCCAGCGAAGCCCGGGGTGATCCGCCGGTGCGAAGGCGTCCGAGGCCCAGGTGGCGAGGATTTCGCGCTTTTCGGCCGCTGTCAGGCCGGGATCCTTCACCACGTCTTCCGGCCTGTTGAAGCCGATCGGCGGGCGCATCAATTGCGTGAGAAACAGGAACTGGGCGTGCGCGCCCGCAGCGCCATCTCGCTGTTCCAGCATCGGACGTCTCCAGAATCTCGCTAAGACGTACTGGTTAAGCTGGGTCGTTCGGCCGGCGTGTTCAAGGCGCTTGGGCCTTGAACGTTTGGAGCGGCGCCTATCTAGACCGGAGGTCCGTGCGGGAGACGTGGCCTCGTGAGGCGAAGCCGGTCGACAGTAGCGGCGGTTCAGCAGCTGCGCGCCCGCGTGGGCGACCCGCAGTTGATGTGGCGCACCCTCGAGATGGCGAGCCGCGAAATCGCCGTTGTCCTCGCCCTCTTCACCGTCGCCGTCTGCTCTTGGTTATTCCTCGAGATCGTCGACGAGGTCGTCGAGGGGGGAAACCGAAAGCATTGACCGACGGATCCTGCTCGCGCTTCGCCGGGGCGGAGGCGGGCATCAGCCCATCGGGCCTCGCTGGCTGGAGATGGCCGCGTCCGACGTCACGGCGCTCGGGTCAACGACCGTCCTCGTCCTGGTGGTGGTCTTCGTCGCCGGTCTGTTCTCGATCCTCGGTCGGACTCGCAAGGCGCTGCTCGTCGTGTTGGCCGCCGCAGGCGGGTCGGCCGTGAGCCAGGGCCTGAAAGCCTTGTTTGACCGGGAACGTCCGGAGGCGGCATTGCGCGCTGTCGAAGTGATGAACCCGAGCTTCCCGTCCGGCCACGCCATGCTGTCTGCCGTCGTATTCCTGACGATCGGCGTTTTGTCTGCCCATTTCGCCCGTCAGAGGCGCGTGAAGCTGTATGCGGTTTCGGCGGCGGTCGTGACGACCCTGCTCGTCGGCATGACCCGGGTCTACCTCGGCGTCCATTGGCCAAGCGACGTGCTCGCCGGGTGGAGCTTGGGCGCGGCCTGGGCCTTAAGTTGCTGGCTGGCGGCGTGGGCTGTGGATCGACCGTGGCGGAGTCGGCTGAGAGCACGGCCTCATCACGCCTGATCGGGACCCGCGAAGCCGGAAGACGCCAACTCGCCTGGGGACGGGCCCGCGGTTCGCGACTGGGAACCTATTCTCACCCAGCGCGAAGACGGCGAAGCTGGTGATCCGTGAACCTTCCGCTACCAGCGCCCACCTCGGACCACGCCGCCTCATGACCGTCAAGGCGACCAGCCCGGCCTCCCCGCCCGACGCCGCGCGCAGCATCTTCGGAGAAGCGGATCACTCGCCCTTTAGCGGATCGGGGGTCGAGCTCATCTACGGACGCCACGAGGACGGCTCCCTCGTCCATATCTCGGCCGTGCCGTCGGGCCTCGCATGCCAGTGTGTCTGCCCCGCGTGCGGCCGTAGGCTCGTCGCGCGCAAAGGCCCCAAGACCGCTGACCATTTCGCCCACTACGGCGCCGGCGCGGGCTGCGGGCGCGCTGTCGAGACCAACGCCCACATCTGGGCCAAGGCGGTCCTGGAACGCACCAAGCGGATTCTCCTCCCCGCCATCGAGGCGGAAGAGGCCGGGCGCCTTGAGGTCGCCCGACCCGCCAGCATGTTCAGGTTCGACGAGGTGCGGCTGGAGAAGCGGTTCGGCGACCTCGTGCCCGACGTGATCGTTCGTGCCGGATCTCGCGAGCTGCTCGTTGAAGTCTATGTCACCCACCGCTGTGACGAGACCAAGATCACCAAGATCCGTGCGGGCGGCGTCTCGGCGATGGAGGTGGATCTAAGCGCGCTTCGCACCTGCCAGGACCCCAGGCAGGTGGGGACGGCGCTCCTGCGAGCCGCGCCCAGGGCTTGGCTCTACAACCCCTTCGTCGATGAGGCCGCAAGGAAGCTGAAGGCGGCGATCGCCAAGGAGAAGGCCGATGCGGCTGCCGCGCTGCGCCGCCAGGCCGCCAAGATGATTGCCCTCGCCCGCCGCACCCCTGCCGGATCGGTCGATCGCATGGTTCAGGAACGTGCGCAGCTGGCGCGCCTAGGGTGCGAAGGATACCTGTTGTGGGCGTCGCCTTCGGTTGACGGTTTCACCGTCGCGGCGGAGCATTGGCAGGCCGCGCTCTACGTTCGTTGCGTGATCGGTTTCGCCGCCCGGCCAGCATGGTCGCGACGGGCCTTCGACGCGTTCGACGTGATCGAGAAGCTTGGCGACTGCGTCGCTCCATCCTTCGCCAAGCGGCTGGGTCGCGGCTTGCTTGAGGCGCTGCACGACGCCGACTTCGACTTTGTTCCGCCGTCCACCACGATCGCCCGCTATCTGGACTGGCTTACCGACGCGGGCGTCCTCACCCACGACGGCTTCGGCTACCAGGTCTCCCACGCCGAAGCTCAGGACCTGGCGCGCCTTCGCCAACGCCACGACGTCGCCGCGGCGCGCCGGCGACGGGTGACGGACCGCGTGAACGCAATCCTGAACCAGTTGCCGGACGACGAGACCGCCGGATTCGATCTCGGCCGGTGGATGCGGTCGCCGCTGCCGGTCTTCAGCAGCAGCGTCGAGGCGCTGATCGAAGCCGACGACCAGGCTTGGTGGACCTTCGAAGCACGTCTTGATCGGATCGAGTCGATGCAGGCCGGCTGGAGCTGGACAGAGGAGTTCCTGAACCTCCCTCTGAAGGGAGAGCTGGAGCGCGCCACGTCGCGGGAGCAAGCCCGGCAGGCGGCGGCGGCCGACCGGAAGAGGCAGGAGCTCGAGACCGCCGCCAACGGCCGCGTCCTTGTCGCGACCGCCCGCGCCGAAACCGTACTGGGCGCAGACGCCGCGGCCGCCTGGCTGGAGCGCGCCGGACGGTCTAGCGCCACCAGTCCCCTCGATGCGGCGCGAGCGAGCCCCGAAGGCCTGGCGAAGGTGCTCCGCGCGCTTGATCGCATCGAGGCCGAACGGCGCGTGCAGCTGGCGCGGGAAGCCGCCCAGGCCGCGGCGCAAGGCGAACTTCGGCGCGCCGCCGCCAAGGTTTTCGATGAGGTCAGGGCCGAGGTGTTCCTGAGGAGCGCCCATCCGGCGCTGAACGGCCGAAGCCCGCTCGCCTACTGCGCCGATCCGGTCACCCTCCGCGCATGCGTCGCCCTCCTGCCCGCTCGCCGGAGAGGATGAGGTGCTCGCGACGGAGATCAGGCCGAAGCCAAGGGCTCATCAGCCGACGCAGTCCGACGTCTAGCCGCCGAGTTCGTCGTCGGAGGGTTCGAGCCATTCAAGGATCTGCGCGACACGTCCCGATGGGAGCGGCTTGCCGGCCGCGCGCATGGCTTCCTCGTTGGCCAGCCAGGAGCGGGCTTCGAGCAACTCCTCCTCTGTCGCTCCGAGGGCCGTGATCTCCGCTACGGCCGCCTCGTCGAGCGGACCAAGGACGCTTTCCAGAGAGGCTCGGGTGAGCATCGTCATGTCCGGATCTCCTGGTTTGGGCGTGCGCGTCGGTCGAGCGGCGCGGACCCTGCAAATCCGTGTTCCCAGGCCGAAGTTCCCCAGAGCCAGCTGCCGAGGTCATCCGGTCACCCAGCCGCCGTCGGCTGTGTCGCTTCGATCTCCACGATGTTCTCTGGATTGATCACCACGTTGAGCCCGTGCTGCATGGCGAGCTCCTCGGCGTAATCCTGCAGGTCCGCCACCGCGGGCCGCACGTCGAGCGGCTGAAACGCGACGGATCGACGCTCTCCGGGATGGCTCACCCCGGCTCTGAGCGTCACCTCGCCGGCGTAGCTCACGGAGGCGCCCGCCAAGCTCGCGGTGTTGATGTAGACGGCATGCACCTCGTCGCTTGTTCCGCCGAGGTCGGTCGCGTCGAAGGCGAACCAGGCCGCAGGGGCGTCGCCGAAGAGGTCGACCGCCAGGGCCACGCTGCGCGCTTCCCAGAGGTCCTGCAGCGAGAAGGGCTGCGACGACGGTACGCCGGCCATCGCCAAGAGCCGCTCCCAGCCTTCCAGCACACGCGTCCAGACCGGCAGCTGCTGGAGATAGGGGCCGTCAAGCCTGCCGGTCATCGGCAGGGTGAGGCGAGCCTCGAGCGGGGTCTGTGGCGTAAGGGTGATCACGCCATCGCCCTTGGCGAGGTGACCCAGGCCCCGAAGGAGCTGGATCCATGCGGGAAGGCTCCGAGGCGTGGTGT
>JBKOYY010000107.1:0-11135 GCA_046725615.1 Pseudomonadota bacterium
ACCAAGGGCCTCGGCCTCCTGCTCAAGAAGGACGCCTCCCCCACGGAGCTCCGCTGCGGCGTCGCCAGCTTCCGCGCGGACAATGGGATCATGCGGGCCGACAACATCGTCTTCGACACCGGCCCCGTGCTGGTGAAAGGCCACGGCACGGTGAATCTGGATACCGAGCGGATGGACATCCGTCTGCAGGGCCACAACAAGAAATTCCGCCTCGTGCGCGCCCTCGTCCCGGTGAAGGCCCAAGGACCGCTGATGGCGCCCAGGCTCGGGGTCGAACTTGGGCCGGTGGTCGCCCAGGGCGGCGTGGCGGCAGGGCTGGGGAGCCTCCTGTCGCCGCTGGCCGCGATCCTGCCGTTCGTCGACCCAGGTCTGGCGAAGGACGCCAACTGCGCCACCCTGATCGCCGATGCAGGCGCAGACGGCGCGCCGGTCAAGAGAGCGGCGGCGGGCCGTTGACGGCGAAGGGAGGAGCCCTTCAATCTCCACTCTCAAGGTGGGGATCAACAGGGTGACATGGCGATGATGAGCAAGGGTGCGATGCTGGCGGCGGCGCTGGGGATCGGCGCAATGGTGGCCGCCGGCGGGGCGATCGCTCATGACGACGTCATGCCGAAGAACGCCAGCGCGGCGACGAAGGCGGCCTATGCGCGGCATGACAACTTCAAGAAGCTGGGCGCGGCGTTCAAGGGCCTGAACGACGAACTGCGCAAGGGCGAGCCGTCGAAGGCGGTGCTCACCGGCAATGCGAACACCGTCGCCACCCTGGCGAAGAGCCTGCCCACCTGGTTCCCGCGCGGCAGTGGGGTGGAGGCGCGCCCGATGAGTGAGGCCAAGGCAGAGGTGTGGACCGACGCGGCCGGCTTCTCCGCGGCGGCTTCCGCGTTCCAGACCCAGGCCGCGAAGCTGGGCCAGGTCGCAGCCGGCGGTGACGTCGAGGCGCTCAAGGCCCAGACCCGCCAGACGTTCATGGCGTGCAAGAGCTGCCACGAGAAGTACCGGCAAGAGAAGAAGGGCTGAGCGTGCCCGCTCCGTCGGAAGGCGTCAGCGTCCGGCTCTGGGACTGGCCGGTCCGGCTGGTCCATTGGCTGCTGGTCGCGCTGATCCTGTTCTCGTGGTGGTCTTCGGAAGAAGACTACCTGAACTGGCACCGCTGGAGCGGCTACGCGATCCTGGGACTCGTTCTGTTCCGCGTCTGGTGGGGCTTCGCCGGCGGCGGTGCGGCCCGGTTCGCCAGCTTCGTGAAGGGCCCGGGCGCGATCCTGGCCTATCTGAAGACCGTCGGACGGCGCGACACGGCCGTGACACCCGGCCATAACCCGCTCGGCGCGCTCAGTATCCTGGCGATCTTGGCTGTGCTGCTGGTCCAGGTGGGGACGGGGCTTTTCACGGTCGACATCGACGCGTTCGAGGGCGGGCCGCTATCGGACCGCGTCAGCTTCGAGACTGGCCGCGCGATCGCCGAGATCCACGAACTGACGTTCCGTGCGCTGCAGGCGCTGGTCGTCCTGCACCTGGCGGCGATCGCCTACTACCTGGTCTGGAAGCGCACGAACCTGATCCGGCCGATGATCACCGGGCGGCGGGTGCTGCCCAGCGATCCCGGGTTGCCCAGCGCCCCCCTTTGGCGCCTCGTGCTGGGCGCCGTGCTGGCCGGCGCCGCAGCGTGGTTCGTGTCGAAGGGGCTTCGGCTCTAGCTGCGTTCGGCAGCGTCGCGCAGGCACGTCAGCCAGGCGTCTTCCCGCAGCTTCTCGGCCTCGCGCAGCTTGGTCTCGGCGTCGCGCACCGCGGCGTCGTGCTTGCGCCACTCGGCCACGGCTTCCTCACGCGCGGCGCGGGCGGCTTCCAGGGTCGAATAGCGGGCGAGGACGGCCCGGGTGGAGTAGTTCACCGGCGGGCCCACGGTCTCGCGATCCGGGTAGAAGCCCGTGATCGAATCCGGCGTCTCGCTCTCGATGTGGAAGACGTCAGCCCAGCCCGCGTGATGGCGCATCAGGGCCCAGGGGCGTTCGATCCGGTTGCTCACCAGGTGTCTCCGTCGAAGGTGTCTTGTCGTTCCGACCGCGAAGCGCGGCGCATGGCTTGCCTTTAGCGCGGCGCGTGGCCGCGTCCAACGCGGTTTTGGCTTCCATTCCCCAGCGCAAGCGTGAGAAAGCCGCTGCCATTCATCCAGTTCATTCTTCGCGTGGGTTTCCGATTTTGAGCAAGATCGTGATCGGCCGCCAATTTTGCGGCCCGCCGAACTCCGGCAATGGCGGCTATGTGTGCGGCGTCCTCGCCAAGGGGCATGATGGTCCCGTCACGGCGGTGCTGCGCGCGCCGATTCCGCTGGACGCCGAACTCGACCTCGAGCCGCGGGACGGCGGCCAGGCGCTGCTGGGCGCCGAAGGGGCGCTGATCGGCCAGGGGCGACCCGCGGTCCAGGAACTGCCCGAGCCGCCGCCGCCGCCCAGCCTGGAGGCCGCGCGCGCGGCCGCCGGCCGGCACATCGGCCTGACCCAGAGAATTCACCCGATCTGCTTCACCTGTGGCACGGCGCGCGACGATGGCGACGGCCTGCGGGTCCTGCCGGGCCAGGTCGAAGGCGCCGAGACGGGGATCGTCGCCTGCACCTGGACGCCGCATGCGAACTTCGCGGGCGAGGATGGGATTGTTGCGTCGGAGGTGGTCTGGGCCGCCCTGGACTGCCCGGGCTATTTCGCCTGGGTGGAGAAGGAGGGGCGTCACGGCGCGTTGCTGGGCACCATGACAGCCGAGGTCCGCCGCCCGGTCCGCGCGGGCGAGGAATACGTCGTCGTCGCCTGGCCGATCTCGAAGGATGGCCGCAAGGAGGTGGCGGGGGTCGCGCTGTACGACGGGGAAGGCCGGCTGGCTGGCCTCGCGCACCAGGTCTGGATCGTCATGGGCGCTTTCCCCAGGGCCGCGGGCGTGCCTGCCGGCGCCGGCGTCTGACGCTTGCGCGCCGGATCGCGGCGCTCCAAAACCGGCCGTCGGGAGGGATTTCCATGCGCGCGGCCTCGGTCTCGGACTTTCGCGAGCTGGCGCGCCGTCGCCTGCCGAACATCTTCTTCGAATATATCGACGGCGGCTCGTACGCCGAGGTGACGCTTCGGCGGAACGTCGAGGACCTGGAGGCGATCGCGCTGCGCCAGCGGGTGATGCGCGACATGACCCAGCTCGACATGAGCGTCCGGACGCTGGGCCAGACCCTCAAGATGCCCGTGGGACTGGCGCCGGTCGGCATGGCCGGGATGTACGGCCGCCGGGGTGAGACCCAGGCGGTCCGCGCAGCGACCGCCGCGGGCGTTCCGTTCTGCCTGTCGACCGTGGGCGTCTGCTCCATCGAGGAGGTCGCGGCCACGGGCACGCCGCCGTGGTTCCAGCTCTACATGCTCAAGGACCGGGGCTACATGCGCGAGCTGCTGGCCCGCGCCAAGGCGGCCGGCTGCCCGGTGCTGGTGTTCACAGTCGACCTACCGCTGCCAGGCTCCCGCTATCGCGACGTGCGGTCGGGCTTTACGGGTTCCACCCCGCTGCAGGCGGCGCTGACGCAGGCCTGGGACGGCGTCACTCATCCGGGCTGGACCTGGGACGTCTTCGTCAAGGGCCGGCCGCACACCCTGGGGTCGGTCCAGGCTGCGGTGAAGGAGGGGCGGCGCGTCACCGACTTCCTGGCCTGGATCGCGCGCAACTTCGACCGCTCCGTGACGTGGAAGGACATCGACTGGGTCCGCGAGAACTGGGACGGGCCGATCGTGATCAAGGGCGTGCTCGACGTGGAAGATGCCCGGGAGGCAGCCCGCGCCGGGGCGCAGGGCCTGGTGGTTTCGAACCATGGCGGGCGCCAGCTCGACGGCGTGCGATCCTCGATCTCCGCCCTGCCGGCGATAGCCGACGCCGTGGGCGACGACCTGGAGGTGTTCATGGACGGCGGGGTCCGTTCCGGACTCGACGTCCTGAAAGCGCTGGCGCTGGGCGCCAAGGCCTGCTTCGTCGGCCGCGCCTGGGCCTGGGCGCTCGGCGCCGGCGGCCAGCCGGCCATCGAGAAGATGCTGGACATCCTGCGCGCCGAGCTGGCGGTCGCCATGGTCCTCACCGGCTGCGACAACGCACGCGACGCGGGCAGGGCGTTGCTCGACCGCCCCTGATCTCGCTCCCCAGGGGAAATCGCTTCCCGATCACGGGAATTCTATTGTGCACTGCGAAACCGATTGTTTTCGTACGAGTTGAACCCGCTCAGTACGGAGGACGGGTATGCGTGACGGTAAGTACCTCGCCTATTCGCTGAGCCACGACGAGGACGTCTGGCGCTGGAGCGTCTATGATGAGGACGGAGTGACGGTCGCCGACGGAGCCCACGCGACCCAGGACGCCGCGCAGGCGGCCGTGAACGTCACGCTGCGCAGCGCCGGGATGGATCTCGGTCTCGGTGTCTGAGCCGGTTTGCGGGGATCCCGGCCTCACTCTAGCTTCCCGGCATGCTCAGATTGAATCTCGCCAACCTGTGGCGCTTCGCGAAGCGGTTCGAGGCGCGGGTGTTGATCGCGCTGGTCCTGGCGACAGGCGCGGTCCTGGCCTTCCTCCAACTGGCCGACGAAATGGTCGAGGGGGAAACCGACGCCCTGGACCGTCAGCTCGTGCTCTCGCTTCGCACGCCGGGCGATCTCAACAATCCGATCGGCTCGCACAACGTCGAAGAGGCGGTGCGCGACGTGACGGCCCTTGGCGGAACGACGCTGGTGGTCGTCGTGACCCTGGTCGGCGTGCTGGCGTTCGCCTTTCATCGCCGTTACCGGCACGCCGTGGTGCTGGCGGTGACCGTGCTGCTGGGCACCCTTTCCAGCAATCTCACCAAGGCATTCTTCGAACGGCCGCGTCCCGACCTCGTGCCGCACGAGGTGGTCGTCTATTCGGGCAGCTTCCCGAGCGGCCATTCCACCATGGCGGCCACCACCTACCTGACCCTGGCCATGCTGGTGTCCAGCCTGGAGCCGCGCCGTCGAACGAAGGCGCTGGTCTACGGCCTTGCGGGTGTGGTGCTGGTCGGGGTCGGGTTCAGCCGCATCTACCTCGGCGTCCACTGGCCCAGCGACGTCCTGGCCGGATGGTGCCTGGGCGCGGCCTGGGCCCTGGCCGCCTGGCTGGCGCTGCGTCTCCTGAACGCGCCGACGCGGGGAAGCTAGGCGAACCCCGCGAGGTCGGGGCCCCGCCCGTTCCAGCCCGAGACCCGTTCGAACGTGGCGCCGATGGAAACGACGCCGGCCTCGTCGCGCGGGCTTCCGAGGATCTGCAAGCCCACGGGCAGCCCGGCCTCGGTCAGGCCGCAGGGGACGCTGATCCCCGGCAGATCCAGGTAGTTGGCGGCCCGGGTCAGGCGGCTGAGCGGCGACACGGTCTCGTCCACCGTCGCGAGCGGCGGCGCCGGAATGGGGCAGGTGGGTGATACCAGGCCGTCGTAAGCCGCGAGCCAGGCATGGAACTCGGCTTGGCTGGCGGCCCGTTCCCGATGGATTTCCGCCAGGCGTGCGTCGCTTACCTCCCGGCCGGCTTCGAAGCGACTGACGATCCAGGGGTCCATCACGGCGCCGTGCTGAGCGATCCGGTCGCGCCAGATTCGCCAGCCTTCGCCTGCCATCAGCCAGCCGTTGGCGCCGAACGAGTTCTCCAGCGCCCTCGGCGGCTGGACGACGTCGATGGCGAAACCGGCTTCGCGCAGGCGGTCCAGCGCTTCAAGGTAGAGCTGCGCCACCTCAGGATGGAGCGGGCCGAGGTCGTCAGTGGGAATCGCGGCGAGGCGGCGGCCACGCGGGGCATCGGCCAGCGCCGTCTCGGCATCGAACGGCCCCCGGTCGGCGGTCTCGCCGTCAGGGCCCGAGACCACCCCGAGAGCGCGGGCGGCCGTCGCCACGTCGCGGGCAAGGGTTCCGACCGTGTCGAGCGACGGGCTCAGCGGGTGAACGCCCAGAAGGCTCACCAGCCCGCGCCCTGGCTTCAGGCCGACCACCCCGCAGACGGCCGCGGGGATGCGCACCGAGCCGCCCGTGTCGCTTCCCAGAGCCGCGTCGCAGAGACCGGCGGCCACCGCCACGGCCGAGCCGGAGGACGAGCCGCCCGGCGCGCGATGGACGGTGGAGTCCCAGGGGTTCCAGGGTGCGCCCACGGCCCGGTTGGTTCCCCAGCCGCCGTAGGCCAGTTCCACGGTCTGGGTCTTGCCTACAACCTGCCAGCCGGCCTTGAGTAGCCGGTCGACCACCAGGGCGTGCCGGGCCGGAGCAGGGTCGAGGGGAACCCGCGCGCCGCCGCCCGTGGGCACGCCGGCCACGTCGATCAGGTCCTTGATCGCCACCGTCGGCCCCGCGGCGCCGTCTGTCGACAGCGGCGGGTCGAAGACCTGCGTGAAGGCGTTCAGGCGACCATCGTAGCGGCGGATGCGGACCAGCGCGTCTTGGGGAGTCATGGGGTGACCATCGCCGCGGAAAATCGGCTAGGGAAGGGGCATGTCCGCCAACCTCTACGACCTCCTCGCCGGCCGCTTCCCCGCGGACCGCACCAAGCCGTGCTTCCTTCTGAATGACGGCTCGGCCATCAGCTACGGCGCGCTGGAGGCCGGCGCGGCCCACGTGGCGGGCCGCCTCCGCGCCGAGGGCGTCCAGCCGGGCGACCGGGTGGCGCTGCAGGCCGAGAAGAGCGCCGAAGTCATCATGATCTACCTCGGGGTGCTCAAGGCGGGCGCGGTCTTCCTGCCGCTGAACAGCGCCTACACCGCGGCTGAGGTCGACTACTTCCTGGGAGACGCCGAGCCGAAGGTCTTCGTCACCGACCCGCCGGCCTGGGTGGCCGAGGCGCGCCGTCATCCCGCGCTGGCCGAGGCGGCCCCCCGCGAGGCCGCCGACCTGGCCTCGCTGATCTACACGTCGGGGACGACCGGCCGCTCCAAGGGCGCGATGCTCAGCCACGGGAACCTGGCCGACAACGCCCTTGCGCTGCACGCCGCGTGGGGCTTCACGCCGGACGACGTGCTGCTCCACGCGCTGCCGATCTTTCACGTCCATGGCTTGTTCGTGGCCCTGCACTGCGCCCTGCTCAGCGGGGCGCCCATGGTCTGGCTGCCGAAGTTCGCCGACGCCGAGGTGCTGGCGGGCCTGAAACGCTCGACCGTGATGATGGGCGTGCCGACGTTTTACACGCGGCTTCTGGCCAACCCTGCCTTCACGCGGGAGGCGTCGGCCGGCGTGCGGCTGTTCATCTCGGGGTCCGCGCCGCTCCTGCCGTCGACGTTCGATGAGTTCGAGGCGCGCACCGGCCAGCGCATCCTGGAGCGCTACGGCATGAGCGAGGCCGTCATCATCACCACCAACCCTCTGCACGGCGAACGTATCGCGGGGTCGGTCGGCTATCCGCTACCCGGGGTCGAGCTGCGGATTGCCGGTGGGGAGCAGACCGGGGTCATCCAGATCAAGGGGCCCAGCGTCTTCTCCGGCTACTGGCGAATGCCGGAGAAGACGGCCGAGGAGTTCACCGCGGACGGCTTCTTCATCACCGGAGACGTAGGCCGACGCGATGCGGACGGGCGGGTCTGGATCTCGGGGCGCGCCAAAGATCTGATCATCTCGGGCGGCTACAACGTCTATCCCAAGGAGGTCGAGCTGGTGCTCGACGAAATGCCCGGCGTGACCGAGAGCGCCGTGATCGGCGTACCTCACCCCGACTTTGGCGAGGGCGTGGTCGCGGTGGTGATCGGCGAGGGTGAGGAAGCGGCGCTGATCGCCGAGGCGCGGCGCCAGCTTGCGGCTTACAAGGCGCCGAAGCGGGTGGTGTTCGTGAGCGAGCTGCCGCGCAACACCATGGGCAAGGTGCAGAAGAACCTGCTCCGCGAGCGCTTCGCGGACCTGTTCAAGGGCTGAGCGGTCGGGCAGGTTCGCCCTCCACGACAGAACGGGAGGACGGCATGGACCTGCAGCTCAAGGGCAAGACGGTGGTGGTTACGGGCGCGACGCGCGGCATCGGGCGGGCGATCGCCGAGGCCTTCGCCGACGAGGGCGCCAACGTCGCCATCTGCGCCCGTAACGCCGACCAGGTCGCCGAGGCGGTGAAGGCGCTGGAGGCCAAGGGCGTGAAGGCCTGGGGCCGCGCCGTGGATATCGCTGACGGGGCGGCATTGAAGGCCTTCGTAACCGGCGCCGGTGAGGCCCTGGGCGGGATCGACGTGCTGGTCTCCAACGCCAGCGCCCTGGTGCAGGGCAATGGCGAGGACGCCTGGAAGGCGATGTTCGACATCGACATCATGGGTGCGGTCCGGACGCTGGAGGCGGCGCTGCCGTTCCTGGAGGAGGCCGGCGCCGCGAACGGCGACGCCTGCATGGTCATCACGTCGTCGATCTCCGCGGCGGAGTCCGACAACCCCAACTCCTACGGCGCGATGAAGGCGGCGCAGATCCACTTTGCGAAGGGCGTGGCGCGCCAGTACGCGCCCAAGAAGGTCCGCTGCAATGTGGTCTCGCCGGGCACGGTCTTCTTCGAGGACGGCGTCTGGGGGCAGGTGAAGCGGGGGATGCCCGCCTTCTTCGACCAGATGATCCAGCGCAATCCGACCGGGCGCATGGCGACGCCGGAGGAGATCGCCGCGGCGACCGTCTTCCTGGCCAGCCCGCGGTCCGCCTTCACGACGGGGATCAACATGGTGGTGGACGGCGCGCTTTCGCGCCGGGCGAACTTCTAGACCCGCAGTTCCGACGCGCGCCGGCCGCCAGGGCGGATGTCGCCCTGCTGCACCTGGCGCAGGCGGGCCACGTAGATCGGGCCCGCCGCCATCAGCACGCCGAGGACGTCGGCGGCCACCTTTACGGGCGAGATGAGCTGGCCGCCGACGCAGGGGGCCAGTTCGGCCATCAGCACGACCCAGGCCGCCACCAGCGGGATGTCGCCCCGGCGGACGTAGGGCATGAGGATGTAGGCCGTCGTCACCCCGACATAGAACAGCATGAGGCGCACGAGGAACGGCTGGGCGAACGGCGTCAGCGAGACTGCGAGCATCGCCACACCCATGACTGCGCCCACAGGCACGTAGAGCGAGCGGGGCAGGGCCGGGGCGGCAGGCGATTGAACTTGATGTCCGATCATCATCGCCCGACAGCGTAAACGCGGCGGGTCACTTCAGGCTTAAGGTTCGTGGTTTAGGTCCGGTGTCCAACTTCGCGCAAGGCGCGCATATCGTCGCGGCACAATCGAGCGGAGGCCTTGCCTACCGCCGGGCGACACGGTCAGAAGGGCGACCATGGACAAGCACTTCTTCGACCTGCGCGCGACGCACAATCCCCATCGCTGGTACCTGCCGCTGGACACGTCCGTCTGCGTAGGGCCGCCAGGGTCGCTGTTCATGTTCGGGGGGGTGGGCCTGGCTTCGGCGGTGGCGGCCATGGAGCGCACCTGCGGCCGGCCGCTGATCTGGGCGACGGCGCAGTACCTGTCCTACGCACGGCCGCCGAGCATCGTCGATCTCGACGTCTGGACCCCTGCCGAAGGAAAGTACAACACCCAGGCGCGCGTCGTCGGTCACGTGGACGACAAGGAGATCCTCACGGTCAACGCGGCGCTCGGCGCCCGGCCGAGCGAGCTGTCGCACCAGTGGCTCCAGATGCCTGACGCGCCGCCGCCCGAGGACTGCGACGTCGCCGATCACTGGCGCGGCTCGGAGGAAGGGCTGCACAGCCGCATCGAAGTGCGCGTCGCGCGCGGGCGGTACGGCAGCGACCGGCTGGGCAACCCGCAGGCCGACGGCCGCTCCCTGCTGTGGATCCGCCCGAGGGAGGGCTTCGCCATCGACGCGCCGATGCTGGCGATCATGGCCGACTTCGTGCCGTCGGGCCTGGGCGCGGCCCTGGGCAAGCACGCCGGGGGCAACAGTCTCGACAACACCCTGCGGATCCGGCGCATCGTGCCGACGGAATGGGTGCTCTGCGACATCCAGATGACCGGCGTCCACGGCGGCTTCGCCCACGGGGCCATGTCGCTCTACGCCCAGGACGGGGAGCTCATGGCCACCGCGAGTCAGTCGCTGATCGTCCGCATCCGCGAGAGCGTGACCGAGCGCTGATCGCAGCCAGAGCGGATGACAAAGCCGTAACGCGCGCGGGATGTGACACGCAGTGTAAGAAGCGCCCAAAGCAGCGCGGGCGGACAGCCCGCGTCATGGGAGCTCCGTTGCACATGACCATCCGCCCCGTCTGGCTCGCCGCAGCGTCCGCCGCGGTCCTCGTCTCGGCCTGCGCCACGACCACCCCGCCGCCACCGCCGCCTGTCGTCGAGGCTCCGCCAGCGCCCCCGCCGCCGGCGCCCCCGAAGGCCCAGGTCGGGACGTTCGGCTTCGACGTCTCGGGCATGGACACCGGCGTAGCGGCCGGCGACGATTTCTTCCGCTATGCCGTCGGCAAGTGGGCGGACCGCACCGAGATCCCGGCCGACCGCTCGAACCTGACCGCCTTCTCGGTCATCTCCGAGCAGGCCGCTGCGCGTACTCGAGCCATCATCGAGGATCCCGCCAACGTGTCCGCTCCGGCCGGCACGGAGGCTCGCAAGATCGGCGACTACTTCGCCAGCTTCATGGACGAAGCGCGGATCGAGGAACTCGGGGCGGCGCCCCTGAAGCCCGAACTGGACGCCATCGCGGACATCCGTACGCGCAAAGATCTGTCGCGCGCGCTCGGCGGGGCCGTCCGGGCCGATACCGACGCCTTGAACGCCACCAACTTCTACACGGAGCGTCCGTTCGGCCTGTGGGTGGCCGAGGATCTGAACGACACCACCAAGTATCGGCCCTATCTGATGCAGGGCGGCCTCGGCCTGCCCGACCGGGAATACTACCTGGCCGACGGCGCCCGGTTTGTGGAACTCCGCGCCAAGTACCTGGCCCACGTGGCGGCGATGCTGAAGCTGGCCGGCTATCCCGACGCCGAGGCGGCCGCCAAGCGCGTCGTGGCGCTGGAGACGGCCATCGCGAAGACCCACGTCTCGGTGGACGAGAGTTCAGATGTCGCCAAGTCCAACACCGTCTGGACCCGCGCGGAGCTCCCGAAGAAGGCGCCGGGCCTGGACTGGGACGCCTTCCTCACGGCGGCCGGCCTGGAGGGCCAGCCGCGCTT
>JBKOYY010000169.1:0-17409 GCA_046725615.1 Pseudomonadota bacterium
GTCTAGAGGGAACCCGGCCGCCTCCAGCGAGTTGTGCGGCTGGGGACAGTCCTTACCGGGGCGCAACGCTCAATCGCACGAGGAGTCATGGGTACGATACCGGCGCCGCAACTCGCCGATGACGCATCGACGGGGGTGGCCGGGCTGGACGACATCCTCGGTGGCGGACTGAAGCGCAACCGCGTGTTCCTGGTCGAAGGCAGTCCCGGGACGGGCAAGACCACCGCCGCCATGAGCTTCCTCCTGGCCGGCGCGGCCGAGGGCGAGAAGACGCTGTATGTCACGCTCTCCGAAACCGAGACCGAACTCCGCGACACCGCCTTCTCGCACGGTTGGGACCTCGCGGGCGTCGAGGTCTTCGAATTGGCCCCGCCCGAGAGCCTGCTCGACGAGCAGCAGCAGCAGAGCCTGCTCTATTCGTCCGACCTCGAACTCGGGGAGACCACGCGCCTCATCCTCGAAGCCGTGGAGCGGACGCGGCCGAGCCGGGTGGTCATCGACAGCCTGTCCGAGATCCGCCTGCTGGCCCAGGGCTCGCTGCGCTACCGGCGCCAGGTGCTGGCGCTGAAGCACTATTTCGCCAAGCACGGCGCGACCGTCGTGCTTCTGGACGATCTGACCGCCGAAGTCTCGGACAAGACCGTCCATAGCGTGGCGCATGGCGTCGTGCGCCTGGAGGAGCTTGCGCCCGAGTACGGCGCAGAGCGCCGGCGCGTACGGGTCACGAAGTACCGCGGCCGCAAGTTCCGCGGCGGCTATCACGACTTCACGATCAAGACCGGCGGCCTTGAGGTTTACCCCCGGCTCGTGTCCGCGGAGCACAGGCGCGCGGTGGAACGCACGCCCCTGTCCAGCGGCGTCCTCCACCTCGACGACCTGCTGGGCGGCGGGATCGAGCGGGGGACGAGCTGCCTGATCCTCGGCCCCGCCGGAACGGGCAAATCGCTCATCAGCCTCCAGTTCGCCCTGTCGGCGATCGACCGCGGGGAGCGGGCGGCGTTCTTCGTGTTCGACGAGGAGATCGGCCTCCTCATCGAGCGCACACGGGCGTTCGGCATCGACCTTGAGAAGCTTCGGCACGAGGGCCTGCTGATGATGGAGCAGGTCGACGCCGCCGAACTGTCGCCCGGCGAGTTCACGCAGCGCGTCCGCGAGTGCGTCCGCGAGTCGGGCGCCCGGACGGTCATCCTGGACAGCCTGAACGGCTACCAGGCCGCCATGCCCGAGGAGCACTACCTGCTCCTGCACATGCACGAGCTGCTGCAGTACCTGAACCGGCAGGGGGCCTCGACTTTCCTCACCGTGGCCCAGCACGGGCTGGTCGGCGAGATGCGCTCCCCGGTCGACGTGACGTACCTCGCCGACACGGTGCTGCTGCTTCGATACTTCGAGGCTGCGGGGCAGGTCCGGCGCGCGATCTCCGTCGTCAAGAAGCGGGCGGGGTCGCACGAGCGGACCATTCGCGAGTACGAGATCGACGAACGCGGCCTGACCCTCGGCAAGTCCCTGAACCAGTTCCAGGGCATCCTTAAGGGCGTCCCGGAGTTCATCGGCGAGCGTGCCGGGCTGATCGACGGATCGCGCCAGTGAACGCGGCCTTCCCCGCGGGCTCGGAGCGGGCCCTGATCCTGGCCCCGTTCGGTCGTGACGCAGCGGTCGCCGGCGCGATCCTGCAGGAAGCCGGTTTCCATCCGGAGGCCTGTCTCGACATGGCGGCGCTGACGCGGGCCTGCCGGGAGGGCGCCGGCCTGGCGCTGATCGTCGAGGAGGTCCTCCTCAATGAGGACTACGCGGCCCTGGCGCACTGGATCGAAGGGCAGCCGGCCTGGTCGGACTTCCCCATCGTGATCCTCGCCCGGCGCGGCGCGGGCCTCGAGCGCAACCCCGCCGCCATGCGGTTCAGCGAGGCCCTCGGCAACGTCGCGTTCCTCGAAAGGCCGTTCCATCCCACTACGCTCGTCAGCATGGCGCAGACGGCGATCCGGGGCCGTCGACGCCAGTACGAAGCGCGCGACCGTCTCGAAGCCCTGCGGACCGCCGTGCGCCGCCAGCAGCAGGACCAGCAGCACCTGCGGCTGATGGTCAACGAGCTGAACCACCGGGTGAAGAACACCCTGGCCACGGTCCAGTCCATCGTCGCCCAGACCACCCGCGGCGCGGAGATGTCGATAAGGACGCGCGACACCCTCACCGCGCGGATCCTCGCGCTGTCCAAGGCCCACGACGTCCTGACCAACGAGCAGTGGTCGGGCGCCGACCTGCGCGAGATCGCCACCCAGGCCGGGCAGCCGTTCCTCAACAGCCTCGGCGAGGGACGCATCCGCCTCTCCGGTCCCGCCCTGCGCGTGGCGCCCAAGACCGCCATCGCCATCGCGCTGGCGCTGCACGAACTGGCGACCAACGCGGTGAAGTACGGCGCGTTGTCGACGCCCGAGGGCTACGTCGAGTTCACCTGGGAGCTCATCCAGAAGGGACAACGCCGGGATCTCCATGCCGTCTGGCGCGAGATCGACGGCCCCTATGTATCGCCGCCGACCCGCGTCGGGTTCGGCTCACGGCTGATCCAGCGGGGCCTCGCGGCGGATCTCAACGGAAGGGTCGAGATCACCTATCCGGCGGACGGCGTGGTCTGCACCATCGACGCCCGGCTCGACGCCCCTGACGAGGCCGCGGAGTCGGCCGCCCGGGCCCGCCGCCGGGCCGCGCGCCCGTCCATGAGTCTGGAGCCGCAGCTCGACGCCTCCCCGCCGGCTTGAGCCTGGGCGATTCCCCTGCGCTGATGCGGCGGCATGATCCATGTCGCGACTGCAGCCTGGGCCCACACGGCGTTCGACCTCGCGGCCTGGGGCGCGGGGCTGGGCCTCAGCGCCCTGCTCTATCACTGGCGGCTGAAGGGTCTCACGGCCGAGGTCGCTGGCAAGGTGGGCGGCGGCTACTTCGCCGCCCTCGTGGCGGGGGCGATCCCGGGCGCCTGGCTGGCGGGCTCGTTGAACAGTCTGCAGGGAGCGACGCCGGCTCTGTCGCATAGCGTCGTCGGCGCCCTGGTCGGCGCCATCGTCGGTGTCGAGGCCTACAAGGCCCTGCGCGGGGTGCAGGGCTCGACCGGCGGGGTATTCGTAGGCCCCTTCGCGCTAGGCGTGGTGATCGGGCGCTGGGGCTGCCTCTTCGCCGGACTGCCGGACGGAACCTATGGCGCGCCGTCCGCCGCGCCCTGGGCGGTGGAGCTGGGCGACGGGATCGGCCGCCATCCGGTCCAGGTCTACGAGAGCCTGGCGATGGCCGCGTTCCTGGCGGTCTATCTGGAGGGGCTCGCCAGCCGGCCGACCTGGGCGATCCGACGTGGCTTCTACGCCCTCTGCGTCTGGTACGGGGCGACGCGGTTCGGTTGGGAGTTCCTGAAGCCCTATCCCCGGTTGATCGGCCCGCTTAACCTGTTCCACATCCTGTGCGGGGGGCTCGTGGCGTATGGATGGATCTACTGGCGCGGAGACGTCGCCCGCGAGCGTGCGGAAGGCCGCTCCCTACCTGTTCCTGGGACAGGCCACGAGCCTGTGCGAGACGTGCCTTAGCCTTGTCCCCGCCAAGGTGATCGCCGAGGGCGACAATGTCTTCTTCCAGAAGCGCTGCCGCGAGCATGGGGTGCAGAAGACCCTGGTGGCCGACGACCTCGCCTACTGGAAGTCCCAGCGCGACTGGCTGAAGCCCGGGGATCGACCGCTCTCGGTCGCCACCCGCACCGACCACGGCTGCCCCTACGACTGCGGCCTTTGCCCGGACCACGAGCAGCACTCTTGCCTGGCCATCATCGAGGTCAACGAGGCCTGCAACCTGTCATGCCCCGTCTGCTTTGCCGACAGCTCGGTCAAGCGCGAGGGCCACCGGCCGCTGGCCGAGGTCGAGCGGATGCTGGACGTCATCGTCGCCGCCGAGGGCGAGCCCGACCTGGTGCAGCTCTCCGGCGGCGAGCCCACCATCCACCCCGATTTCTGGGCGATCCTCGACGCGGCGAAGCGCCGGCCGATCCGACACCTGATGATCAACACCAACGGCCTCAGGATCGCCCGCGAGCCCGGATTCGCCGAGCGGCTGGCCGGTTACATGCCGGGCTTCGAGGTCTATCTGCAGTTCGACAGCCTGAAGCGCGACGCCCTCATGGCCCTGCGTGGCGCCGACCTGACTCGCGTGCGGATCGAGGCGCTGGAAGCGCTGGAGCGCAACAACATCTCCACGACCCTGGTGGTGACGCTGAAGAAGGGCGTCAACGACGACGAGATCGCCGACATCGTCCGTTTCGCCCTGGACTGGCGCTGCGTGCGCGGGGTGACGTTCCAGCCGATCCAGGATGCGGGTCGCAATGAGGCGTTCGACGCCCGCCGCCACCGCATGGTCCTGACCGAGGTGCGCCGGAAGATCGCGGACGCCGGCGTCTTCGCCCTCGATGACCTGATCCCCCTGCCCTGCAACCCGGACCAGATCTGCATCGGCTATGGCCTCAGGAACGGGCGCGACGTGCGGCCGGTGACGGCCATGCTGCCCCGCGAACTCTTCGTGGCCGCCGCGCCCAACACCGTGACGTTCGAGAGTTACCCCGAACTGCGGGAGAAGGTTGTCGAACTGCTGTCGCTGTCCACCGCCCAGGGAAACACGGCCGAAAAGCTGGCCTCGCTCCTGTGCTGCCTGCCCGAGGCGGCGGTTCCGCAAGAGGTGGCCTACGAGAACACCTTTCGCGTGGTGGTCAGCCAGTTCCTGGACCGCTTCAACTTCGACCTGGGGACGGTGAAGCGGAGTTGCGTCCACTTCGTGCAGCCGGATGGGCGGATCATCCCCTTCGACACCTTCAACACCTTCTACCGGCCTGGCGCGGCAGGCGCCGAGGCGTTGCAGCGGGGGCAGGCGGGATGAGCGGGCGCGAGCAGACCCCGGAACTCAAGTTCATCGGCGGCGCGTTGATGGCCGTGGGGGGACTGATCGCGGCCCTTTGCGGGACCTGCACGCTGGTGCTTGCCGGAACCGCGATCGTCGACTCCTACCGCCATCCCGGCGACCTCGTCTCGGCGCTGCTGCTGTTCGCGGCGGTGGGGGGCCTGCCAACCCTGATCGGCCTCCTGATCTTCCGCTGGGGCCGCAGCATCTGGCGCCCCAGGCCCAACGCCCGCCCACGCAACCTCGCCGTCTTCAGCGACGAGCCGGACGAGCGACCGTGAGCACCGAGGCGGCCAAGGTCCGCCAGTTCTTCGGCAGCCTGCTGCTCGCCGGCGGGGTGCTGATCGCCGGCCTCTGCGGGCTGTGCACGCTGGTGTTCGTGGGCGGCGCCCTGTTCGGCGGCGAGACGCATCCGTTCAGGCCCAGCGACATGCTGGTGATGTCGGCGATCATCGGCGGCGTGCCGACCGCAGTCGGCGTGGTGCTGGCGCTCTGGGGGCGAGCGTTGCTCAGTCGGCAGGAAGACTAGGGCGCCGCGGCGTGCTACAACCCCGGCCATGGTTCGACAGGTCGCAAATCCGTCCGGTTGCAACGGCGCCGCCCTCGCGGGGCGTCGGGACGGTCGTGCGCGTCTGCTCGGCGCCTAGCCTTCCCGACCCAGCCCCGCCGGACCGGCCGGGGCTGAAATATCCAGGGAAGGCGCCCCGGCCTCCGGCTCATCTGAAGAGAGAGACGGAGATGACTCCACCTACGACGATACCTCTGCCGCCCACGCCCGTTCTGGAGACGGAGCGGCTGATCCTGCGTCCGCTGGAGGCGCGGGACGTTCCAGCCGTGCAGCGGATCTTTCCCCAGTGGGAAGTGGTCCGCTTCCTCGGTCCGGCGATCCCCTGGCCATACCCCGAGGACGGCGCAGCGACGAACTTCGCTCAGTGCATGGAGAAGCGGGCGCGCGGCGAGCAGTTCTACTGGGCCATCACGCTCAAGGGCCACGACGAGTTGCGTGGCCGCATCGACCTGTGGCCCCACGACCCGGAGCGGCGCGACATGCGCGGCTTCTGGCTCGATCCGGCGTTGCACGGCCAGGGCCTGATGACGGAGGCGGCGGAAGCGGTGACGCGGTTCGCCTTCGAGACGCTGGAGTGGCCCTTCCTGTACCTGACCAACGCGGTGGAGAACCGCGCGTCGGCCCGGGTGAAGGAGAAGCAGGGCGCTCTGGAAATCGGCCGCGAGCCCTTCCAATACGTCGCCGGCGCCGGTGAGAAGCAGGTCTGGCTCCTGACCCGCGAAACCTGGCAGGCGCGCCGCCGCGAACGGTGATTGCCCAGTCTTTTGGCGCCCGGCGCCCAGGAATTCATCGTAGCGGCGATGGAAACCGGGACGCGCCGGGGGCCTTCACGTTGGGCCGTTGGCGGCCCGCTTGCCCAGGCTCTATGCACCCCCTGCACGACGCGCAGGCAAACCGCGGAAAACCGCGGCCGCGTCGCCGGGAGGGATGGACACATGACCCGCAGGACGGCGCCCGCGCTTTGGGCGATGACGACGGTCGCGGCCGCCGTGGCGACGACCGCCCAGGCCCAGACCGCGACCCCGCCGGCGGCCGATCCCGCCAACACGGCCTGGATCCTGGCGGCCACCGCCCTGGTCCTGTTCATGACCTTGCCCGGCCTCGCGCTCTTCTACGCCGGCCTCGTACGGGCGAAGAACGCCCTGTCGGTGATGATGCACTGTGTCGCCATCGCCTGCCTGGGTTCGGTCCTCTGGCTGCTGGGGGGCTACAGCCTGGCCTTCTCCGGCTCGAACCCCGTGATCGGGGACCTCGCCAAGTTCGGCCTGCCGGGCGGGCGGGCGGGGATGTCCGGCAGCCTGCCCGAGACGGTGTTCTTCGCCTTCCAGATGACCTTCGCGATCATCACGCCCGCCCTGATCGTCGGCGCCTATGTCGAGCGGATCCGCTTCGGCGCGGTGCTGATGTTCTCGGGGCTGTGGCTGCTGCTGGTCTATGCGCCCGTCTGCCATTGGGTGTGGGGCGGCGGCTGGCTGGCCAGCCTGCACGTCATGGACTACGCCGGCGGCATCGTCGTGCACGCGACCGCCGGCGTCTCGTCGCTGGTGGCGGTCGCCATGCTTGGCCCGCGCGACGGCTTCCCGCGTGAGCTGCACCCGCCCCACAATCCCGGCATGACCATGATGGGGGCGGCGATGCTGTGGGTCGGCTGGTACGGCTTCAACGCCGGCAGCGCCCTGGCCGCCGACGCGGCGGCAGGCTCGGCCCTGGTGGCGACGCACCTCTCCGCCGCTGCGGCCGGCCTGACCTGGGGCCTGATCGAGAAGCTGCGTTTTGGGCGCGCCAGCATGATCGGCGTGGTCACCGGCGTGATCGGTGGTCTTGCAACCGTAACCCCGGCCTCCGGCTTCGTTGGTCCGGCGGGCGGCCTGCTGCTGGGCGTGTTGGCCAGCCTGATCTGCTTCCACGCCGTCGACATCGTGAAGCATCGCCTGAAGCTGGACGACAGCCTGGACGTCTTCGCCGTGCACGGCGTGGGCGGTATCCTCGGGACCTTGCTGGTCGCCGTGCTGGCCGCGCCGGTCCTGGGCGGCGTCGGCTATGCCGAGGGCATGGACATGGGCCGCCAGCTCGGCGTGCAGGCGCTGGGGCTCCTGGCCGTCTGCGCCTGGTCGGCCCTCGCCTCGGCGGCCATCCTGTTCGTGTGCAAGCTCACCGTCGGCCTGCGCGCATCTCCGGAGGCGATCGAGGACGGCCTCGACCTCTCTTCGCACGGCGAGCGGGCGTACCAGAGCTAGGTCAGGCGGCGGCCCGCTTCTCGGCGGCGCCGGCGATGCGGGCGCGGGCGATCTCGTTCGCCACCTCATGGGTCGGCCGCCGCTCGCGCAAGGCCTGCTCCAGCACCTCCTCCAGCGTCAGGGCCAGGCGGTCCAGCTTGGCGTCGACCCATGCCGGATCGAACGCCTCCTCCCGCTCCAGAGCGCGGATCTCGCCCGCGACATTGATGATGCCGCCGCCGTTGATCACGTAGTCGGGCGCATAGAGCAGGCCGCGCTTGAAGATCTCCCGTCCCGTCTCGGCGTCGGCGAGCTGGTTGTTGGCCGCCCCGGCGATCACCTTGGCGCGGATGCGCGGCAGGGTGTCGAGATTGACCGCGCCGCCCATGGCGCAGGGGGCGAAGACATCGCACTCCGCGTCGAAGATGGCGCCCGGCGCCACGATCTCGGCGTCGGTCTCGGCTGCGACGCGCCGCAGCAGCTCGGCGTTCACGTCCGTCACCACGAGCCTGGCGCCCGCGGCGTGGAGCTTCTGGGCTAGGTAGCCGCCCACATGGCCGACCCCCTGGATCGCCACCCGAACGCCGTCCAGGTCGCGCTTGAGGGCCCGCTGCACGCAGAGGCGCACGCCGCGGAACACGCCCTCGGCGGTCACCGGGCTGGGGTCGCCGGAAGCGGCGGGGTGACCTTCGAGGCCGGCCACATAGCGGGTCCGGCGGCGGGCGAAAGTGAGGTCGGCCACCGAGACGCCGACATCCTCGGCGGTCCAATACTTGCCGCCCAGGTCCTCCACGGCGCGGCCGAAGGCCTCGAACAGCGCCGGGGTCTTCTGGGTGCGGCTGTCGCCGATGATCACGCTCTTGCCGCCGCCCAGCTCCAGGTCGGCCATGGCGTTCTTGTAGGACATCGCCCGCGACAGCTTCAGCGCGTCGTCCAGGGCGTCCGCTGCACTGGCGTAGGGCCACATGCGGCAACCGCCGGCGGCCGGACCACGGGCGGTGGAGTGCACGGCGATGATCGCCTTCAGCCCCGTCTTTTCGTCGTGGAAGGCGTGGACGCCTTCATGGCCCTCGAAGGCCGGCGAATCGAACAAGGTCATGCCGTGAACTCTGCGTCTCGGGGGAGGAATTTCGCGGGAGATACGCTCATGGAGGGCATATCACAACCCCGCGGCGCGGCGCGATCCGTCCGCCGGCGTGGCGGCGCCCGGGATCGGCGGGGCGTCGGACGGCAGCGGCGCGGAGGGATCGCGGATGAAGCTGAGCATGTCGGCGATCACCACCTCGCGCTGGTGGTCACGCGACAGCAGGTGGTGGCCCGCGGCGTAGTAGGCCGAGCGATCGGCGGCGGTGAGCCCCTTGGCCGCCCGGAAGGCGGCGGACTTGGGGATGATGTCGTCGCGCGCGCCATAGAGGTAGAAGGTCGGAACGGGGTCGTCGCCCACCGCCCGCGCCGCCCGGTCCATCAGCTTTACGAGGCCATACAGGGTGTCCGAGCGGGCGCCCCAGATCATCAACCGGTCGCGACCCATGCGGATCAGCTCCTCCCGGTTGTCGGTCGGCGAGACCCGGTCCGTGACCCACTTCGGCGGGGTGTAGACCTTTGACGCGGTGAAGTTGGCGGCGAGCCAGAGGAGCGTCTTGTTCGGCAGGGGCTGGGCCTTGAAGCCCCAGACTCCGGGCGACATCAGCAGCAGCCGGTCCGCCGCCGGCGGATCGTCGGTGGCGAAGGCGCTGGCCGCGACGGAGCCGCCCATGCTCTCGCCGACCACCGCGACGATAGCGTTCGGATGCCGCGCGCGGGCCAGGGCGGTGACCGTCCGCAGGTCCTGGATCATCAGGTCGTCGCCGGCCCAGATCCCGCGTCCCGGCGAGCGGCCGAAGCCGCGCTGGTCATAGGCGTAGGTGGTGATCCCCTGCTCGGCCCAGCGTTCGGCGGCGTAGTGGAAGGCGTTTGCGTAGTCGTTCATGCCGTGCGCGGCCACGACCACGGCCCAGGGTTCGCCCTGCGCCTGCCAGGTGGTGAGGCCGAGCCGAGCGCCGTCGAAGCTGACCACAGCGTCGGCCTCGATATGCGCGCCCGCGAAGCCGGCGGCCGGCGCCAGCGGCTGCTGCCGCAACATGGGCGAGCAGGCCGACAGCGTCAGCAGCAGCAGGGCGAGGACGAGGCGCTTCATGACGGACGGACCATAGAGCCCGCCCGTTAACCTTCGGAAAAGGGCGACGTTGCGTCAGTCGGTCTCAGGCGAGTCCGAACATCGCCCGCTCCTGGGCCACCATCGGTGCGAAGGACGGCCGGGCCAGGATCCCGTCCACATACTTCGCGGTGCGCGGATAGGCCGACGCGTCGATGGCGTGACCGCACAGGGCCAGGTTCTGGAACGGGCTCGCGACGGCGAGGTCGGCCAGCGTGATCCGGTCCTCCAGCAGGAACCCCGACTCCGGGATCGTCCGCTCCAGATAGCCGAAGACGTTCGGGAGTTGCCCCTTGGCCGCCTCCACCGCGTCCATGTTCGACGCCTGATTCAGGAAACGCGGCGCCACCACGAGGTTGAAGAAGATCGGCCCGGCCGCACCCACCAGGATCGTGTCGGCGAACTCGTCGTACCAGACCGCCCGGGCGCGAGCCTTGGGCTCGGTCGGGATCAGGTTCGGTTCGGGCTTGATGGCCTCGAGGTAGGTGACGATGGCCGTGGAGTCCGAGATCAGGAAGTCGCCATCCTTGAAGCCCGGCATCTTGCCGAAGGGGCTGGCCTCCTTGAACTCGGGCGGACCGCCGCCCATCCCGGCCTGCTGGAGTTCCACCGCGATGCCCTTCTCGGCCGCGAAGGCCAGGGTCTTGCGGACGAACGGGCTCAGCGTCGAACCGTAGACGATCATTCTAGTTGTCCTCCCCTTCGGCGGCCGGAAGGCGCATCCGCCAGACGCCCTTGAACGTGTCCGGATCTGCCGGCTTGTTGTGGCGCAGGATGACCAGCCGGCCGGCCCGCGCAAGCCCGATGGCCACGGCGCGCACCTTGCCCAGTTCGCGCCGCCAGCCCGTGGCGTCGAGGGCCTTGGCCACGTCCTCGGGCGAGATCGACTTGCCTGCCGGCGCCTTGGCCAGCAGGTCGAGGATGACGGCTTCGACGGGATCCATCAGCCGCCCCGCTTCAGCGTCTCGCGGGCGATGATCACCTGCTGGATCTGGCTGGTGCCTTCGTAGATCCGGAAGATGCGCACGTCGCGGTAGAAGCGCTCGATGCCATAGTCGGCGATGTAGCCCGCGCCGCCGAAGATCTGCACGGCGCGGTCGGCGACCCGGCCCACCATCTCGGAGGCGTAGTACTTGGCGGCCGCGGCCTCCATGGTGACGTTCTGGCCGGCGTCGCGCTTGCGGGCGGTTTCCATGGTCAGGGCCTTGGCGGCGAGCGCCTCGGTCTTGCAGTCGGCGATCATGCCCTGGATGAGCTGGAACTGGCTGAGGGCCTGGCCGAACTGCTTGCGATCCGACGCATAGGCCACGCTGTCCGCGATGAGCCGCTCGGCCACGCCGACGCAGAGCGCCGAGATGTGCAGGCGGCCCTTGTCCAGCACCTGCATCGCCACCTTGAAGCCCTCGCCTTCCGCACCGATCCGGTTCTCGACCGGCACGCGGACGTTGTCGAAGAACACCTCCGAGACGTGGGCGCCCTGCTGGCCCATCTTCTTCTCGGACTTGCCGACGGTCAGGCCGGGCGAATTGCGCTCGACCAGGAACGCCGACACGCCGCCGCCGCCCGGCTTGTTCGGGTCGGTGCGCGCCATGACGGTGAAGAGATCCGCCTTGTTGGCGTTGGTGATGTAGCGCTTGGCGCCGTTGAGCACGTAGTGGTCGCCGTCGCGGACGGCCCGCGTCTGCACCGCGCCCGAGTCCGAGCCGGCCTCGGGTTCGGTCAGGGCGAACGAGGTGATGATCTCGCCCGAGGCGATGCCCGGCAGGTACTTCTGCTTCTGGGCCTCGGTGCCGAACATCACCAGCGCCTGGCTGCCGATGCCCACATTGGTGCCGAAGGTGGAGCGGAAAGCCGGGCTGGTGCGGCCGAGTTCGACCACCACCAGGCACTCGTCCTCCATCGACAGGTCCAGGCCGCCGTACTGCTCCGGGATCGACAGGCCGAAGAGCCCCAGCCCCTTCATCTCCTCGACGACGTCGTCGGGCATGGCGTCCTCTTCCGCCACCTGGGCCTCGAGGGGACGCAGGCGCTCGGTCACGAAGCGGCGGACGGTGTCGATCAGTTGGTCGCGGGTGGCGGCGTCGAGCGCCATGGAGCAGTCCCCTATCGTTGTCTTGGAAATATCAGCGGCAGGTATTCATGGCGGGCCGCGGCTTCAGCCGGTTCGTGCCCGTGGTCTCGTAGCGCTCGCGCCAGGTCTCGACGCCGATGTTCGGCTTGGTCGGACAGGCCTGCACCGGCGCGCGGCGCTTGCGCTTGGCCCAGGCCGGCACGCCGTCGGCGTCCACCGCCCGGCTGATGTCGGCGGGCGGGCGGGTGTCGGCGGGCTTCGGTTCGGCCGGCGGGTCGGCGAGCGCGAGCGCCAGGATGAGGCTCAGCATGGTCACGCCTCCCGATAGGCTGTAAGCGGCCGGGAAACTAGTGACTGGAAGCGCGGGCGGCAAACGGTTCGCGCAGCGTTCGGAGGGGACATGGACGGCGGAGATCCGGAAGCGAGCTACGTCTCGAAGCTGACGACGGTGACCGAGGGCGAATGGGCCGGATGGTCGTACTATCCGGGGGGCGACCCCTACGAGGATCTGGCCGGACCGTTCTACTTCCGCATGGGCGACGACGGCCGGCCGGTGTGCGCCTTCAAGGCCGAGCACAAGCACATGAACGGCGGCGGCTTCATGCACGGCGGCTGCGTCATGACCTTCGCCGACTTCTGCCTGTTCGTGATCGCCCGCGAGGAGCTGAAGGACCAGCACGCGGTGACCGCCACCTTCAACGGCGAGTTCGTCGGGACCGCGCGGCCCGGCGACCTGGTGACCTGCACGGGCGAGGTGGTGAGGGGCGGCCGCAGCATGGTCTTCGTCCGCGGCCTGATCGCCGGCCCGTCGGGAACTATGATGAGCTTCTCGGCGGTCCTGAAGAAGACGGGTCCGCGGTCCAGCTGACACCCGGAGCCGGCGACCAGGGAACGCGCCCCCATGAAACTCTCCGTCCTCGACCTGTCGCCCGTCACCGGCCAGGCGACCCAGGCCCAGGCCGTTCGTGACACCATCGAGGTGGCGCGGGCGGCGGAGCGGCTGGGCTACCACCGGTTCTGGGTCGCCGAGCACCACAACATCGCCACGCTGGGCTCGCCCAACCCGGAGATCCTGATCGCCGCCCTCACCCAGGCGACGTCGCGTATCCGGCTGGGATCGGGCGGGGTCATGCTGGTGAACTACTCCCCGCTCAAAGTCGCCGAGACCTTCATGGAGCTGGAGGCCCTGGCGCCCGGCCGCATCGATCTGGGCCTGGGTCGCGCGTTGGGCGCGGACTCCCGCACCGGCGGCGCCCTGCGGTCGGTGGGATCCGACGCCTTCCCGCAGTACTTCCAGCTCCTGACCGCCTGGATGCTGGACGCAGCCGGCAAGGTCCCGATCCCCGAGGGCCATCCGATCTTCGACATCAAGGCCAATCCGTCCGGCCCCTCGCACCCGGACGTCTTCGTCCTGTGCACCTCGGAGGAGAGCGCCGCCTTCGCGGGCCTGCGGGGCGTCGGCATGGTCTTCGCCGAGTTCATCGCCCGCACCGAGGCGGGTCCGGCCATCGCCGCCTATCGCCGGAGCTTCCAGCCGTCGGCGTTCCGGTCCGAGCCCTGGGCCGGGACCGCGGTGATCGCCTACGCCGCCGAGACCGCCGAGGCCGCCTGGCGCGGCGACGCCCCGCGGCGCGCCGGAACGGTCGCCATGCTCTCGGGCCATCGCCGGCGCTTCACCGACATCGAGGGCGCCGAGGCGTTCCTGGCCGAGTGGAAGGGCACGCCTCTGCTGGCCGAGGTGGAAGGCCGCGCGATCGCCAGCGACGCTGCGTCCGTGCGCGCGACCCTGGCGGACAAGGCCGCGCGCACCGGCGCCGACGAGGTCTTCGTGATGTCGGCCGGCCCCTCCCTGGAGGCCCGCATCCGCTCGCTGGAGCTGCTGGCGCCGACGGCGTAGCCGCCTAGGCCGGCGCCTTCTGCGGCATCCCCGCCTTGGCCGCCGGGCGGGCGCGCATGGCGTCGGCCCAGCGCGCCACGTGGGGCATGTCCTCGGGCAGCTTGAACTTGATCATGCGGCCGAAGTCGATGCCGACGAACGCGACGATGTCGGCGATGGTCAGGCGATCCCCGGCCAGCCACTCGCTCTCCGACAGGCGACGATCCAGCACCTTCAGCGCCCGGGTGGCTGTCGCCAGGTTGTGTTCGCCGATGGCCGGAACCTGCTCTTCCAGCGCGCCCATGGCCGGATGGGTGTGGCGCACCCCGATCATCACCGGCGTCGCGACCAGCATCTCGGCCCGCCGCATCCACATCTCGATGAAGGCGATCTCCTCGGGCGTCCGGCCGAACAGGTTCGGCTCGGGATAGCGGCTCTCGAGGTAACGGCAGATGGCGACGGATTCGGTGATGCCGGTCCCATCGTCCAGTTCCAGCATCGGCACGTTCGGCAGGCCGGCCTTGGCGATGTAGTCGGGCGTCTTGTGCTCGCCCTGGATGATGTTGAGCGTGACGACCTCGATGTCGTCGATGCCCTTCTCGGCCATGAACCAGCGGACGCGGCGCGGATTGGGCGCGAGCGGCGTGTCGTAGAGTTTCATCGGGGTCCTCCCTGCCTTGTGGGCAAAAAGTGTCCGATCGGTCACTTTCGGTCAAGCTGCCGCAGCGGCAGCCATCATGCGCCGAACAGGCCGGCCGGCAAGAGACCCACGATGGACGCGGTCAGGCAGGTGGCCAGGAAGCCAGCCATCATCGCCTTCCAGACCATGCCGACGATCTCGTTCCGCCGTTCGGGCGCCAGCACCGAGAAGCCGGCGAGGTTGATGCCGACCGAGGCGATGTTGGCGAAGCCGCACAGGGCATAGGTCATCAGCACCCGCGTGCGCGGATCCATCGCGTCCACGGGGATCGCGCCCATCTTGATGAAGGCGGTGAACTCGGTGAGCACCAGCTTCACGCCCAGCAGCGAGCCGGCGGCCGGCGCATCGTGCCAGGGCACGCCGATGGCCCACGCCAGCGGCGCGAACAGCACGCCCAGGCCCCGCTCGACCGACAGCGGCGCGCCGCCGACGTCGCCGAAGACGCCGAGGATGTTGTTGACCATGGCGGTCAGGGCCACGAACACGATCAGCGTCGCGCCCACGTTCAGCATGATCTGCAGGCCGTCGGTGGTGCCCTTGATGAGGGCGTCGATCGAGCTGTCGTACTTCTTGGCGGCCAGGGGATCGTAGGACTGCGCCTGCTCGATGGCCGCGTCGCGCGGCACGATGATCCGGGCCAGCAGCACGCCCGCGGGCGCCGAGACGATCGAGGCGGTCAGGACGTGGGCGGCCGCATTGGGCAGGACGTCCTTCAGGATGGTCGCATAGGCCACCATGGTGGAGCCGGAGACGCAGGCCATGCCCACGGCGATCAGCATGAACAGCTCGGACCGCGACAGGCTGGGCAGGTAGCTGCGGATGAAGATCGGGCCCTCGACCTGGCCCATGAAGACCGTGGCGGCGGTGGCCAGGGCGGGCGGGCCGCGCAGGCCCATGGTGCGCTCGAACACCACGCCGAAGGCGCGGGTGATCCAGACCAGGATCTTCCAGTGCCAGAGCAGCGCGGCGAGCGCGCACACCACCAGGATCACCGGCAGGACGCGGAACGCGAAGACGAACAGCGAGCCGGCGTCGGTCAGCGGATAGGGCTGGTTCGGCGTTCCGGCCAGGAAGCCGAAGACGAACGCCACCCCGGCCTGGGTCGACGAGGCCAGGCCATCCACGGCCACCCCGACGCCCTGAAGTCCCGACCGCAGCGCGGGCAGGCCGAAGAGCGCCAGGACCAGCAGGCCCTGGACCACCATGGCGCCGATCGCCAGCTTCCATGGGAACTTGCGGCGGTTCTCAGAGACCGCCCAGCACGCCAGCAGTACGAGCGCGATGCCCACCAGGCTCTGCGCGTTTTCCAGGCCCAACTTCCCGCATCCCCCGACGCGCCGCCCGAGTCGGCGGCAAGATCGGTCAATCCACGCCGAAAGCCGCTACAGCGCAAGCGCCGCATGGGGGCAGGCATGGCGATAGGCGGCCGGCGTGGGGCTCCGTCCGTGGATTTGGGCTGGGTGGCGGGACCTCGGGTCAGCCGGAGTTGCGCCAGGGCGGCGGGCGGAGAGCCTTGCCGCCCCCGCCACTCTCACCGGGGCCGGCGCGAAGCGGAGCGCCGGGGTCCAGGGGACTGGCGGAGGACAGGAGGGCGCCGCGGGTCCGTGGACGGACGGCGAGCGATGAGCTCACTGGGTCCCGGATCGCCCCTGCGGGTCGTCCGGGATGACGGGCGGTGGTGGGACGACCGGCGTTGTCGAGCACGCGCCCGGCTCTTGTAAGGCTGCGCTGGATGCGGGCGACGCTGGCGTCGATCGCGGCGTTGATGGCGGCGGCGTCGCCGCTGTCCAGGGCCTCATCGAGGGGCTCGTTCCAGTCGGCGCGTTCGTATTCGTTCCAGGAGACCTGCTCGGGTCGTACGCGGCGCTCAGGCGGCGGCGAGGGCGCAGGCTCGGGCTCGGGCTTGGCGGGCGCCGGCCAGCGGGGCTCGTGCCTGAGCTTGAGTTCGAGCGCGATCGTCTGGCGGACCGAGCGAGAGACGGTGTGGAAGGCCCGGGCGAGCAGGGCGTAGTCCTGGTTGCTCACCGTCGTCTGCGAGGCGGCGTAGAGCGCTCGGGCGAGGCCCATGCCGGCCTCCGCCAGCTCGGCCAGCATGCGGCCGTGCCGCGCGTCCATGTCGTCGGTCGAGGACATGGGGGAAGTGAAACACCCTGCTACGTCAGAAACGGTCGCAGGTTCGGTTGAAGAGCCAGGGAATCTCCTCTCCCCCAAGCGCAGCGAAGAGTGGGGAGAGGCCGGGTGAGGGGCGACTGGGGTGCGCGACTGACGCTCCGGGTTCAGCCAGGGCCCATAGCCGCCCGGCCAGATTCCGCACACAGGTGGGTTTTGGCTGGACCATCGTGCAAGCGTGAAAGCCTGCGTCGCCCCTCTCCCTACCCTCTCCCCACTCTTCCCCCGGCCTAAAGCCGGGGTCGGGGGGAGAGGAGGTGAGGCGGCGAGGTTTCGATCTCCGCAACCTACTCTGCGGCGGGGCGCGCGCCCTAGTTCAGCGGCGCGCCTGTGGTCGCCTTTGCGGGCGACGCGCACGGGACGTCGCTGGCCGTCCAATCGAAGTCATAGGTGGCTGGCACCCGCTCGCCGTTGCCAACTGCCGCACGCTGACCTGACGGCCTGTAGAAGATCCAACCCATACTGTTGTCGAACGACGCAATGCGCCCGTTGTCACGCTGGGCGGTCGCCGCGTCGATCTCGGGCTGCTCGACGCGCGAGCCGCGGACCATCCGGATGGCGCCATCGCGCAGCTCCCACGCGCGATAGTAGTTCCGTCCGAAGATGTGCGTGTCGAAGCTCGCCTTCGACGACCACTGCTTGGGCTGCGTGGACGTCGGCAGCCTTACCGTAGTGACGTGGCAGTTGTATTC
>JBKOYY010000022.1:0-31950 GCA_046725615.1 Pseudomonadota bacterium
GGACGGCCCCGCCCACTACGGCGAGCTCGACCGCCTGCCGCCGCCGCGGCGGCTCGGCGCGACGCCGGCCGAGGCCGACGCGCCCGAGCCCGCGCCGAGAATCCCTCCCCCGACCGCCCGTCCTTCCGGAGCGGCTCCCGATCCTCGCCGCCAGCTCCGCGACCAGGCCCGCGCCTCGGAGCTCTTCTTTGCGGCGGTGCGAAGCGCGTCGGCCCCGCCCGCAGCCCGAGACGCCAGCGGCCCGGCGGACCGGGACGCCTACAATTCCCACGCGCTCACTGCGCCGCTCAGCCCCTTCGAGGTGAAGGCGGGCGCGGTGATCCCCGCGGTGCTGCTCACCGCCATCGACACCGCCCGGACCGGCCCTGTCGTGGCGAGCGTCAGCGAGAACGTCTTCGACACCGTCGCCGGCCGCCATCTGCTGATCCCGCAAGGCGCGCGGCTGATCGGCCGCCACGAGGGCGAGAGCCGCTACGGCGACGATCGCGTGTTCATCGCCTGGAGCCGGCTGATCCTGCCCAACGGCAAGAGCCTGCGCCTGGAGGCGCCGCCCGGCGTGGACGCGCAAGGGGCGGTCGGCGTGCCAGGCAAGGTCGACCGCCGGCTCGGCGACCTGGCGATCGCCACAGTTTTCGCGGGCGCCATCACCACCCTGGGCCAGGCCGCGCGTGATCGCGACGACCGCGCCGGCAGTTTCTGGGGCGACGCCGGCGACGCCGCCGCCCTGGAGGCGGCGCGCGTGGGCGGCCGGCTCATCGACCGCGAACTGACCGTCCGGCCCTCGATACGACTGCGGCCGGGCGAGCGCGTCCGGGTGCTGGTGACCCACGACCTCCTTCTGGAGCCCTACGGACCATGAGCCGCTTCGTCCTTCACCTCGTCCTGGGCCTGGCGGGCCTGGCGAGCCTCGCCGCCGTGGGCCGCGCCGAGCCGCCGCGACTCCTGGTCAACGAGACGTCCAGCCTGCCGAGAGGGATCTATCTGCGCGCCTCCGACCCGCCCGCCCCCGGCCGCATCGTGGCGCTCCCTGCGCCCGCCGCGTCGCAGGCCTACCTCGCCCGCCTCGGTGCGACCCCGCGGGCGCGGCTGCTGAAGCGGGTTGCGGCCACGGGCGGAACGGCCGTCTGCGTCTCGGACCGGCGGCTGACCTGGCCGCAGGGCGCCGTCCGGATCCTGCTCCGCGACCGGCAGGGCCGCCCGCTGCCGCGCTGGCGCGGGTGCCGCAGGCTCGCGCCCGGTGAACTGCTCCTGCTGGGCGACACGCCCGCCAGCTTCGACAGCCGCTACTTCGGGCCGGTGCCCGACACCGAGATCGATGCGGTCTACGCGGAGGTGCTGACATGGTGATACGCGGAATCCTGGCCGGGGCGCTCCTGGCCGCCACCGCAAGCCCGGCCGGGGCCCAGGCCGACTGGAGCGCGGCCGGCGGGGGCCTCTTTCCCGCCCTGCCGGCGCCGGCCGAGCGCCCGCGCGATCTCGGGTCTGCAGCGGCCGTTCGCCTTACGCCGCCGGTCCAGCCGTTCGACGCTGCGGTTGCCGCGGCCGCCAGTCGGCACGGCCTCGACCCCAAGTTGCTGCACGCGCTCGTGGTCGCCGAGAGCGCCTACCGCCCGACCGCCGTCTCGCCGGCGGGCGCGGTCGGCCTCACGCAGCTCATGCCGGCGACGGCCCGCGAACTCGGCGTGCGCGACCGTCGCGACCCGCACGACAGCCTGGCCGGCGGCGCCGACTACCTCGCCCGCCAGCTGCTGCGCTTCGCCGACCTGCGCCTGGCCCTAGCGGCGTACAACGCCGGACCGGAGCGGGTCGCCCGTCTCGGGCGGGTTCCGAGGATCCCCGAGACCGAGGCCTATGTCGCCACCGTGGTCGAGTGCTACCTGGCGGTCTCGGCCAGGCGGTCTATCCGCTCGGCCAGCGACTGCCGGAGGGCGCCATGACCACTTCGACCGCGCGCCCGGATCCTCCCGGCGACGAAAGCGACCAGGACCTGCTGACGCGGACAGAGGCGTCGGCCTATCTCGTCCGGTTCAACGTTCGACTCAAGCCGGCGACGCTCGCGAGGATTTGGTCGGTGGGGGGCGATGGCCCCCCCTGCGAGCACATTCGTGGAAAGCCCTGGTACCCTCGCGGCGCACTGCGCGAATGGGCGCGGGCGCAACGCACAGGCCTGCGCCGGAACCGGCGCGAGCAGAAGCTCGATCCACGCGTCTGGAGCTGAAGCGTTGGCCAACTGGCGCACCTTCCTCGACGCGGAAACCTCGGGCGGCCGTTTCCTTCCCTGGCGGGAAGTGGCGGTGTCCACGGGGCTCAGCCGAACGACGGCGTGGCGCCTCCAGAAGCGCGGTGACTTCCCGTCTCCATATGCCATCTCCCCCGGCCGCGTCGGCTATCGCGAGGCTGAAATCGAGGCGTGGCGCGTCTCGCGGGGCCACAGCGTCGGGCGGGCGAGCGCGAGAGGCTCGGCGACCCCTGGCGGCCCGGATAGGTGCGCGACCTCACGTGACCGCTTAGCGTCGCAAGGGCCCCGGTTGGACGAGCCGATGGCCGAAGGCGCCGACAACTGCGAGGCGAAGGCGCCGCAGGTGGTCGCCAGCGTGGAGCGGGTTCGCGCCGCGACCCGGCGGGGAGCGGCCGCGCGACGCCGTTGCCAGCACGCGAAGGCGATCGCTCAGCAGATGTTGTTCGACTTCTGACGCCTGCGAACGACGGGACGGTCGCACCGTCGATGCATCATCGGGGGGCAAGTCTGGGCGGGCGAGCCGCGCCCTTCGAGTCTTCCGGACCAGAGCCTTTTTTGGTGCCCCCCCGCGGCGGCACGCCCGTCGCCCAGGGATTCGGGCGGCGCCGCGAGAGCCGAGGCGCCACAGCGGCGGACCAGGCTCAAGGTTTCCATCCTAGCGCAGCCAGATGTGGACAGCCCACAATATGCCGCCACGAGGGAGTCGCCCGACTGATCCGAGATCCGCGGATGTCCGTGGAGCCGCGCGGCGGTCGGGGCCGGGTCTTCCTCGACGTGGATCCGTGGCAACCCCGACCGACGGGCCGGATATCTGGGTCGTCCACTCCGTGGTGCGCCACGCACTGGCCGGCGCCTCCGCGGGCTCCGGTCGCGCTCGGCGCGGTAGCGGGCCGAAGCGCCGCGGGTTGAGATCGGCAGCGAATGACCTGTGCATCCACTACCCGCGATCAGGCGAGTCCTCGCGCAGGGTCGTCGCCCCGGCGCGCCAGCCCAATCCCAGCGACCTCTGGATCGCCACCCAGCTGGTGGTCATCGCCGCAACCGCGCGGCTGAGGTTCGCTCTGGCCTGGGCACGCTGGCGGAGTGCCAGGTTGAGGTCGCTCCGCCCGATCGCGCCTGCGGTGAAGCGCTGTTGGTTGAGCTCGGCCGCCGTGTCCGCCTGGCGGCTGATCTGCGTGAGCGCCGCGACGTTGATGCGATGCTGGCCAAACCTTTGGAGCGACTGTTCGGCGTCCTGAAGCGCGCGGAGCACGACATCGCGGTACCGCGCGTCCGCCTCGCCACGCGCGGCCTGGGCCTGGTCGATCGCGGCTGCGGTCCGCCCGAAGTCCAAGAGACTCCATTGCAGGCGCGGCAGCGCGATCGTCGAGAGGTTCGCCACGTCGAAGACGTCTTCGGGGTCGGTTCCCCCGAGTCCCAGGATGCCCATGAAGGACAACCGCGGAAAGCGTGCAGCCTCCGCCACGCCAACCCGCGCGTTCGCGGCGGCGAGCCGGCGCTCGGCGGCGCGGATATCCGGTCGACGTGCGATCAGCTCGGCCGGGTCGCTTACGGCGATGGAGGCAGGCGGCAGGGGAATAGGCGCCGGCGCCGCCAGCAGATCGTCCAAGCCGCCCGGCGCACTCCCGATGAGGACCGAGAGCGGTCCTTGAAGACCGCAATGTCGGCCTCCGCTTCGGCGATCTGCGACCTCAAGAGCTCGAGCTCGGCATTCGCGGCGCCGACCGGAAAGAGGGGCAGGGCGCCGGCCGAATAGCGCTGATACGTCAGCTCCAGGGTCTGCTGCTGCAGATCCTGCTCCCGACGCGCGAGCTCGAGCCGGAGCTGCGCCTCGCGGAGGCTGATGTATGCGCGCGCGACTTCCGCGGTGAGCTGCCTTTCGCGTCGTCAACGGTCGCGACCAGGGCCGCGGCCTCGGCGTTGGCGCTTTCGATGCGCCGAGATTGCCCCTGCGGACCTTACGCACCATTCGCTTTGGGCTGGCCTCACGCCCGCAGAAAAGAAGGTGATGAAGCGGCTGCTCGAGCGGGTGAGCGGCAACGTGCGTTCTCCGACCTGAGCGCCCCGGGTCCACCTGCCTTCCGCTGTTCATCGCGGGCCGTACGCTCGAGCGAACGCCGGCGAACGACGACGGCCCTCAACGCAGCACCTTGCATCTGCGAGCGGCTTGCAGGCCGCGTAGAAAGCCTCGCCTGGCAAGCGCAGCGTCCAACGCGAGTTCCGCTTCCCGCTTGGCGGCGGCCGCGCCCGTCAGTTCCCGCACGACACTTCGGAACGGCACCACGGAATTAACGAGGGACCGTCCCCCGGCTTCAACGATACGTGTTGCCCGGTTGTCCTTCGGCAGCGGCGGCGCATCGAAATCCGGTCCCAAGGCGACGTCGAGCTCGCGAACGGACGCGGCCAGCGCGCGGCAGCTTCCAAGGCCTCGAGTGCTGTAAGGCGCTGCGGCAGCGTGAGAGATGACCTCCGGAATCCTAGGCGAAACGACGCCGAGGTCGCGAGCCGGCTGGGTCACCACCGCTCTCGCGCCGTCGAGGCGCACCGCGCTGGAGGCCTCGTCCTTGGGCTGCGCCAAGGTCCCCGAAGGCCACGTCACAGCTAGAGCAACGATCACCGCCACGCTGGAAAATTTGTAAGCCATGATACAAAAAGTGTCATTGCTCCCCGAAAGTTCCGAGGCCGCCGTCACCCTGCCTTGCACTGGCCGCTTGTCGCCATTTTGCGGTCGGCGGCATCCGCCGCCTCATCGTTACTGGCCAGGTTCCATGGGCGCGGTCGACTCTGTGCGCCTCAGGGCCAGGCCATCTCTGGCCGCTCCGCCGACGCGATGGGCGCGCTCGAAACTCATCTCTCGCCTTCGCGCCCTCAGGCCGGACCAACTCGGGTCCCTTCGGCCTTTGCGAACCCAAGGTTCCTAAGGGCCGGCGCAAATGGTCCGCCACCCCTCGTCGCTGGGGGGCCGGACGAAGGGGCGGGCGCCGCCGAGCGCCTCTGCTGAAGATGCGCATTCGTGCCTTGGCTTACCCAAGGACATGCGCGACACATTCGTGATATAGCACGACACATATGAGCGAGGGTGAAGATGCACGAGGTCGTTGGCTTGGAGCGCATCGGCCACGTGGCCATCGTGACACTCAACCGCCCTGAGGCGCGCAACGCCCTCAACCCCGAGATGATCGTGCGCCTCGCCGCCGCATGGCGGACGGTGCGCGACGATCCGGACATCCGCGCCGCCGTCGTGACGGGCGTCGGGGACAAGGCGTTCTGTTCCGGGGCGGACCTCGGCCGTCTGATCCCGCTGATCAGCCGCAGCCGCGAGCCTGAGGACGACTGGGATCGTCAGGTCGTCGAAGACCGGGAGATTCTGGGGACGGCGCTGCTGCGGACGTTTGATGCAGTCAAGCCGGTGGTCGCGGCGATCAACGGCCACGCCATCGCCGGCGGCATGGAGTTGGCGCAAGGAACGGACCTTCGCGTGGCGTCAGACGCCGCCAAGCTCGGCGTGCAGGAAGTCAAGTGGGCGATCTTTCCGGGCGGGGGATCGACCGTGCGCCTGCCGCGGCAACTCCCCTATGCGCGGGCGATGGAACTGCTGCTTACGGGGGATCTGATCTCCGCGGACGAGGCGCTCACATGGGGCTTCCTGAACCGCGTCGTACCGCCGGGTGACGTTCTGGAAGCGGCCCTTGAGTTGGCCCAGCGCATCGCCGCCAACGGGCCGATCGCCGTCCAGGCGATCCGCCGGTCCGCACGCGCCTGCCTTGGCCGGCCGGAGGAAGAAGCGATGTCCCTGGAGGCGAAGTTCTCCGCTCCGGTGTTCCGGAGCGAGGATGCGCGCGAGGGGCCGCGCGCCTTCATGGAAAAACGCACACCGGTATTTTACGGGCGCTGAGGCGCCAGGGAAACGTCAGCGAGAAAGGTCGCCATGCCGCTGCACAGCCGAATTTGTGAGATCCTCAACATCCAGTACCCGATCGTTCTGGCGGGCATGGGCGGGGCGAGCGTGCCGCGCCTGGCGGCCGCGGTGTCCAACGCCGGGGGCCTGGGCGTCTTGGGGGCGGCCGCATGCCCCCCGGAGCAGCTGCGCGCCTGGATCCGCGAAGTCCGCACGCTCACGGACAAGCCGTTTGGCGTGGACACCCTACTGCCGGCGTCGGTGCGACGCAGCGGCGGACCTGCGGCTGGCGAGGCCTCAGGGGGCCTCTCGCCCGTCGACCGCCTGGAAGAGGCCCGTGCGTTTGCTGGCGACTTCATGCGGCGCGAAGGCCTGGAGGCCTCGTCGCGACCGCCACGCGCAGCGGATGACGGAAGCGCCGTCGAGGGATTGGCGATGTTCTCGAAGGACTTCTTCGAGGCGCAGATGGAAGTCGTGGTCGAAGAGAAGGTCCCGGTCTACGCCGCCGGCCTCGGCAATCCAGCGCCGTGGATGGATCGTTTCCGCGAGAACGGCACGAAGGTGATGGCGGTGATCGGCTCGGTGAAGCACGCACTGCAGGTCGCCTCCTCGGGCATCGACGTGGTCGTGGCCCAGGGCCATGATGGAGGCGGCCACAACTCCCCGATCGGCACCATGGCGCTGATCCCGCAGGTGGTGGACGCCGTGGGCGGTCGCCTGCCGGTCCTCGGCGCGGGCGGCATCGCGGACGGTCGCGGCGTCGCCGCGGCTTTCATGCTGGGCGCGGAGGGGGCCTGGGTGGGGACGGCCTTCCTGGCGACCGAGGAGGCAGGGCTTCTTCCGTTCCAGAAGGAAGCCCTCGTGGAAGGCGGTGATGGCGACACCATGGTGTCCAAGTCCGTGACGGGGAAGCCGGCGCGCGTGATCCGAAACAAGTGGGCCCAGGCCTGGGTCGATGCTGGCCGGGACCCGCTGCCCATGCCCTACCAATCCATGGTGGCCGGCCCGGTCATGTCGGCGGCTTCGCGCGCCGAGCGCAAGGACATCGTGCCGGGGTTTGCCGGCCAGGGCATGGGACTCATCAAGGCGATCCGCCCCGCCCGCGATGTGTTTGCCGATCTCGTGTCCGGCGCGGAGGCTGCACTGGCCCGCGCGCAGACCTATTCCTGATCGGGAGGTTACGATGATCGCGCGCCGCATGCCCGACTTCCATCCCGAGATGGTCGACGGCTTCATCGCCAGTAGCAACCGGATGACGGGCCTGCCCGAGTTCCTCGGTATCCGAGTGACCAACATCGAGGCTGGACGCCTCACGGCGGAGATGACTGTCGATCCAAAACTGTTGACGAGCTTCGGCAACATGCACGGGGGTGTCCTCTCGGCGCTTTGCGACCATGTGCTGGGATGCGTGTGTTACCCGCACATGGAGAAGGGGCAGTGGGCCGCGACGACAGAGTTCAAGATCAACCTGCTGGCGCCGGTCTCCACGGGGGCGGTGCGCGCGCACGCCGAGATTCTCTCGATGAGCAAACAGACGGCCGTCGTGCGGATCGAGATGGAGAACGAGGGCCGGCTATGCGGCTCGGCCCAGGGAACCGTACTGATCCAGAACCCCCGGCCAAAGGGCTAGCGTCGCCGCCCGCCGGCACAGTGTACACAGCGCCCGCCATGCGGGTTTTCAGGGAGAGCCAGGATGCCCGACGCGCCACAAGCGCCCGAACCGAAGCCGGCCGCGACGGTGCTGCTGCTGCGCGATCAGCCGGAGTTTCAGGTCCTGATGGTAAAGCGTCACCATCAGATCGATTTCGCTTCCGGTGCCCTGGTGTTTCCGGGCGGCAAGACCCACGCGGGCGACAGCGATCAAGGTTGGGCACAGCATGCGTTGGGGTGGGACAAGCTGGATGCCGTGCAGCGGACCTTGCGCATTGGAGCAATCCGAGAGGCCTTCGAGGAGGCGGGCATTCTGCTCGCGCAGTCTTCGGACGGCGCGCCGTTCGAGGCGCCGTGCGACGCGTCGGTCCGCAGCGCAGTGGACGCCGGTGAGCTCGCTTTCATCGACGTGGTGCGCGATCTCGGCGTCAAACTTCGGCTCGACGATCTGGCCGTCTTCGCCCGCTGGATCACGCCCACCATGATGCCGAAGCGTTTCGATACATGGTTCTACGTCTTGCACGCTCCGCCGGGACAAGTGGCGGCCTGCGACGGGCGCGAAACCGTCGACGCGGAATGGATTGCGCCCGCAGAGGCCGTACGAATGGCCGCGTCGGGCGAGCGCACCATCATCTTCCCGACCCTTATGAACCTGCGACTCCTCGCGGAGGCCCAGACTGCGCGCGAATGCCTGGACCGCGCCCAGGCCCGGACGTTGGTCACGGTGCTGCCCGAAGTCACGGTGCGGGATGGAGCGCGTGTGCTCGTGATCCCGCCCGACGCCGGCTACGGTGACGTGTCGCAGCCCCTGAGCGCCCTGCGCTGAGGGCGGGCAAACCTAGGCCGAGGCCCGTTCAGCAGGCGCGAGGTCGGTAAGGGCGCTTCGGAGAATGTCGAGGATTTCCGTCCTGCGCCCCTGGAAGAAGGGCTCGGCGGCCGCCACCGCGAGGGCGAGCGGCCGGTTGGCGTAGCCCGCGCGCAGCGGGACGGCGAGCATGGCGGCGTGCGGCGTCACCAGCCCGACGTTGAACGCGAAGCCCCGGGCGGCAGCCTGGCCGGCTTGCTTCTCGATGACCTCCGCGGCCGGCGCGGCCTCGGGTCCATCCCACGTCGCCAGGGCCCGGAGGATCAGAATGCGTCGGCGTTCCTCAGGCTCTTGTCCAAGCAGGACGTGGCCCAGCGTGGAGCGAGCCAGGCACCGCCGGTCGCCGGCCTTCACGTGATATCGGATCGGCGTTTCCGCCTCGAGCACACGCACGTACTGGCAGTAGCCGTCGCTGATCGACCCGAGCACAACGGTCATGCCGGTCGCATCTGCGATCGCGCGCATCTGGTGCTGGATGCCTCGGAGCGAGAGGATTTCCTCGCCGACCCAGTGGCCCAGCAGCGACACGCGGATGGAAGGAAAGAACGTCTTGTCCGTGATCGAGTATTCGAGGTAGCCGAGGTCCGCTAGGCTGCGCAGCAGCGCCGCGGTGCTCGAATGCGGATAGCCCAGCGCCTGCGCGACGTCGTGGATGGGCGCCGGACGCCGCACGGCGTCGAAATACTCGAAGATCTCAAGCGTCCGAGCGGCGGACTTGACGATGGAAGCGTCGGGACTGCGCATGGACGAACCTACTCCGTGAACCTCGCCTCGGCGTTGGACAGCACGATCCGGCCGTCCTGAGTCTCGGCCTGCACGAGGGCCCGACCGGGCCCGTCCCGCCAGATGCGCGTCGTGATGGTGTCGCCAAAGCCCACACGATCTGCGAAGCGGCCCCGCATGGCGCGAAACGCTGCGGGGTCGTCATGGCATAGTTCCCGCAGGATCGCACGGCCGACGACGCCATAGGTGCAGAGGCCGTGCATGAAGGGCGCCGGAAAGCCGCCCTTCAGCGCGAAATCCGGATCGATGTGAATCGGGTTCAGGTCGCCGGAGAGGCGGTAGATGGCGCCCTGTTCCGGGCGTGTCTCAAACGCCACGGTGATGTCCGCCGCGCGCGCCGGTGGCGCCGCGTCGGCGGAGGCTGGGCCTCTCTCGCCGCCGAAGCCTCCGCCGCCCCGCACGAACAGGGTGGCGTGGGTCCGGAACAGCTCGCCGTCGCTGTCGAACCCGTGACTTTCGATGCCGATGACGGCGGCCTTGCCCTTGTCCCAAACCTCGGTGATCCGCCCCGTCACCGTCACCTCGGCCTGCGGAGGAAGGGGTCGGAAAAGCTCAACGGACTGCTCTCCGTGCAGCAGCATCTCCAGACGCATGTCGACGTCTCGCATGACGGCGCTCATGGCCCCGCCGCCCGCGATCACGGCGAAGGTCGGCAGCACCTTGGGGCCTCGGCCTTCGTAGACGTACTCGAGATCCTCGGCGGGTCTCGCGCCGACGCCGAGCGCATAGAGGATCGCGTCGCGCGGGGACCAGGTGCGCGTCACGGCAGGGAGCGTGAGACCGACGAGATCGGCCGAGATCGGTTTGCGCGGCATCAGGGTTGGGCTCCGACGAAAGGGACTTCACCATCCGGCGGCCAGGCCGCGACCCCGTCTTCGAGCGGCGCCTGCAGGCTTCGCAGCAGCTGCGAGAACATGGTCCAGTTTCCCAAGGCGATGACCAGCTCGATCCGCTCCTGATCCGAGCGGAGGTGGCGGCAGCAGGCCGCCCACGCCTCGTCGCCGATGGCTCCTTTGTCGAGGGTGTCGTCGGTCGCCTGCAGGACGGCCCGATCAGCCTCGCTGAGTTCCGCCGCCTCGCGCCAACGCCGCACCGCCAGGAGATCGGCTTCGGGGATATCCAGGCCGCGTGCGACCCGCCAGTGCTGGGTCCATTCGTAGACTGCGCCCGTCCGCCAACCGATCCGGAGGATGAGCAACTCGCGGAGCCGCGGGTCGAGCGCGTTCCCGGTGAACAGGAGCGTCTGCAACAGGTCGCCGAGGCGCTGCGCCACCGTCGGGTGGCGTAACAGGATGCGGAACACGCTCAGCTCGGCGAAGGCTTCGGGCAGCCCATGCCGGCGCGCCGCGTCGCGCGCATCGGGCAGATCCAGCATCGGCACCCGGGGTTCCACGCGCATCTTGGGTCTCTTGCGTCATCACACGGATATGCGTTAGGTGTGACACAAGCATGTTATGGACGTCTAGCCTTGATCGGGTTCTTGGATGTTGCCGAAAACCACGCTCGCCATGGTGCAGACCGGTCCGCGGCGCCTCGAGGCCCGCGAGCTGCCGATGCCGGCGATCGACGACGACAGCGCCATTCTCCGGGTTGAAGCCTGTGGTATCTGCGGGAGCGACTACGAGCAGTTCGAGGGTGTCCTGCGCGTCCCGACGCCCGTCGTGCCGGGCCATGAGCCGCTCGGGGTGATCGCGGCCATCGGCGACCGCGCGGCGCGGCGTTGGGGTGTCGATGTCGGCGACCGCGTTGCGGTCGAAACCATGCTGGCTTGCCACTGCTGCGACACCTGCCTGGGCGGGCGCTACCACCTCTGCAGCCACCGGCAGATCTACTCGTACATTCCCCTGAGCTCGGAGCCGGGGCTTTGGGGCGCCTACGCCCAGTACATGTGGCTTGCGCCGAATGCGATCCTGCACAGGATGGATCCTGCCCTCCCGCCCGAACTCGCGGTGATGTTCAATCCGCTCGGCGCCGGGTTCCGGTGGGCGGTCGAGGTGCCCCAGACACAGGTCGGGGACACGGTCCTGATCCTGGGCCCGGGACAGCGAGGCCTGGCGAGCGTGGTCGCCGCGCGCCATGCTGGCGCCGGAAAGATCATCGTGACCGGCCGGTCCGCCGACGCTCGCAAGCTGGAGATCGCGCGGCGGCTCGGCGCCGACCACACGATCGACGTCGACAACGAGCCGGCGCTGGAGCGGATCAAGAGTTACACCGGTGGCCGCGGCGCCGACGTGGTGGTGGAGGTCACCTCCTACGCGACCGAACCCGTGCGCGACGCCCTGGGCTATGTCCGGCCCGGCGGAACGATCGTGCTCGCGGGCGTCAAGGGCTTCAAGCCCGTCGATGACTTCGTGTCCGATCTGATCGTCCTGAACGAAATCACCATCAGGGGCGTCATCGGCGTGACGTCGTCCGGCTACCGCAAGGCGATCGATCTGATCCACGCCCGCACAACGCCGCTCGAGATCATGCACACGCACGATTTTCCCCTCGAGCAGGCCGAGCGGGCCATCCGGACGCTGGCGCGCCAGGTCGAGGGCGAGGAGTCCATTCATTCCTGCCTCATTCCACCGGTCTGACAGATGATGAGCCGCGAACAATTCCATTTCGCCGACAAGGCCGCGATCGTCGGGATCGGCGAGACGCCCTACGTCAAGGGATCCGAACGCACGGCCGTGGACCTGATGTTGGAGGCGTCCCGGCGGGCCATCGCCGATGCGGGTCTTGCGCCGCGCGACATCGACGGCATGGTTCCGCCCCCCATCTACACGACGTCCGAGGAACTCGCCGCAAACCTGGGCGTCGACGTACTGCGCTACGCCTCAACCGTACACATGGGGGGCGCCAGCCCGACCACGGCCCTTCAGAACGCGGCGATGGCGGTCGCTGCGGGGATCGCCGACAACGTGCTCGTCGTGCTCGGCTGGAACGGCTTTTCAGCGCTACGACCGAAGGCGGGCGCGCCGCCGCAGCGGCCGATGAACATGAACACGCTGACGCGGACGATCCAGGGCTTCTATCTGCCCCACGGCGTGACCCTGCCTGTGCAGATGTACGCGTGGCTGGCGATGCGGCACAAGCAGCTGTACCGCGTTCCGGGCCAGGCGATGGCGGAAGTCGCGCTCGCTTGTCGCGAACATGCGCAGCTCAACCCGCGGGCCCTCACCTATGGGCGGCCGCTGGACGTGGAGACCTATTTCGACGCGCGCTGGATCGCGGAGCCCTTCCGGCTCTACGACTGCTGTCTCGAGACCGACGGCGCGTGCGCCGTGGTCGTGACCAGCGCCGAGCGGGCGAAGGACTTGCCGCATCGGCCCGTCTACATCGCGGGAGCCGCCGAAGGGCATCCCTATCCCGCCGACGACATCCCGTCGCGCCCCGACATGTTCAAGATCGGGCTGAGCTACGCCGCGCCGCGCGCCCTGGGGATGGCGGGCGTGTCGATCGACGAGATGGACTTCCTCCAGGTGTACGACTGCTTCACCTACGTGGTCCTGCTGCAGCTCGAGGCGCTCGGATTGTGCGAGCCAGGCGGTGTCTACGATGTCGTCAAGGACGGCCAGCTCCGCCTCGGAGGCCGACGTCCGCTCAACACGCACGGGGGGCTCCTGAGCGAGGCGCACGTCTGGGGTCTGAACCATGTCGTCGAGGCGGTGCGCCAACTCCGAGGCGACGCTGGCGAGCGTCAGGTCCGGGGCGCTCGCATGGGTCTCGTCACGGGTTGGGGCGATCTCGGCGACGGCAGCCTCGCCATCCTTCGGAACGACATATGACCCCGACGCCCCGCACCCAGGATCCCCTCGACGAGGCCTTCTGGTCCTATTGCCGACAGCGCGAGCTGCGGTTCCAGCGCTGCGGCGGCTGTGGCGCATGGCGGTTCCTGCCACGCTACATGTGCGCACACTGCGGCTCGCCCGACTTCACATGGTCCGAGTCGAGCGGGCGTGGGGTTCTCTACACGTGGACCGTCATCCACCAGGCGATGCACCCGGCATTCGCTAAGGACGTCCCCTACGTCGCGGCCGTCGTGGAACTGGAGGAGGGGGTGCGGCTCGCAACCCGCCTGACGCGCTGTGCGCCGGACGAACTGCGGTTGGGGCTCCCGGTGCGGCTGGCCTTCCACGATCTCGGCGATGGCGTCATGGCGCCCTGGTTCGAACTCGTCGAACCGACAGCCGACAGGACGGACGGACAATGACGGACGCCGCCGCCCCATCACCATCGGCCGAACCGTTCGAGGTCATCGTCGTAGGCGCAGGCTTCAGCGGCCTCTATCAGCTCCGGCGGTTGCGGGAGCTTGGGTTCCGGGTCCGCCTGCTCGAGGCCGCTCCGGACCTGGGCGGGATCTGGTACTGGAACTGCTATCCCGGCGCACGGGTCGACAGCCATGTGCCGCTCTACGAGTACTCGGACCCCGAGTTGTGGCGGGACTGGTGCTGGAGCGAGCGCTTCCCGGCCTGGGCGGAACTTCGCCGGTACTTCGAGTATGTGGACCGCAAACTCGATCTGCAGAAGGACATCCAGTTCGGCTGTCGCGTCGAAGGCGCCCGCTTCGACGACACGCGGCATACCTGGCAGGTCCGCACCAACACGGGCCAAACCCTCGAAACGCGCTTCCTGCTGATGTGCACCGGGTTCGCCGCCAAGCCGTACACGCCCGATCTCCCCGGCCTCGACCGCTTTGAGGGTCTTGCCCACCACACCGCCCTCTGGCCGCAGGACGGCCTCGACATGGCCGGCAAGCGGGTCGGCGTCCTGGGGACGGGCGCCAGCGGGGTCCAGGTCGTCCAGGAGGCAGCCGCCGTCGCACGCGAGGTCGTCGTCTTTCAGCGGACACCCATAATCGCCTTGCCCATGCGCCAGCGACGGCTGAGCCGGGAAGACCAGGCGGCGCTGAAGCAGGAGTATCCCGCGCGCTTCGCGAGCCGGCCGCTCAACTTCGGCGGCTTCGATTTCAAGCGGATCGGCGGCGAGTCGGCGCTGGCGGCGTCGGAAGAGGAGCGGCGACGCGTCTACGAAACGTGCTGGGCCGCGGGGGGCTTCGCTTTCTGGTCCGCCACCTTCGGCGACATCCTGACCAATATGGCGTCAAACCGGACGGCCTATGATTTCTGGCGGGAGAAGGTGCACGAACGGGTCGAGGATCCGGTCGTCGCCGAGACGCTCGCGCCCTCGGAACCCCCGCACCCGTTCGGCGTCAAGCGGCCGTCCCTGGAACAGACCTACTACGACGTCTTCAATCAGCCGAACGTCACGCTGGTGGACTTGAGGGCCGATCCAATACGGGACGTGACCGCCACGGGTGTCCGGACCGCGCAACGCGGGCACGACCTCGACCTCCTGGTCCTCGCCACAGGCTTCGATGCGGTCACCGGCGGTCTGACACAGATCGATATCCGCGGACCGAGCGGCGCGAGCCTTGCTGAGACCTGGGCCGCCGGCGCCGCCACCTACCTGGGCATGGCAACCAAAGGGTTCCCGAATCTGCTCTTTCTCTATGGTCCGCAAAGTCCTTCAGGGTTCTGCAACGGGCCGAGCTGCGCCGAACTGCAGGGCGAGCACGTCGTCAGGCTGCTCGCGCATCTGCGCGCCGGCGGCTACCACCGCCTCGAGGCCAAAGCGTCCGCCCAGGCGGCGTGGTCGCAGCATGTCGAGGACGCTGGAGCGATGACGCTCTTTCCCTATGCGGACTCCTGGTACCTCGGCGCGAACATCCCCGGCAAGCCGCGGCAGTTTCTCAACTATCCGGGCGGCCTGCCCCTCTATCTGCAGGCCTGCGAAGCGTCGGCCGCAGCCGGCTACGACGGATTTGACCTGTCTCGATGAGGCCCAGGGATCAGAGCCTCGACACCGATCACCGAGCGGGGGACCGCCCCCTGTAGGAGCCCAGCAAGATGACCGCATTCTCCTTGGACGCGCCAACCCGGCGGCCCAGCGCCCACGAGATTCCGCTTGCACAAATCGATGTCAGCAAACCCATCCTCTTTCAGACCGATGTGGTGGGCGACTACTTCGCCCGCCTGCGGCGTGAGGATCCCGTCCACTACTGCGCGGAAAGCGCAAATGGGGCCTATTGGTCACTCACCAAATTCGACCACATCGTGCAGGCTGACACCAACCATCAGGCGCTGTCGTCCGACTCGAAGTGGGGTGGGATCGCGATCCAGGATCTCAACAGCATCGAGGCCGCGGTTCCCATCGAGATGTTCATCGCGATGGATCCGCCCAAGCACGATCAGCAGCGACGCGCCGTCAGCCCCGCAGTTGCGCCGGGCAACCTGAAGCTCCTCGAGCCGATCATCCGCGCCCGCGCCGGCGAGATCCTCGACGCGCTTCCGGTCGGCGAGGAGATCGATTGGGTCGATCTCGTCGCGATCGAGCTGACGACCATGACCCTGGCTACGCTCTTCGACTTCCCTTGGGCCGAACGGCGCAAGCTGACCCGGTGGTCCGACGTCACCACCGCCTCACCTGAGACGGGCATCGTCGCGTCCTTCGAGCAGCGCCGCGACGAACTGTTGGAATGTGCAATGTACTTCAAGGCGCTCTGGGACGAGCGGGCCAAAGCGCCCCCGCAACCCGACCTCATCTCGATGATGGCGCATGCCCCGGCGACGCGGGATATGCCGTTCGTCGAGTTCATGGGGAACCTGCTGCTCCTCATCGTCGGCGGCAACGACACGACCCGCAACTCGATCAGCGGCGGCGTCGTGGCGCTCAACCAGGCGCCGGACGAGTACCGCAAGCTGATGAGTGACCCGTTGGCGCGCATTCCAGGCATGGTGTCGGAAATCATCCGCTGGCAGACGCCCATCACACACATGCGGCGCACGGCGCTCCAGGACGTCGAAATCGGCGGCAAGACCATCGCAAAGGGCGACAAGGTCGTGATGTGGTACCTGTCCGGCAATCGCGACGACGAGGTCATTCCGCAACCGGACGAGTTCATCATCGATCGGCCGAACCCGCGCCATCACCTGTCGTTTGGATTCGGAATTCACCGCTGCATGGGCAACCGCCTCGCCGAGCTCCAGTTGCGGATCGTCTGGGAGGAGATCGCAAAACGGTTTCGGCAGGTAGAACTCGTCGGCGAGCCCCAACGCACCTACTCCAACATCATCCGGGGCTTCACCGCCTTGCCCGTGAAGCTTCACGCTCACTGAGGCGCGGCGGCACGACGCCGCCCCCTCCGGCGACCCGCAACGCCGCCGCCGCTCGGCGTTCTGACTGTGAAGTCATGAGGCGGTAAGCTAGGATTTCAGGAAGGATAGGGACATGCTCCGCAAGCCGATTTCGGCAGACTCGCATATCACCGACCGCCGAACTGGTACGTCGATCACATCGATCCGGCATATCGCGACGGCGCGCCACGGATCCACAGCCTCCCGAACATCGGCGACGCCTTCGTCATCGAGGGGATGGCGACCCCTGTTCCCCTCGGGCTCCTCGCGGCGGCCGGCAAGGACCCGAAGGACATAACGACGGCCGGCGTGCGTTTGCGGAGCTGTGGCGAAGCGGGTGGGATCCGAAACATCGCCTGGCCGATCAGGACCTGGACGGGGTTGCGGCCGAGCTGATCTATCCCACCGTCGGGATGCTTCTCTGCAACCACCCCGACTTCGATTTCAAGAAGGCCTGCTTCGAGGCCTACAATCGATGGCTGGCAGGGTATTGTGCGGAAGCGCGCCGCAGCGCCTCTATGGGCTAGCCCAGGTCTCGATGAAGACGCAAGCGGTCGGCGTCGACGAACTGCGGCAAGCGCACGTCGCGGGGTTCAAGGGCGTGATGATGCCCGGAGATCCGGGCGAGGCCGACTATGACGACCCGATCTGGGTGCCCGTCTTCCGAACGGCGGAGGACTGGACATGCCGCTCTCGTTCCACATCCTGACGACGAAATCGGGGTCGCTCGCTCAGAACCCTCGCGGACCGCGGATCAACAGTTTCCTGTCCATCATCCGCGGCAATCAGGACATCATCGGCACGCTGATCTTCGGCGGCGTGTTTGACCGCCATCCTAAGCTGAAGATCGTCTGCGTGGAGGCCGACGCCGGGTGGGCGCCGCACTACATGTACCGCATGGATCACGCCTACAAGCGCCATCGCTACTGGATGAAGGCCCCGCCGCTCGCGCACATGCCGAGCGACTATTTCAAGGAGCACATCTACATCACGTTTCAGGACGATTGGGTCGCGTTCAGCACCACGGAGCTGATGAACGAGCGCCGGCTGGATGTGGGCCAGCGATTTCCCTCACTCGGACTCCACTTGGCCCAACTCCCAAGCGGTTCTCCAAGAACACACCCGAGGTCTGTCCACGGCCACCCGCGACCGCATATGCCACGACAACGTCGTCGAACTCTACGGTCTCTCGATCGCCTAGCCGCAGGCGGCATCTGCGCCGGCGCCCTTCGCCCATTCTGTCGTCCGGCATCCGCAGCGCCGACGCGGATGCGGCGTCCGGTCACGCGGGGGCGTCAAGCCGCGATCCGGCCTCGGAGTCGGACCGACTGGGCTCGCCCACCACCGTCAGGGATTCGATGCCGCGGAAGAAGGGCAAAGTGCGCCATTTCGGCGGATCCGTTTGGGTCAGTCGCAGGGCGGGGAAGCGCTCGGCCAGGCGTTGGAGCGCGCGCTTGGCTTCGAGGCGCGCCAAGGGGGCGCCAATGCAGATATGGGCGCCGCCGCCAAAGGCCACATGCGGCGCCCGCTTGCGGGTGATGTCGAAATGGTCCGGTTCCTCGAACACCTCGGGGTCCCGGTTCGCGCCATGCAACGAGGTGATGAGCAACTGGCCGGCGGGGATTTCGCGCCCGCAGACCTGGCGGGGCGCCTCGGTGACGCGGCTGGTGATGGCGACCGGCCCCTCGAAGCGGAGGATCTCCTCGACCGCGGAACCCGAGAGCGCCGCCGGGTCGGCCGTGAGCTTGCGCCATTCCTCCGGATGGGTCAGCAGCAGCCAGACGCCGTTGCCGATCAGGTCCGTGGTGGTGAGGTTGCCGCCGACCAACAGCGCGGACAGGTTCACGCGGACCTCATCGTCGGACAGCGCCGCCCCGTCCGCTTGGAGCTTCACCATGTCGCTGATGAGGTCTTCCTGGGGCGACGCCCGCCTCATAGCCATCAGGTCGGTGAAATAGGCCGTGAGTTGCGCCGAGCCCCATTCGGCGCGAGCGGCCTGCTCAGGAGAGCGGAACGGGTTGAGGCTCAGGATCACGGCCTCCGACCAGTCGCGGAACTCCCTGCGCCGATCCGGCTCGACCCCCAGCACATGGGCGATCACCAGGATCGGCACGGGGATGGCCACGTCACTCATCAGGTCGAAGGGCTGGCCGCTCGGCAGTGCGTCGATCACCTCGTCGATGACCTCTTCGAGGCGCAGCTTCATGCGGTTGATGCGCCCGTAGAACGCCTGGGCCAGCGGCGGTCTGACCCGAGCGTGGTCAGGGTTGTCGAGGGTGAGGATGCTCTCCTGACGGCCCAGCATCTGTTCGGGAGGGCGCTTGAGCAGCGCGCCGTCCTCGGCGTGGCTCGAGGCCCGCCAGATGGACGCATCGTTGACGGTTTGCCGGACGTCGGCGTAACGCGTCAGGAACCAGCTCTTGACCGGCTCGTCGCGCATGACCGGGCACCGCTGGCGCAAGGCCTTCAATCGGCTGTGCGGGTCGTCGCGCGCGGCGGGATCCAGAGCGGTGGTCTGGATAATGTTCCATTGCGGTTCGCCCGCACCGGCCGTCTCGGTATCATCTGGCATCGCGATCCTCCTGAATGTGTCGGCCGCCGCCCGGCGAGCGACTTCAGTCTCAGTGCGGGGGCGTCGTGGCCGACAGGGCAGCGGTCTCGGCGCACGCTTTGGCGGCGGGGTAGTCCGCCTTGCCATTGCTGACGCGCAGCGGCCGGTCGGCGACGAAAATCCGCTTTGGGGCCTTGTAGGCCGCCAGGGTCGTGCGGACGTGCGCCCGCACCACCGCCTCGTCGAGCGTCTGCCCGGCCGCGAGCTCGATGACCGCGGTCACGGCTTGACCCCACTTCGGGTCCGGCAAGCCCACGACCAGGGCATCGGCGACGGAGGGATGGGTTTTCAGGGCTTCTTCGACCTCCTCGGGGAAGACCTTCTCCCCGGCGGTGTTGATGCAGGCATTGCCGCGCCCGAGCAGTGTCAGGCTGCCATCGGCCTCGACCAGGCACCAGTCGCCGGGCATCGAGTAGCGTACGCCGTCGATGACCCTGAACGTGCGCGCGGTCTTCTCCACGTCCTTGTAGTAGCCGATGGGGTTGGGCGGGCCGAGCGCGACCACGCCCTGCACGCCCGATCCCGGGAGGACGGCGCGGTCGTCCTCGTCGAAGACGCGGCAACGGTCGGTCAGCGCGAATTTCGCGGTCTGGACCTCGCCCGCGCGGGTCATGACTGACGTCCCCATGCCCAGGGCTTCCGAGGACGAGAAGGCGTCGTTCAGCACCGCCTGGGGCATGTGACGCAGGAGTCCACGCTTCACCTCCAGGCTCCACATGACGCCGGAGGACACGATCGCGGCGACCGAGGAAACATCCCAGCGACCGGGTTGAGCGTCCAACGCTTCGAGGATGGGGCGCGCGAAGCTGTCGCCGACGATTGTGAGCGACTGCGGGCGTCGGCGCTCGATCGCATCGAGCATTTCCACCGGGTCGAACGCCTCACCCGTCAGCGTAACGATGCAGCCACCGGCGAGGTGCACCCCCATGGCCGTGAGAAGGCCGGTGCCGTGCATCAGGGGCGGCGCGATCAGCGCGGCGGGTGCGGGCCCCGCCTTGCGGGTATGCTCGCGTAGCGCCTCCAGCGTTTCCGGGACCGGCCCCAGCTTCCGCGCCGCCTGCAGCGTGATCTCGCGCAGGTCGTGATGCGGCCACATCACACCTTTCGGCATCCCCGTCGTGCCGCCGGTGTATATGAACAGCAGATCATCGCCCGCGCGCTTGATGGAGAGCGGGGCGCCGTCGCCCTCCGCGGTCAGGGCCTCGAAGGGCTCCGCAAACTCGGCGGTCCTGCCATCCTCGGAAACCTCGATCCAGGTCGTGACGCCGGGCAGCTTGTGGCGGATCTGCGCAACGGCGTCGCGGAATTCCGAGGCATAGACCACGGTCTGCGCGTCGGAGTTGTCGAAGATGTACCAGACCTCGTCGGGGGTGTATCTGTAGTTGACGTTCACGTGCGTCAGGCGAGCCTTGAAGGCAGCCGCCAGCGCAATCATGTATTCGGGCCGGTTGCGCATATAGATCGCGAGCTTGTCGCCGGGCGCGGCCCCTCGCTTCAGGATCGCCTGCGCAAGGTTGTTTGAGGCGCGCGTGGCCTCCCGCCAGCAGATCACCCGGTCGCCATGGACCAGCGCCGGGGCGTCGGCCGGGAGGACCGGCTCGACGGCGTCCAGTATGTCTCCGAAGTTCCAACCCATGCCGGCCTCCTGTTCTGGCGATCGGATCAACTTGTCCGCACGGCGCGGAACGGGACGTCGCGATCGATTTCGGGTTCCTTGGGAAGACCCAGCACGCGTTCACCGATGATGTTGCGCTGAATCTGGTCGGTGCCGCCGCCGATCGACGTGAAATAGGCGTTGAGCGTCAGGAAATTGGTATCGTCGGCGCGCGGGTGATCCGGACCGTCGAGCAGGCTTTCCGCACCCAGGATGAGTGTCCGGACCCGCGCCTCCTCGTGCAGGATCCGGCTCATCGCGAGCTTTCCGAGGCTCATCAGCGACGAGGAGGTTCCTTGGCGCATGTCCGCCTTGGCGCGCGTCGCATTGAGGGTGTTCAACCGCTTCAGGATCACCACCTTGGCGATCTCTTGGCGAAGCACCGGGTCCTCCATCGCGCCCGCCTCCCGCGCCAGCGCGATCAGGGGGTCGTCTGCCGGTGCGGACTGGCCCATGCCGCGTCTCGGGCCGCGGGCGGCCTCTCCCATGGCCGACCGCTCGTAGGCGAGCGCGGTCTGAAGGACCCCCCATCCGTCGGTCGCCTCGCCGAGCAGGTTTTCCTGGGGGCACACCGCGTCGGTGAGGAACACCTCGTTGAACTGGCTTTCGCCTGTGATCTGACGCAACGGGCGCACCTGCACGCCCGGTTGCTTCATAGGCAGGAAGAAGAAGCCGATCCCCTTGTGCTTGGGCGCATCCCAGTCGGTCCGCGCGATCAGCATGCCGTAGTCCGCCGTGGCGGCGAAGCTTGTCCAGACCTTTTGGCCGTTCACCCGGAAATGGTCACCCTGGCGATCGGCCCTCGTACGCACGCTGGCGAGGTCCGATCCCGCGCCGGGTTCGGAATAGAGCAGGCACATCCCAACCTCCCCGCGCAGCAGGGGCAGGACGAGCTTCTCCTTCAAGGCGTCGGTCCCGCGCGCCAGCAGCGTGTTCGCCCAGAGATTCGTGCGGTCCTGTCCCGCGCCGGGGGCGCCGACGGCCGCGAACTCGGATTCGACGATGCGCGCGTGCTCGTCATCGAGGTCTCGGCCCATCCAGACGGCAGGCCACCGTGGCACGGCCCATCGCCCCTCGACGACCTTCGCGAGCCAGCCGTGCGGCGCTTCGCGATCCCGGCCGGGCCAGTTCGCGTGCAACCACGCGCGCACTTCATCGCGCAGCGCCTCCTGGCTCCCGCGAGGTGTTTGACTCGTCATCGTCAGGCTCCCATGGCCCTGAGGTACTGCTCTCGATGGAAGGCCGGCGTTCCGAAGAGCTGGGCGTCCGCGCGAGCGCGCCTCAGGTAGAGGTGCGCGTCGTGATCCCACGTAAAGGCGATGCCCCCGTGCATCTGGATCGCGTCGGCGGTGACCTTCACGAAGGCGTCGCCACAGGCGCTGGCCGCCAGACTGACCGCGGCCCCGGCCGAGGCGGACCCCATCGACAACAATCGTGCGGCTTCGCGCGCGGCGGACGTGGCGCTCTCGACCTCGAGGAGAAGGTCCGCCGCCATATGCTTGATCGCCTGGAAGCTGCCGATCGGGCGACCGAATTGGATTCTGGACTTGGCGTAGTCGACCGTGATGTCCAGGACCCGCCGCGCGCCCCCGGCCTGCTCGCCCGCCAGGGCGACCCGAACGAGGTCCAGTGCGTTCGCCAGAGCCTCGGTCGTTTCGCGGCGCGCCTCAATCCGCCGCGCGGGCGTGGCGTCGAACCGAAGTCGGCTCAGCCGGAGCGTCTTGTCGAAGGTCGAGAGTGGTGATCGCGCCAGGCCGTGGGCATTGCCCTCGACGAGGAACACCCTCAGACCCTCCGAGGTCTCGGCCGCCACCAGTAGGATGTGCGCGGCGTCCGCATGGATGACATAGGCGACTTCCCCCTCGATGCGCCATCCGGACGCCTTCTGCCGCGCCTTCGGCGCAACACCCGACTGCGTCCCGGCGGCCGCGGCGTCTTGAACGGCCACAGCGGCGATCAGGGAACCGGCCGCCATCTGAGGAAGCAGCTTCGCCGAAATCTCGGCGTCGCCCAGGTTCTCGAGCAGGGCCGCCGCGAAGACCGCGCTGGACAGAAAGGGACCGCAGACGAGCGCGGCCCCGACTTCTTCCATGAGCGCCTCGATGAGGACAGCGTCGCCGCCGATGCCCCCGAACCTCTCCGGGACAGCGACACCAAGGACTCCCATCGCCGCGAGCTCCTGCCAGAGATCCGCGTCAATACCGGTGGCCGTTTCCATGGCGGAACGCACGCTCGAAAGCGGGCTCCGCTCGGCGAAGAGCCTCGCCACCCCATCCCTGACAGACGTTCGATCTTCCGCGGAGAATGTAGGCATCGATTACGAATTCTAATATAGGACGGAGGTCGTCAGAAAATCGCAGTTGGACGCTGTGCGCAAGCAAATCTCAGCTGATCAAGTCACGCTCGCGCCAGGCCGCGGGCGACCTCGCGACCCGGAGATCGAGGGCAGGGTCTTCGATGCGGCGATGGCGCTCTACGCGGACGTGGGCTGGGCGGGCTTCACGTTCGAGGCGGTGGCGCGAACTTCGGGCGTGGGCAAGGCGTCGCTTTATCGTCGCTGGCCCCGGCGCGGAGACCTGCTCCGCCAGACGTTCGAGGCGCGATGGCTACGGGTAGGAAGCCTCGATCAGGGAGACATTCGGACCGATCTTCTGGCCCTGGCCTGGATCGTCGCCCGCGCCTTGACGGGTCCCTATGCCGGCGCGCACAAGCGCCTTCCTCTAGACATCGCCGAGCACCCGGAGGTCCTCGAGTTTCTGCGACCCTACGCGGAGGCGACGGTCGCCGAGGGACGGGCGATCGTTCGGCGCGCCGTGGGGCGTCGACAGCTCCCCGCCTCGACGAACCCCGGCCTCGTCATGGATCTGGTGGTCGGCGCCATCTCGAACCACGTGCGCATGACGCCGGCTCGCCTGCGGTCGCGGATGCTGCGGCAACTGGACAACTTCCTCGTGGAATTGGTCGAGATCGTGCTGGCCGGCGTGGAAAAGTCGTCGCTCTATGGCTCTGCCAACGAGCGCGATGACCCACCGTGACGCGTGCGGCCCGTCAACCGATCCCTCGTTCGAACGTCAATCTGCGTTAGGTAGGCGGCATTTGTTGGGATGAACGCCAATGTCGAAGCTGATCTGATGACACCGACACCGCGGAGGCCGTCAGCCGCACGTGGCGGTCCGGTTCGCAGTGACGCGTGCCAGCTCGAAATCGCACCCTCCGCAGAGACTACGACGCTCATTGGCGACCTAGCTGAACGGTGCGGTCATGATGTCGCAACTGCGCTCTGCGCCATCCTCTACAACGACATCTGCAAGCCTTGGGAAGCTAGAAAGCTTGAACGTGGTTGTACTGGATTGGCACCCGCGACGGGCCTTGTCCAAGACGTTCCGCAGGCCGGTGGCGGTGGCGTCCCAAGTCGCCTCCCCGCAGGCGATCAGGTCGCGCGGCCCGACGTCCTTTGGCCGGGCCCCCACAGTCGTCCCGCGGCATGGCTCGCACCTTCCCGCATGCGCCCGATGGCGCCGCCCAGAATTTGCGCCGGCCGCGACCGGCGCTTGGCGCAGTCGCGGCGGCTGATGCGGCACTGGTCGCCCGCCCTGCTGTGGAGCAGCGGCAAGCGACCAGGTCGTTCCGTATTAGAAGCGGTACTGGAGCTCGATGCCGTAGATGCGGGGCGGGGTGAGTTCCACCTCCTGGGAGCCCGTGGCGAACCGGTCCGACGGCACGGTGGGACTGTTGTTGCGGCTCGATCCGGCGAGCGCGGCTTGGTAGCCCTCGGTATCAAACACGTTCTTGACGTAGGCGATCACTGTGTACTTGCCGCCGGTAGGCGCCCAGTAAGCGCGGAGATCCACTTGATCCCATGAAGGGGCCTTGTTGTATTCGCGTGTGAACACGTTGGCGTAGGCCTCGGACCGGTAGAGATAGGTCGCGCCAAGCGTGAGGGCGCCTGGTTCGAACTCGAAGGTGTAGGAGCCGTTCAACGCCAGTTTGTGCTTCGGCGCCTGGGGTAGCTGGTTTCCGACCACGCTGACGGGGCCGGTGTTGATGTTGTCATTGGTATCGATCAGCGGGATGCTCTTCCGAATCTTCGTCGGATTGTAACCGTAGTCCACCGTCAGGCGTACTGGCCGGATCGGCTGCCAGATCATGCCGAACTCCAGGCCGCTGGACCGCGACTTGGCGATATTGACGAACTGACCGACGTTCGTCGGGCCCACGCGCACGGTGACCGGCGCCTGCAGGTTCCGGTAATCGAGATAGAAGAGCGCGGCGTTCACCTGCAGGGTGGAACCCACGTTCTTCTTCAGGCCGATCTCGTAGGAGTTGACAGTCTCTTCGTCCGCCTTGGGGTCGGCCAGGAACCCACCGGCCGAGAAGCCGAACGCCTTGTAGCCGCGGCTGTAGCGGGCATAGGCCATGGTGTCGTCGTCCGGCTCCCACTGGAGGCCGAAGGTCCCCGTCCAGGCGTCCGACGTATCGCCGAGCTGGCGGCTGGCGATGCCGTTGGAGCCGATCGTGTACTGGCGGCAGACGCCCGCCGTGCAGACCGAGGGGCTTGTCACCCCTTCGATCGGGCCGGCCGTACTCTTCGGCGCGAGCGTGTCAGTCAGGTCCATGGCGCCGTTGCCAAGGCCGCCGAGGGGGGCGAGCGCGTTGCCCAGCCCCAGGGCCTGGCCGACCGCCGGCAGGGCGTTGAGGTTGCCGAGCAGGCTGCCCCAGTTCGCCGCCGTGCCGGGACCGAAGGCGCTGAGGCCCAGAGCCGGGTAGAGGCCAGGATAGCAGGCGTCCGAATTGCAGACGATCCGCCGGAACTCGGTCCCGGACTTCTTGTCCTTGGTATAGCGCAGGCCGGCCGTGACCTTCAGGGTTTCAGTCGCCTGCCAGTCCACCTGGCCGAACATAGCCTTGCTTTCGGTGGTCAGGTCGTAGTTGCCGGTCGACCAAATACCCAGAGGATTGGGCGCAGCGCCCAGGATCGGCGTGCGCAAGCTGGATGGGCCATTGAGAAAGAAGTCGGCGGTGCTCCCGGTCCCGGTGTACTTTTCGTTATAGTAGTACGCCCCCACAATCCATTGAAGCGGCCCATCGGTAGTCGATGAGATGTTGATCTCATGGCTGTACCATTTCGGATATTCGAAATAGTGGAATGTATTGTCCGCGTTTACGGTCAACGGTGCGCAGTTGACCGTCGAGCGTCCGGCCGCGAACAGGGCTCCAACGGTTCCACAGATCGATCCGGGCGCAAGGGGTATCTGGAACGACTGGACGTTGGTCGCGTCGGTGTCGCCGTAGAGGTCGTACTTGTACTCTTGAATGCCTCCGACGTACCTGATGTCGATGCTCGGCAAATGGTAGACGAAGTTGGCCGTCAGCGAATTGACGTCCCGCAGCCTGACACGTTCGGGCGTGTTCGTGTTGAACTCGTGTGAATCTGCCAAAGCCGGATTCACGGTTATGTTCGTGTTGCCGAACTGGCGCAGGCTGCCCGGGACGATGCCGTTGACGCCGGTCTCGGGCGTGTAGCCGTGGGCGGAGTTGTAGACGATCGAGAAGTTCGGATCGAGGCGGCCGGTCTGATAGGGGTCGTTGAGGTAGCCGGCGCGCGCGCCGGGACCGCCGCGGTTGTGCCAGGCCAGGGTCTTGTAGGAGACCCACAGCTCGGCGTTCTCGCCGAGGTCGGCGGCGAGTTGGGCCTGGACCTGGTATTCGTCGCGCTTGCTGCCTTCCGACGGGCCGCCGGCGAGGTTCTTGAAGTAGCCCTTGCGCTGGTCGAGCTTGTAGCCCGAGACGCGGAACCTCAGATTGTCGGCGATGGGTCCCGACACCGCGGCCTGGAAGTTGGTGAACCCGTAATTCTCCGCAATCGCCCGAACCTCGGCGTAGAAGTCCTTGGTCGGACGCACCGAGATCACGTTGACCGTGCCGCCGATGGCGTTGCGGCCGTAAAGCGTGCCCTGCGGCCCGCGCAGGATTTCGACCCGCTCCACGTCCAGCGGCGGGCCGCCGGCCAGCACGGTCGAGGTGGTGAAGAGGCCGTCGATGTAGATCGACACGGCGCCGTCGACCGCGTGCACGTTCGTCAGACGACCGATGCCGCGCATGCTCGCCCGGTCGTTCCCCGACTGATAGGTGAAGCCTGGCGTGAAGTTGGTGAGATCCTGGACGGAGTTCACGCCGACGAGGTCACGTTGCTTGCTGGTGAAGGCCGAGATGGCCACCGGCACGTCCTGGAGGCTCTGCTCGCGCTTCTCGGCGGTGACGACCAGTTCCTCAATGACATTAGCGGTCTGAGCCTGGGCGGATCCGGCCGCGACGGCCAGAAAAGCGCCGGACAGCAACAGCTTATTTCGAAAGGTCATACTTGTTTCCCCCGGTAGTTTTTATGAAAACAGAAGATCGGCTCAGGCCGTAAAGGCGGATTGTTGGCAGATAGGGGGACGCCCTCAGAACTGAGGGCGCCCAGCATCGAGACCGCTCTGACTAGAACCGCTTCTTGAAGCCCACTTCGAACACGCGGCCCAGCGGATTTCCATTGGTGTAGTCGTAGTTGTATTGGCTTGGTACGTAGGGCGGATCCTTGTCGAACACGTTCTGAATGCTCGCCGTGACCGTCGTGTCCCAGGGCGCCTCCCAGCGCACCACCACGTCGTGTTGCCAGAAGTCCTTCGACTTGCCGACGGGGACCAGGTCTCGCCCGCCGGTCGCACTCGGGTTCGGGACCGTCACGAAGAGCGGTGATCCGAATGCCGGCGAGGTGCCTTCGGCGTAGCGCGTCTGCCAACGCACGGAGAGCGGGCCTCGATTGAACGCGGCGAAGGCATTCGCACGCAGTTTCGAATAGGAGAAGAACTCGTTGACCAGGTCGCTGAGGCCGGCGCGATCCTCGGCCGGGGAGATCGCGATGTCCGTGCCGAGCAGGTTCGTGACGCCCCGCTTGTACTCGATCAGGTAGGTCGCCTCACCTCCGATGGCCCATCGGCCATCGAGCCAGCCTTCCCAGTCGTACTGCGCGCGGAACTCCAGCCCGGAGGTCTTCGTGTTGGGCCCGTTGATCGTGAAGCTGCGGAGCCGCGCCACGTTGGCGGCGCCACAGGCGCCGGCGAACGTGAATCGGGCCTGCAACTGGGCGAACGCCGGATTGCCGCAGTTCACATTCGACCCACCCGGGAACATGCTGGCGTAGAGACGTGCGCCGCTCTCCTCGGTAATCTCGTCCTTGAACTTGAAGTTGAAGTAGTCGAGCGTCGCACTGAAGCCGCCGAGTTCGAGGATCGCGCCGACGTTGAAGGTGTCGGCCTTCTCCGGCTTCAGATCCGGATTGCCGCAGCTCTGAAATGCCCGATAGGCGCTACCCAGCACCCGGACGCCGTTGTTGCAGTCCGTGGAGACCAGACCGGGGCTCGGGGCCCGGAAGGTCGTGCTCGCGCTTCCGCGGAGCGCCAGGAAATCGGTGACCTGCCATTTGGCGGCGACCTTGGGATTGGTCGTCGAGCCAATGCCGCCCTGATAGTCCTCGTGGCGGATCGCGAAGTTCAGATTGAGGTTTTCGAGGACGGGAACCTGGAGCTCCGCAAAGATGGCCTTGACGTTGGCGTCATCGTCGCGATCCACGGCCGATCCGAAGAACTGCAGCGGGCCGCTCTCGTCGGCGCACGCGGGGCGGTCCGGACAGGGGGTCTCGTTGGAGTTGAAGAATTCGCCATACTTCCGGGTTTCTTGCGTATAGCGATATTGCGCGCCGACGGCCCACGCGACCTGTCCCCCAGGGAGCTCCAGACCGGTTTCGCCGGAGAACACCATGTCCGCCACGAGCAGCCGGTTGGTCAGGACGTTGGTGTAGTTGCCGTAGAGCCAGGCCACGACCTGCGGGTCGTTCGCAACGGCGGCGTTGAAAAACGGATTCGCCGCGCCGTTTACGACGCTGGTCTGGGTGCCGTTTGTGAAGGGATTGAAGTAGTAACACCCCAGCGCCCCATTGCCGGCCCCAGACGTGAAGTTGTTCGTTTCGGCCGCCGTACAGCCCCCCGGATCATCCGCCTTGGCTCCAAAACCGCGCAGGCCCAACTGGATCCGCGAGACCAGGAGGTCGTTGGTATCAGAAGTGTTCTTCTGCTCCATATAGGTGATGGCGGTGTCATATTTCACCCCGCCGAAGATCTCGCCTTGAAAGCCGCCGGAGATACGAAATGCGTCGTTGACGATCGACTGGTGGTCCGCCTTGTCGGAATTGAGCGGATGGCCCGCAAACGCGATGGCGCGCCATCCCAGTTGAATGATGTCGACACCGCGGGCTCCGAGAGGGGCCCCGGCTTGAGCCCCCACCGCGCTGTTGGCCGACGCCCGAATGGCCGCACACTGCGCGGCCGTCAGCGGCGAGCGGCAGTCGTTGAGCAGGGCGACGAGGCCCGGGTGGTTCGCCGGGATGTTGTAGGGCACCGAGAAGTTGGGGCCGTTCGGGGCGGTGGGTGAGAAGGACGTCCCTCCGACCGCCACCGGCGACGGATACTGCGCCGTGAGGTTGGCGGGAGAGATGCGCTGGACCGGCGTGTCGTTCTTGGTCCAAGCGACCTCGCCGTGGAAGGCCAGGTTCTCCGAGAGCTCGAAGTTCACCTCACCGTAGAGCTGATAATGGTCCTCGCGATTGACGAGATCGTTGAAGTTGGAGAACTGGAAGCGGCACGTGGACGTCGCCGTGGCCGGGTTCTGCGCGCCCACCGGAACGGCCACGGTCGCTGTCGCGCCCTGTCCCAGCGTCCCGCTCAAAGGGTTCGGATAGGTGACGTTGTTGGTCAGCACCCCGCCAAGCTCGGCGCACCCATTGTCACGGAAGAGGTTGGCTCCGGCCAGGAAGAGTCCCGGGTTGGAAGCGCCTGTCCAGCCGCCCGCGCCGGCATAGCCGCCGAAATCGAAGCCGCGCAACGCCCAGTCGCGGTCGTGGATGTCGAGCCGCGAGCGGTGGCGGTAGCCGGCCGTGAGCAGGACGTTCCCGTTCTCGAATTTGCGCCCCCACGCGGCGTTCGCCTCGTAGTCTCCGTTGGAACCGTCGATGAGCGCGTACTCGCCGCCGAGTTCGAAGCCGTCGAGATCCGTCCGGGTTATGAAGTTGACCACGCCGCCGATCGCGTCCGAACCGTAGGTGGCCGCGGCCCCGTCCTTCAGCACCTCGATGCGTCCAACCGCAGCCGTCGGGATGAAGTTGAGGTTCGCGCCGCCGCCTTGGAAGGCGGCCGACGGGCTGTCAGCCAGACGCCGGCCGTTCATCAGCGTCAGCGTACGCGCTGCCCCAAAACCGCGCAGGTTGATCGATGCAGTGCCTGCGCCGCCATTGTACCGATTGCTCTCGCCCAACGAGGATTGAGACGAGGTTATTGTCTTGACCAGCTGGATGACGGTCGGGGCGCCCTGGGCCTCAAGGTCGCGACTGGACAGCACATCGACCGGTAGCGCAGCGTCTTCCGGAGTCCCGGCGATGAAGGAGCCGGTGACGACAACCTCCTCGACTTCCGATACCGGCGCAGATGCGACGGTCTGCGCCATCGCGGAGCTACCCGTGATCGCGATCGCCAGGGCGATCATGGATCCGCCCCCAAGGTACGTTCGAACAGACATGGAATCCTCCCCTTCCGCTCCCGCGTTGTTTGTGTGTGCGGTTCCGAGCGCAAAAATGTTTGTGAGTTCGCGACTGCGCGGCTGTTCAAGCTCTCTAGCAGAACCCCCCGATAGCCCCGCCCATGGCGGGCGCATCTATAACGTATCCTACAATATCGTTCCCGCAAGCACCTCGCGCGCACGCGAGGAGACTGACGAGGGGTCAGCGGATCGATGGGAGGCAAAGGGGGTCAGCAATATTGGGTTGTCGGCCACCGATGCCTCAGGCACGGCGCCTGCCCCCCAACTCCAGGTACAAGCCAACGATCGAAGGCGGCCTCTTGCCGGGCGCGCGCGGCGCGCGCCACCTGCCGAGGCTTCGGAAAGGACACCTTCTTAAGCGTGGCGAGGTTTAAGCGTTACCCGAGATGAAGATATGATATGCCTACGTTACAATTATAACTCTGGAGTGAGGGCATGATGCTATCGAGAAACATCATCTTAGCTGTAGCTATGGTCGCCGGGGCGAGCGCGTCGAATGCGTCCCCTGCAGAGCATGTCGTGGCGACCTTCGCGCGTACGGACATCCCCCGCTCGAAGATCGTCGCGGGGGGCGCGGTGTTTCATTGTGAGCAAAGCCAGTGCGTGGCCAGGGCGCCCAGCTCTCGCACACTAAGTCTTGAGGCCTGCAAGGTTCTGGCGAAGCGCTTCGGACGCGTCGAGACCTTTGGCGAAGGGGGCAGGGCGCTGCCCGCTGAGAAGTTGCGAGCCTGCGTGGGCGGAGCAGAATAGCCGACCGGTGGCTCTGGCGAGCGATTGAGGCGAGCCTGGCGGCTGGAAAGCACGCCGCGCGCTCGTCGAGCGCGCGGCGCAAGTCGTTGCCCTTGGGAAGAAACAAAGTCCAAAAGCAGATGTATGCTACAATACAAGTGCGCGGCCGCGCAAGCGGGGCGGTGCTTGACGGACGCGCCGTTGCAGGCGCCGACCGCGTCGCGCGGCAGGATGCCCCTTGCATGACGCCACGGATGCCTGAACCATTGGCGTTGTGGCGAACCAACCTAAAACCCGACCCATCACCCGCCGGCCCCCCGGACTCGCCGAACCGGCGACGGCCAGCCGGGAGGCGCCGTCGCTTGCGGCGGCCCGCATTGAGAACGTGGGTTTTTTGATTTCTGACGTGACACGCTTGATGCGAAAGGGGTTCGATCGGCGGGTTCGCGCGCTTGGTCTAACACGGCCGCAGTGGCGGGTTCTCGTCTACGTCCTCCAGAACGAGGGGCTTTCGCAGTCGGCGCTGGCGCGCGCCATGGATATCGAACGCGCCCCGCTCGGCCAGCTGGGGTCGTGTCCCTGGACGTGGTGTAGCTGGGCGGTAGCGGAGCCGCTCGCGTAGCGCGCCTCCACAAGGCGCCGTAGCGAGTGAGCGGCGTAGCGGGTGGTCATCCGCGATCTTCGGTTAGGGTCGGATTTGCAGACCTCAA